>NZ_JASERH010000095.1:0-281355 GCF_030766975.1 Streptomyces sp. KL116D | reverse complement strand
CCCGGCGCTCGGCGGCCTTCTGGGCCTGGCGCGTGTGGAGTTGGCGGTCCATTTCCGTGCGGATGTCCGCGGGCAGCTCGCCGCCGCGGCCCCACTCCACCACCAGCTCGCCGAGCCGGTGAAGCTTGGTGTTCGTGCGCATGGACGTCTCGCGCAGGACGTCCCAGGCCTCGGCCGGGGTCAGCCTGCCGACCGCGAGGACGACGCCGATGGCCTGGTCGATGTCGGCGTGCGAGGCCACCGCGTGCTTGAGCTGGCTGACTTCGCCCTCCAGCTCGTTCATCCTTGCCTCGGCCGCCTCCCGGTACGCGGTGGGCTCGGGCGGCTGCGGTGCGTCAGGCTTCACATCCTGCCTCCGGGGACATGGGAGAGCCGCATTGCCATGTCCCACCACCGTGCCCGCCGCCTCCGCACCCTGCAACCCTGCTCCTCGGCCTTCATGGCGAGGTCTTCGACTGCGCGGGAGTCGGCTACGGCGTGTCGGGGACCTCGATGACGAGATCGTCCGTGGCCCATGAGCCGATCCACGATTCGTCCGGCAGTTTCAGTGAGTTGATGACCTCGTGAGCCGAGCCCCCGGACCAGCTCTGGCCCTCCAGCCACGCCCCGAGCCATTGAGGGAAGGTCAGGTCCAGCTTGTGGCGGTCGCCTTCTGCCCACCACCACATCTGCCCCTCCGGATGGCGGCAGTCGAGCAGGAACGACTGCGCGCAGCCCATGTCGCAGAAGAACAGCACTCCGGCGGGCGGCGGCGGCGCCTCCTCGGGGTCCAGCCTGGCGTGGAGGTACTCGGTGTAGCCGTTGAGCATCCCCAGCGGCTCGTCCTCGTCCTCCAGCGCGTAGCTGCCGCCGAAGGGGCCGATCCCGCCGTCGGCGATCTCGAGGTAGATGCGGCGCACCAGCGGGGGCATGGGGTGGCCGACGACGCGCTCGAACTCCTCCACCGCCTCGATGGGGGCGGGGTCGGGCAGCGGGAAGGCGTACGAGGAGTCGTTCGGTCGCCCCTGGGCCACCCTGGCCAGGACAGCTCGGAACAGGTCGTCGTCGGTCATGTCGCGCTCCTCTCAGCGGCGCGCACATTCTCCAGGATCATGCCGACCCGCAGACGGTCGCCTCGGCGGTCGTCTCAGCGGCTGCCCTCGACGAACGACGCGAGGTGGGCCAGCGACGACGAGATCCCGGCCTCGTGCACCGCCTGGTCGATGCCGGACGGCACCCCCGTCGCGGTGACCGTGACCTCCGTCGCGGCGTCGGCCGCGGTGAGCTGCCAGGTCATCGTCATCGTGCCGGCGAACGCCGGGTCGTCGGCCTCGAACACGGCGCGCTGCACCACGCGCGCCGGTCGTTCCAGCGCCGCGAACTCGACGTCGACCACATCCGTGGCGTCCGACGTCTTGCCCGGGCTCTCGGTGGGATCGAGGTAGGTGAGGATCATCCGGAACCCGCCGCCGGGGCGGGGGTCCCACCGCTCGATCCGGCCGCTCATGCCCTCCGGCGGCAGCCAGGTCTGCAGGGACTCGCGGTCGAGGAGCGCGTCGTAGACGGTCGCCGGGGGTGCCGCGATCACCCGGCTCGCGCGGTCTGTCCTGCTCATGGACCGATCCTAGGCCCGTTCCCGGGGCCCGCTCCTGGGGCCTGTTCCTGGGGCCTGTTCCTAAGGTCCGCTGCTATGCGGCCGGTGCCTAGGCAGCCCCGCCTGCCGCACGTCCTCGGCCCAGGCGCACGACCGCGGTTCCTCCGTCGAGGTCCACCGTGGTGCGGTTCGGCGGTGCCCCGTCGTCCTCGTCGTCCGGCATGACCAGCGCCGACTGCCGTTCCTTCAGCTCGTTCTGCTTGCCCGGCGAGAGGCTCGCGTGCAGCTGCTCGAAACCGGTCGCCGATATCTGGCCCTGCCGGGCGCTGTTGCGCCAGGGGAGGACACCGGCCCGTCCGGCCCGCAGCAGGAGCTGGTCGACGAAGGCCAGCACCGTCAGGACGACCACGAGGCCCGGCAGCGTCATGAAGAAGATGAACTGCATGGCCCCAGTATCCAGCCCGGGCGTCCTCCCTCGTGTCCCGCCCGAGTATCGGATCGTCCTGGGCTAGCCCCGGTGCAGCCGCCCCCACGCCACCAGCTCCACCGTCGTCGCCACCGCGATCGCCTGCACGGCCATCAGCGCGACCAGGACGAAGAGCTGGACGGCGCCCGCCGTCACCGGTGACGCGCCGCCCAGGAGCATCCCCACGAACGCCCCGGGAAGCGTCACCAGGCCGACCGTGCGGGTCTGGTCGAGGCCGGGGAGGAGGGCGTCCGACGCGGCCGGGCGGGCGATCTCCAGGTGCGCCTCGTGGGGGAGGAGACCCAGGCTCAGACAGGCCTCCACCTCGCCCTTGCGCGCGGTCAGCTCGTCGAGGGCGCGCCGGCCCGCCAGCACCGTCGCCGTCAGCGCCCCGCCGATGAGGATGCCGGTGACCGGGACGAGGGCGATGCCCCGGGAGGGGAGGAGACCGGACGCGACCAGGGCCCCGACGACCGGGGCCACCGGCGCCGCGATCGGCAGCGCCGCCCACACCCAGCTCCGGTTCGGCGTGATCCGGCGGCCCGCCGTCCGCGCGGCCACCACGAACATGAGGAGCAGGAAGCCGAGCAGCGCGGCACCGTGCCGGACCACCCAGCCGATCACCAGGGAGACCAGTCCCAGCTGGACCGTCGCCCGCACCCCCGCCACCACGATGTCGCGCGCCCGGCGCCGCGACGCGTCCGGGGCGAGCCGGCAGACGGCCGCCACCGCCGCGGCCACCACCAGCAACGCGACGAGGACCCCGGCCAGGACGCCGTCGACGGGCAGCAGGGTGGACGATGCCGCGAGGGTCCGATCAGGCACGGCAGCAGCCTAGGTCCTGACGGAGTCCTGACGGAGTCCCGCCGGAGTCCGGCAGGACTCTCTTCGGATGTCCGAAGAATCCCAGGAATCGCTCCGACGTGGGCACCGGTGCTGTTCCCCGTCGGACCCGTGCGCGACGATGGGGTGGCAGCAAAGAGTTGAGTACGTGTGGAGAGAAAGAGAGCTGACCGTCATGGCACAGCAGGTGCAGGGCGTGATCGCGCGGGCCAAGGGCGCACCGGTGACGATCGAGACGATCACCGTGCCGGACCCGGGACCGGGTGAGGCGGTGGTGAAGATCCAGGCGTGCGGGGTCTGTCACACCGATCTGCACTACCGGGAGGGCGGGATCAACGACGAGTTCCCGTTCCTGCTCGGGCACGAGGCCGCCGGGATCGTCGAGTCCGTCGGCGAGGGGGTGAACGAGGTCGCGCCCGGCGACTTCGTGATCCTCAACTGGCGTGCGGTGTGCGGCCAGTGCCGTGCCTGTCTGCGCGGCCGCCCCCAGTACTGCTTCGACACCCACAACGCCAAGCAGAAGATGACCCTGGCCGACGGGACCGAGCTGACCCCGGCCCTGGGCATCGGCGCGTTCGCCGAGAAGACGCTGGTCGCCGCCGGGCAGTGCACCAAGGTCGACCCGGCCGCCTCGCCCGCCGCCGCCGGCCTGCTGGGCTGCGGCGTGATGGCGGGCATCGGCGCCGCGATCAACACCGGCGGGGTCGGCCGCGGCGACTCGGTCGCCGTCATCGGCTGCGGCGGCGTGGGCAACGCGGCCGTGGTGGGCGCCCTCCTGGCCGGCGCCTCGAAGATCATCGCGGTCGACATCGACGACAAGAAGCTGGAGACGGCCCGTTCGCTGGGCGCCACGCACACCGTCAACTCCCGTGCCACCGACGCGGTCGAGGCGGTGCGCGGGCTGACCGGCGGCTTCGGCGCGGACGTCGTCATCGAGGCCGTCGGCCGCCCGGAGACCTACGAGCAGGCCTTCTACGCCCGGGACCTGGCCGGCACCGTCGTCCTCGTCGGCGTGCCGACGCCGGAGATGCGGATCGACCTGCCGCTGCTCGACGTGTTCGGCCGCGGTGGCTCGCTGAAGTCGTCCTGGTACGGCGACTGCCTGCCGTCCCGCGACTTCCCGATGCTCATCGACCTCTACCGCCAGGGCCGCCTCGACCTCGACGCGTTCGTCACCGAGACCATCGCGCTCGACGAGGTGGAGAAGGCCTTCGAGCGGATGCACCACGGCGACGTGCTGCGTTCGGTGGTGATGTTCTGATGACGCAGAGCAGCTCCGGCGCCCGCATCGAGCACCTGGTGACCTCCGGGACGTTCTCCCTCGACGGGGGCACCTGGGACGTCGACAACAACGTGTGGATCGTCGGCGACGACGAGGAGGCCGTCGTCATCGACGCCGCGCACGACGCCGATGCCATCGCCGCCGCCGTGGGCGACCGCAGGCTCGTCGCCATCGTGTGCACCCACGCGCACGACGACCACATCGACGCCGCCCCCGCGCTCGCCGAGCGCACCGGCGCGCCGATCCTCCTGCACCCCGCCGACACCGACCTGTGGAAGCGCACGCACCCGGACCGGGCGCCCGACGCGGACCTCGCCGACGGGCAGCAACTGACCGTTGCGGGTGTCGAGTTGACGGTGCTGCACACGCCGGGCCACTGCCACGGCGCGGTCAGCCTGTACGCGCCCGCGCTGGGCACCGTGTTCACCGGCGACACCCTGTTCCAGGGCGGACCGGGCGCCACGGGACGGACGTTCAGCGACTTCCCGACGATCGTCGAGTCGATCAGGGAGCGGCTGCTCACGCTGCCGCCCGAGACCGTCGTGCGCACCGGACACGGTGACAGCACGACGATCGGGGCGGAGGCGCCGCAGCTCGACGAGTGGATCAAGCGCGGCCACTGAGGCCGCGGTCGCTCAGGCCGGGCGGCAGACCGAGCGCTGCCGCCCGAGCCCGGCGATGTCCATCTCCATCACGTCGCCCGGGCCGAGGTAGGGGAACCGGCCCGACAGGGCCACGCCCTGCGGCGTCCCCGTGTTGATGACGTCGCCCGGCTCCAGGACCAGGTACTGCGACAGGTGGTGCACGATCTCGGCCACCGAGAAGATCATGTCGGCGGTCACCGAGTCCTGGCGCGGGTCGCCGTTCACCCAGGAGCGCAGCTGCAGCCCCTGCGGATCGCCCACCTCGTCCGACGTCACCAGGACCGGTCCGAGCGGATTGAACGTGGCGCAGCTCTTGCCCTTCGACCACTGGCCGCCCGACTCCTCCAGCTGGAAGGCGCGTTCGGAGACGTCGTTGCTGACCGCGTACCCGGCGACGTGCGCGAGTGCCTCGTCGGGCGAGTCGAGGTAGGAGGCGCGGCGGCCGATGACGACGGCCAGCTCCACCTCCCAGTCGGTCTTCTCGCCGCCGCGCGGGATCAGCACGTCGTCGTACGGGCCGACCAGCGTGTTCGGCGACTTGTAGAAGAGGATCGGCCGCTCCGGCGGCTCGGCGCCCGACTCCGCGGCGTGCGCCGCGTAGTTCTGGCCGATGCACAGGACGGCGGACGGCCGGGCCACGGGCGCGCCGACGCGCTGCCCGGTGATGTCGGTCTCCGTCAGGTCGGCGGGCGGCGGTACCAGGTCCGGCCGTTCGCCGAGCGCGGCGAGGAACGCGCCGTCGATGTCGTCGGTGACCGGCGACAGGTCGAAGTGCCGGCCGTCGGGGACGGCGAGGACGGGCCGTTCGCGGCCCGCGGGGCCGATGCGCATCAGACGCATGAGGGGTGTGCTCTCCAATGGGTGCTGTTCCGTGCCGTGCGGGTACGGGGCCGCGCACGACGTCGTACGGGGTCCGTTACGGAGGTCGTTCACGAAGGTCCGTTACGGAGGTCGGTCACGGGGGTCAGTGCAGCCGTACCAGTGCGTCCGGCCCCACGGCGGTCAGCGGCGGCTGCCCGTCGAGGAGGCGCAGCACCTCGGTGACGGCGCTCGCGCCGAGCCGCTGCCGGCACTCGACGGTGCCCGCCGCGGTGTGCGGGGTCAGCAGGACGTTCGGCAGGGCCCTGAAGGGATGGCCGACGGGGAGCGGCTCGGCGTCGAACACGTCGATCGCCGCGTCGATCCGGCCGCTGCGCACCTCGGCCACCAGCGCCTGCTCGTCGACCAGCCAGGAGCGGGCCGTGTTCACCAGTCCGGCGCCGTCCGGGAGCAGCGCGAGCCGGCGCGCGTCGAGCAGGTGCCGGGTCTCGGCCGTGGCGGGCGCGTGCACGGCGACGATCCTGCTGCGGCCCAACAGCTCGTCCAGCGGGCGCAGTCGGACGCCGAGCCGCTCCGCCTCCGCCGGGCTCAGATACGGATCCGCCACCGAGACGTGGGCGCCGAGCGCCCGTGCCAGGGCGACGTAGGCGCGGCCCGTGCGGGACGCGCCGATCACCCCGATCTCGCTGCCACGGATCTCGTGCCGGTCGGGGCCCGCGCCCGCCTCCGCCCAGGACGCGCCGGTGCGCAGCGCGTGGTCGGAGCGGTGCACCCGGTACAGCAGGGCCAGCGTGAACGCGAGCGAGGCCTCCGCCACGGGCCGCGCCATCTCCTCGCCGGTCTGCGTGACCCGGATGCCGCGCCGGAACACCTCTTCGGTGACGTAGGCGGCGATCGCCGCCCCGGTGTGCGCGATCAGCTCCAACTCCGGTGCCGCAGCCAGGAGTTCGGTGTCGACCTGAGGTGATCCCCAGGACGTGATCAGGGCGCGGGCCCCGGGCAGCGCCTTCGCCAGGGCCGCCCGGTCGGTGTGCGCGTCGAGGACGGTCAGCCGCGCCGCCGCCGCGAGCCGCCCCCAGGTCGCCTCGGTGAAGAACTGGGCGCGCAGGTCCGGCGGTACACCGACCACCACACGGGGTTCAGGCGAGCCATTCATCCAGGTGCTCCTTCACGAACGCGTCGTCGGTCAGCCACGGATACGCCGCCGCCACCCGCGTCAGCTCCTCCGCCTGACCCGGCGACATCGTCTCCGCCGGGTCCAGGCACCAGGTTCCCGCCAACAGGCCCTGGCGGCGCAGCACTTCGTGCACTCCGGCGATGCAGCCGCGGAACGCGCCGCGGACGTCGAACACCGCCTGGTTGGCGTCGGTGAGCTCCGGGCGGCGGGTCAGACAGCGCAGCAGCGCCTCGTGGTCGCCGGCCCGCGCCGCCCGGACGTCCTCGAGCAGGGTCACCGCGGACCGGGTCCACACCGCCCACTGGCCGAGCAGTCCGCCCGCGAACCAGCGGCGGCCGCCCGCCGTGTCGTACGGGGTGAGCAGATCGCCGACGATGTCGTCGTCGTTGCCGGTGTAGAGGACGACCTCGGCGGCGCGGTCGGCGGCGGCCACCGCCCGCACGACGTCGGCCGTGCGGTACCGGTCGAAGGGGGCGATCTTCACGGCCGCGGTGCTGGGCAGGTCCGCGAACGCCGACCAGAACTCCGGCGACAAGTAGCGTCCGCCGACGGCCTCCTGGAGGTAGAACCCGATGACCGGCAGCACCTCACCGACCGCCCGGGCCCGCTCCAGGAGCCCCTTCTCGTCGGCGCCCGGCACGGCCGGGCTCAGCAGGACCGCGTCGTAGCCGAGGGACGCCGCGAGCTCCGCCTCGGCGACCGCCTGAGCGGTGTAGCCGCAGGCACCGGCCACCTTCACGAACGGGCGGCCCGCCTCGGCGCGCACCGTCTCGGCGGCCAGTTCGAGGACCGGCCGCAACAGGCCCACCCGGGGTTCGCGGATCTCGAACTGGGTGGTGTGCACGGCCACGGCGACGCCGCCCGCACCCGACGCCAGGTAGTAGCGGGTCAGCGCCCGCTGGCGACGTTCGTCGAGGTGGCGGTCGGCGTCCAGGGCGAGCGGATGGGCGGGGATGACGGTGCCCTCGCGGAGCACGTCCAGGGAGTCGGACAGGGTGCGGGTCATGGTGCGGGTCAGAACCTTCCGTCGCGGACCTGGAACTTGGTGGGCTTGCCGGACAGCGGCAGGCCCCGGCGCAGCCAGTCGGCCTGCCACGTCACCAGCGTGCGCAGCGGCACGTCCGGATAGCCGAACAGGGCGTGGCAGTGCGAGGCGTCGGACAGCAGCGCCGTCGCGGACTCGGTGCCCGCGAAAACCGGCTCCTTGCCGAACTCCGCGCCGAACCAGCGGGCGATGCGCCGCACGGACGCCGTCTCCGGGCCGGTGAGGTTCACGGTGAACCCGTCGCCGTCCGCCGCGTGCAGGAGCGAGCGCAGGGCGACCTCGTTGGCGTACCCCTGCCAGACCACGTTCGCGTGGCCGGTCGTCACGTCGACCGGCTCCCCGGCCAGGACCCGCGAGGCGACGTCCGCGAGGACCCCGTAGCGCAGGTCCACCGCGTAGTTCAGGCGGATCAGCGCGACCCGGGTGCCCCGGGTGAGCGCGGCGTGGCCGAAGATACGCTCCCGGCCCAGACAGGACATCGCGTACTCGCCGACCGGACCGACCGGGTCGTCCTCGGTGCAGCCGCCCGAGCCGACCGGCACCAGCGGATACACGTTGCCGGTGGAGAACGCGGCGATCCGGGCGCCGGACCAGCGGCGCGCGACCCGGTCGGGCATCGCCGCGTTCACCGCCCACGCCTGCGAAGGGGCGCCCGCGGAGCCGAACTTGGCGCCCACCATGAACACGACGTTGCCCGCGTCGGGCAGTGTGCCCAGGTCGGCCTCCGGGTCCATCAGGTCGAAGGCGACCGTACGGACCCCGTCGGCTTCCAGCGCCTCGGCCGCCGCCCGGTCCGACCAGCGGGACACGGCGTGCACGGTGACGTCGGTGCGGCCGGCCGCGTCCAGTGCCCGGCGGGCCAGCCGGCACAGGCTCGGGCCCATCTTGCCGCCCGCGCCGAGGACCAGGAGGTCCCCGTCGAGCCGGGCGAGATCCGCGACGAGCGCGGGGGAGGGGGTGGCGAGGCGCTCCTCGAGCGCCGCCTCATCGACGAACATGTGAAGTCTCAACCCTTGATTCCGGACGCCGTGACGCCCTCGGTGAAGTAGCGCTGGCCCACCAGGTACGCGGCGAAGATGGGCACGAACGCGATGACGGAACCCGACAGGACCACGTTCAGCGGCACGTTCTGCTGCTGGAGCGACGCGATGCCGACGGTGAGCGTGCGCATGTCGGTGGACTGGCCGATGACGAGCGGCCACAGGAAGTCGTTCCAGTGCCACAGGAAGACGAAGACGCCGAGCGTGGCGAGGATCGGCTTCAGCAGCGGCAGCACGATCCGCCGGAACACCTGCCACTCGCTGCACCCGTCGAGCCGCGCCGCCTCGAACAGCTCGTCGGGCAGCCCCTGGATGAACTGCCGCATCAGGAACACCGCTTGCGCATTGGCGAGGGTCGGCACGATCAGCCCCCAGTACGTGTCCACGCCGCCCAGCTTCGCGATCATCGCGAACGTCGGGATCATCGTGACGTGGTACGGGACCATCACCATCGACAGGAACGACCAGAACATCGCCTCCCGGCCCGGGAACCGCTTCTTGGCGAACGCGTACCCCGCGAGCGACGCCAGCAACAGCACGCCGACCACCGAGACGATCGAGTAGACCAGCGTGTTGAGCAGCCAGCGCGGCACGTCCTGCGCGCCCATCACGGTGTCGTACGCCTCGCCGGTCAGCGGCCACGGCAGCAGACTGCCGGGGAAGTCGACCGCCGCGGACGGCTTCAGGGACAGCACGACCATCGCGTAGAACGGGAAGATCGTGGCGAGCGCCGCGAGCGTGAGCAGGACGCCGCGCACGATCCGGCCGCCGCGGGTGCCGCGCATCGCGTGCGGCACGACGTCCCTCTCGGCCTCCCGCCGCAGCTGCCGTGCGGTGCGGACCGGCTGGTCCGGCGCGGGGCTCGGCGCCTTCTCCACGGTCGGTGCGGTCATGGTCACTGGTCCTTCCCGATCACGAGCCGCTGCACGACGGCCACCACGAGCGTGAGCACGAACAGGGCGACCCCGATGGCGGAGGCGTAGCCCAGGTCGAAGTACTTGAAGCCCGCGTCGTACAGCTGGAACACGAGCGTGTAACTGGCATTGGCCGGACCGCCGCCGGTCATCGTGTACACGGCGTCGAACACCTGGAACGACGCGGTCGTCTCGATGACGGCGAGGAAGAACAGCGCCGGCTTGAGCTGCGGCAGCACGATGTGCCGGAACCGCTGCCACGGGCCCGCCCCGTCGGTCAGCGCGGCCTCCTCCAGCTCCCGCGGAATGTCCTGCATCCGGGCCAGCAGGATCAGCATCCCGTACCCGAAGCGGGACCAGACGCCGACGACGGCGAGCGCCGGCACCACCAGGGTGTCGGACGACAGCCACGACTCGTCGGACATCCCGAACCAGCTGACGAACGTCGCCCACGGCCCGCCCGTCGAGAAGATCCACACGAAGACCGTGGCCGCGAGGACGAGCGAGGTGACCACCGGCAGGAAGAACACCGACCGGAACACCTTCGACCCGCGGAACGCCCGCCGTGTCAGCAGCGCCAGCGCGACCGACGCGATCAGCGTGCCCGGCACGGCCAGCACCGTGTACAGGACGGTCACCTTCAGTGCCTGCCAGAACAGCGGATCGGCCCACAGGCGGGTGAAGTTGTCGACGCCGATGAATTTTCCGCCGCCGGTCAGGGTGTAGTCGGTGAAGCTCATCAGCACACCGGCCACGCCCGGACCGAACCGGAAGGCGAGGAACAGCAGGAAACAGGGGAGGACGAACAGCAGGCCGATCCGTGCTTCGCGGCGCGCCTGTGGGCCGCGCCGCTCGGTTCGGCGGGTGTGGTCCGCGACGACTGCCACGGGAGACTCCTTCGGATACGGGGACGACCCAGCCCGGCCGGCGATTGAGGCCGAGGGACGCGGGGTCCGGGGGCGGAGCCCCCGACAGGAACGTGCGGGAGGGACGGGTCAGCCGCGGGACGCCATCGCGTCGGCGGCCTTCGCCGCCGCGTCCAGCGCCTCCTTCGGCGACTTCTTGCCGAGCAGGGCCGCCTGGATCTCCGGCGCGAGCACGCCCATCACCTCGCGGGCCTTCTCCTCCAGCGGGCCCGCCGTCATCGTCGGCAGGGTCGCGCCGACCGCCTTCTGCAGGGCGTCGCCCGGGTACAGGTCGCCGCCGGACTTGCGGGCCGGGAAGTAGCCGGCGCCCTTCTCCAGACCGGCCGCGTTCTTCGCCTCGGCCGCGAAGTTGATCCAGTCGCCGGCCAGTTCGGTGTTGCCGCCCTTCAGCAGCGACAGCGCGCCCACGGTCCCGTAGCCCACCGACTTCGCGTCCTTCAGCGGCGGCTTGACGACGATGTTCTCCTTGCCCCAGAACGGCTCGACGTCCGCCGGGGTGTTCTGCCACGTGCAGGCGACCTTGCCCTTGGCGACCGGCGTCTGCTCCAGCTTCGGCGTGGTCGTCACCAGGTCCTTGTCGGTGTAGCCGCCCGCGACGAGCTTCTTCAGGTACGTGAGCGCCTTGACGCCCTCGGCGCTGTTGAACGCGGTCTTCTTGCCGTCCTCGGCGAACACGTCACCGCCCGCCTGCCACAGCAGCGGGTAGAAGGTCATGTTGAGCGTCTGCTGCGTGTCGCCGCTGTAGCTGGTGGCGTAGAAGCCCTTCTTCTTCAACTTGGGTGCGAGTGCTTCGAGTTCGGCCCACGTCGTCGGGTACGCGCTCTCGCCGATCGCGTCGAAGACCCGCTTGTCGCAGATCAGCGGGTTGGCGCTGGTGAGGACGGGCGCGCCGAGCGCCTTGCCGCCCACGGTGACGGAGTCCAGGGCGAAGTCCGTGTAGTCCTTCTTCGCGTCGGCCGGCACGTACTCGTCGGCGGGCACGATGTTCTTCGCGTACTTGGGCAGCTGGTCGGGGATGAGGTAGACGACGTCGGGGCCCTTGCCGGAGGCGATGGCCGTGGCGAGCGCGGTGTCCCGGTTGGCCCAGGGGAAGGTCTCCACCTTCACCGTCACGCCCGCGTGCTTCTTCTCGAACGCCTTCACCAGGCCGTCCCAGTACGCCTTGTTCTTCGCCTCGTCGAAGATCACGGGGTACGTCCACATGGTGACGGTCTTGCTGTCGGCACCGCCGCCCGAGCCGCCGCAGCCGGCGAGGGCGCCCGCGGCGAGGACGGTGGCGGCGGCGGGCGCGGCGACCGCGCGCAGTCTTGAACTCCGGTACGTGGTACGGGACATGAGGGTGGCCTCCAGGAAGGTGGGAAAGGATCGGGGAAGTCAGTGGAGCGGGACGGTCTGCACCGTCCCGGTGTGCCGGGCGCGCTCGGCGGCGAACGCGGCGAGGTGGCTGCCGAGCGACGCCGTGGTGCCGGAGCGCACGGCCGCGGGGTCGCCGGTCGCGACGGCCCGCACGAACGCCTCGACCAGCGCGGTGTCGCCGCCGCCGTGCCCGTCGGCCGCGTTGGAGCCGCTCGCGCCCAGCTCGTGCACGACGCTCTCGCCGGTGCGGAAGTCCTGCACGGTGACGCGCTCGCCGTCCCCCCGCAGCCAGCCGTGCGAGCCGAAGATCCGGGTCTGGCGGTGCGTCTGCTCGGTGAAGGCGACCATCTGGAACGTCGCCGTGATCCCGCCGGACAGCCGCATCGCGAGGACCTGGTGGTCGACCACGTCGTTGTCGGAGCGGTACACGCACACGCCGTAGGGGCCTTCGCGCAGCGCCTGGAGCAGGCCCGCCTCGTCGGTCGCCCCGGTGACGTGCGTGACCGGCCACACCGGGCCCTGCTCCCGCAGCGTCGGCAGGTACAACTTCTGTGCGCTGTACGGGCATTCGGGCTCGACCGCGCAGTCCAGGCAGCGGTCGGCCGAGCCCTCCGGCGCGTTCTCGGGCCGGAAGTGCCGCAGGTCCCCGAAGCTCGCCACCTGCTCGATCCGGGCGCCGCCCAGGACGTACGAGATCCAGTCCAGGTCGTGGCAGGACTTCGCGAGCAGCATCGGGGACGAGCCCTGCTCGCTGCGCCACGGCCCGCGGACGTAGCTGTGCGCGTAGTGCCACCAGCCGACCGGTTCCAGATGGTCGATCGAGACGAGCTGGCCGAGGACGCCCGAGTCGACGACGTCCTTCACCAGGTCCGTGTACGGCGTGTACCGCATGACGTGGCAGACGGCGAACAGCACGCCCGCCTCGCGCACCCCCTCGACCAGGGTGCGCGTCTCGTCCTCGGTCGGCGCGAGGGGCTTCTCGGCGAGGATCGCGTACCCGGCGCGGGCCAGCGCCAGGACCGGTTCGACGTGGTCGCGGTCCTGCGTGGCGACGATCACCGCGTCCGCGATGCGCTCCCGCGCCAGCGGCCGCCAGTCGTCGAACCCGACGGGCGCGCCGGACGCGGCGCGGGCCGCGGGGCGCGGGTCGGCCACGGCGACGAGCTCGGCCCGCTCGGGGTGCTGCTTGATCCACTCGGCGTAGGTGAGACCGCGGTTGCCGGCGCCGACGAGGGCGACGCGGACCGGCCGGCCGGTGATCGGGGGATGCGTGGACACAGGGGTTCCCTGGAGGTTCGGGGGTGTGCGGCGGTCGGGGGTCAGTAGCGGACGGTGCCCGCGGTGTGCGCGACGCGTTCGCCCTCGTCGGGCAGCGCGGCGCGCTCGACGCCGTCCTCGACGCACCCGGTGTGCAGCAGATGGCTGCGGTCGTCGGCGAAGGCGGCGGGCCGCAGGTCGAGCCGGCCGCCGGTGAAGGTGCAGCCCGTGGCCCGGTAGCGGTTGACGCCCTCGGTGACCAGGAGGTGCGCCGTCTTCGCGGGGGCGGTCGCGTCGACGCCGTCGAGCAGCCAGGAGACGGTGCGCCCGGCGCCGCCCGTGCGGGTGAGGAGGGCGCCCGCCTTGTTCGTGCCGGTGACCCGCACGCCGTCGACGCGCAGCAGCTGGTCCTTGTCACCGGTCAACGTGACGCCGGTGTCGGTGAGTTCGCCGCCGCTGACGCGCACGTCGCGGTGGGCGTAGGTGGCGGGGGCCGCGTCCGCCGCGCCGGTCAGGGTGCAGCGGTCCATGATCAGCGGGCCCGTCCCGTTGAAGGCGGCGCCGCCGATGCCGGACAGGGTGACGGCGCGCAGGACGAGCGGTGTGTCGACGTCGGCCTTGGTGATCTCGGCGCCGGGCGCGAACGCGAAGGCCGAGTCGGCGATGACGTTCGGCCGCTTCGAGCGCTTCGAGGCCTGCGACACGATGAGCGGACCGCTCGCGGTGCAGCCGCGGATCTGTACGCCGTCGGCGTTCACCCACAGCATCCCGGACCCGTCCAGGGACTTCTTCCCGATGACGGTGACGTCCTCCAGGGTGAGGTCGGTGACCTTCACGCGGGCCACGAACCAGGAGCAGGCGTGCCGCCGTACGGTGATCCGCTTGGCCGCACCGCCCCATGCGGCACCGGAGTTGGCGAACGTCATCAGACCGGAGTTGCCGGTGTAGACGAGGTCGTGCTCGAACTGGCCGTGGGTGACGAACGGTCCCTGGTCGTCGCCGTCGCCGTGGCAGTTCGTCACGTAGCAGTAGGCGGACGCGGTGAAGTCGTTGAGGTGCCGGGCGTTGGAGGTGTGACAGTCCTCGACGTGCCCGTACAGGCAGTAGATCTGCTGCGTGAGGTAGCCGGCCCCGCCGTACGTCACGGACTTCGGATTGGCGAGGGAGCACTGCTCGGAGCGGAAGTACGTGCACCAGCGGCGCATCACCACGGGCCAGAAGGTGCCGGTCGCCTCGATCCCGGAGACGTCGCAGCGCACCGCGTACTCGTAGGACACGGGGTGGGAGCCGGTGAGTTCGTCGTCGCCCGCGCCTTCGAAGACGAGGTTGCGCACGTGGGCCCGGTCGACGGGTTCGACGCGGGTCCAGGTGAGGGTGCGGCCCTCCGCGAGGTCCCAGCCGATCTGGTAGTTGACGCGGACGTGCGTGCCGTCGACGACGTCCGTGACCTGGACGAGCCGCTGGATCTCCTTCTCGTACTTCCCGGCGAGCGCGTTCACCTCGACGGCCCACCACTGACCGACCTCGAACCCGGCGGAGTCCCCGACCTCGAACAGGTCGGACAGGTCGGGCATCGCCGTGGACAGGGCGTGGGTGTGCACCGTGTCGGTGGGGGTGCCTTGGAAGGCGAGGACGGCGCCGAAGGGGTTGTCGTGGGTGTTGGCCTCGATGCCGGTGGTGAGCATGCGGTGGCCGTGGAAGTCGAGTTCGATGTTCGAGCGGTGCCACAGGTGGCGTTTGCGGAACAGGAGGTCGGTGTGGGCCTCGATCCGGTGGACGGAGGGGTCGGTGACCATCGCGTCCAGGGCGGCGTCGGCGGGGGTCTTCGCGTCGAGGTGGCCGAAGGTGCGGAAGTCGACGACGCCGGAGTGCAGTTGAAGCCACCGGCCCTTGCCCGAGGGCGGGGCGGGGGCGATGACGGTGCCGCCGTTGTGTCCGGCAGTCGAGCCGGCGTCCCAGCGGACGGCCATCCCGCCGCCGTCCCCGGCCCGGTGATATCCGGCGACGATCACCACCGCACCGTCCCGGACCCCCTTGAGGGCCCGCAACGCGGTGACGGTGTCGACGCGGGCGACGTCGTCGTGCGACGCGGCGCTCGCCGTGCCGGTGGCCGCGACGGTGCCGACGACGGCGAGTCCGGCGAGGCCGGAGGCGCGCAGCAGGGCGCGCCGGTCGGTTCTCGTGGTCGTGCTCGGGTGCTGCGGAACGCTCATGGCGGACTTCGCCTTCCGAGAAGTGCCGGGGGGAGGGGAGCGTTCCTGTGAAGACTGCCGTGCGGGCGGATGGCTGGAAAGTGAGCGTGCCCGAGCAGGACTCGGGACTCTCCCGGCGAGCTGGGCAGGCGCCGGGATGCGAGGTCGGGCGGGGTGAAGCGCCGGTGACGGCAAGGCGTCCGACCGATTGGCACGGACCGTACGTCGAACGTTTTGCGCCGTCAAGCCCCGGCAGGGGCGCGGGGAACTGCGCGAGCAGCCGTCATGCGGCCGGAACCCGCGCAGCAACCCGGAGGGCCGGGGCGCTCAGACGGACTCCGCCACCCAGCCCAACTGCCCGCTGATCTGCCGCGCGGCGTCCCGCACCTGGCCGCCGAGTTCCTGGTACTTCCAGGCCGGCAGCCCGAGTTTGAGCCCCGTGATGCTGATGGCGCCGACGCACGTGCCGTGGTCGTCGCGCACGGGCGCCCCGATGCAGATGATCCCCTCGGCGTCCTCCTCGTCGTCGAGCGCGTACCCGACGCGGTCGATGTCCTGGAGGTGCGCGAGGAACGTGGCCGGGTCGGTGATCGTGCGCGGCGTGCGCCGCGGCAGCCCGAACCGCTCCACGACGGCCGCGGCCTCGGCCTGCGGCACGGCCGACAGCAGGGCCTTACCGAGTCCGGTGCAGTGCGGGAGTTCGCGCTGGCCCATCCGCAGGTCGAGCCGGACCCGCTGGTCGAGCTCGACCTGGTCGACGACCACCGCGTGCCCGTCCTCCGGCACGGCGAGGCGTGACGCCATGCCCGTCGCGCCGGTCAGTTCGCGCAGCACCGGATGGGCGACGCCGCGCAGCGAGACCTGGGAGCGGGCCCGGTCGCCGAGCCGGGCGAGGCCCATGCCGAGGCGGTAGCGCCGGTTCATGCCCTCGCCGTCGTCGGAGACGAGCCCGTACGAGCGCAGGGTCTGCAGGGTGCCGAACGCGGCGCTCTTGGAGATCCCGCAGGTCTGCGCGACCTCCGTGACGCTCAAGCCGTGACCGGGCGCGGGAGCGGCGAGGATTTCCAGGATGTCGGCGGCCCTGGCGACGCTCTTGACCCAGTACTTCGGCTCAGCCGGTGGGGTTCCTGGACCATCTCTGTTCGTCATGACCGAACAGTCTAGTCACAAACTGTTCGGCAATCTGACTTCCGGGGGTTGACCCACCAGAAAAGCGCCCGTAGTCTCCATGCTGTTCTGCAATACAGAACACTGTTCTGTAAAACCTGCGCACTGGGCAGGACGCAGAACACTTCCTGCGGAGACTGCCGGGCGGATGGCGCCAGGGTGCGGGGCCGGGCAGGGCCCACGACACCGACGACTCTCGACGCAAGGAGCAAGCACCATGACTTCAGGCCCGGACGCCACCTCCGGAGCCCGGATCGCCGAGCGCGCCCGCACGGTCGTGCCCGGCGGAGTCAACAGCGGTCAGCGCAGCATCCCCGGCCTCACCGACCTCGTCGTGACGGGGACCGGCGGCGCCCGGTTCCGTACCGCCGACGGCCGCGAGTTCACCGACTTCCACGCCGCGTTCGGCCCGCCGCTGCTCGGCCACAACGACCCCGACGTCGCCCGCGCCACCGCCGAGGCGGGCGCCCGCATCGGGCACATGGGCGTCGGCGTGACCGAGGGCGAGGTCGCACTCGCCGAACAGCTCGTCGAACTGATCCCGTCCGTCGAGAAGGTCCTGCTCACCTCCACCGGCAGCGAGGCCACCTTCCACGCGCTGCGCGTCTCGCGCGCCGCCACCGGACGCCGGCTCGTCGTCAAGTTCCAGGGCTGCTACCACGGCTGGCACGACTCCGTGAGCCTCAACGTCATCTCCGCGCCCGAGAAGGTCGGCTCCCACGACCCGATCTCGACCGGCATCCTGCCCGAGGTCCTCGACGCGACCCTCGTGCTCCCCTTCAACGACAGCGCCGCCGTGCGCCGCGCCTTCGCCGAGCACGGCTCCGAGATCGCGGCCGTCATCGTCGAGCCCGTCCCGCACAACGTCGGCGCGCTCCTGCCGCACCAGGAGTTCCTCAGCACGCTGCGCGAGGAGACCACGAAGGCCGGCAGCGTGCTGGTCTTCGACGAGGTCATCACCGGCTTCCGCCACGACCTCGGCGGCTGGCAGGCCATCTGCGGCGTCACCCCGGACCTCACCACGCTCGGCAAGGCCATCGCCAACGGCGCGCCCGTCGGCGCCATCGGCGGCCGCGCCGACCTGATGGACCTCTTCTCCACCATCCCCGGTGCACCCGCGTTCTTCGCCGGCACCTACAACGGCCACCCCTCCGTGGTCGCCGCCGCCCTCGCCACCCTGCGCAAGCTCCGCGAGGAACCCGTCCACGCGCACGTCTACCGACTCGGCAACCGCGTGCGCACCGAACTCACCGCGCTCTACGAGAAGCTGGGCGTCCCCGCCGTCGTCACCGGCCACGGCTCCGTCTTCGTCTCGTACTTCATGCCGGGCCCCGACACGCCGCGCACCTACGACGACCTGCTCGCCAACGACGCGTCGCTGTTCGTCGGCTACCGGCGCAAGCTCCTCGACCACGGTCTGTTCGAGCTGCCCCTCAACCTCAAGCGCAGCCACATCAGCTACGCCCACACCGATGCCGACGTCGACCGGCTCCTCGAAGGCACCGAGGCCGCCGTCCGGGCCGTCCTCGCCGAGGGCGGCGCCCGCGACCTGGAGAACGCCTCCACGATGGGCGGGGCGGTCCGCTGATGCTCACCGTGAACACCACCCGCCCGGCGGGCCCCGCAGGACGCATCACCCGCGTCGAGACCCTGATGCTCGGCACCGCCTGGCGCGACTTCGGCTACGTCCGCGTCCACACCGACGAGGGCCTGTCCGGCGTCGGCGAGATCACCCACCCCTACCGGGGCCAGGAGGTCTGCGCCCTGACCGAGTCCCTCGCCCGCCGCCATCTGATCGGCGCCGACCCCTTCGACATCGAGGAGGTCTGGCTCCGCCTCTACCAGGGCGACTTCCTGCGCGGCGGCGACATGGGCGGCATCGCCCTGTCCGGCCTCGACCAGGCCATGTACGACCTGATGGGCAAGGCCCTCGGCGTCCCCGCCTACCGGCTCACCGGCGGCGCCTGCCGCGACCGGGTCCGCGTCTACGCCAACGGCTGGTACAACGGCGAGCGCGACCCCGAGGTCTTCGCGGCCAAGGCCCGCGCCGTCGTCGGCAAGGGCCTCACCGCCCTGAAGTTCGACCCCTTCGGGCCCGGCCTGCACGAACTGGAGCGCGCCGAACTGCGCCGCTCCGTCGACCTCGTCGCCGCCGTCCGCGAGGCCATCGGACCCGACGTCGACCTCTTCATCGAGGGCCACGCCCGGTTCGCCATGCCGACCGCGGCCCGCCTGCTGCGCGAGCTGGAGCCGTACGACATCGGCTGGTTCGAGGAGCCGCTGCCCTGGACGCACATCGAGCGCTACGCGGAACTGCGCCGGCGCGCCCCGTTCCCGATCTCCGGCGGCGAGCACTTCCACAACCGCTACGAGTACAAGCAGCTCTTCGCGACCGAGGCCGTCGACATCGTCCAGCCCGACCTGTCCATGGCCGGCGGCTTCACCGAGGTCCGCAAGATCGCCGCCATCGCCGACACCCACGGCATGCTCGTCGCCCCGCACAACTCCAACTCGCCGCTGTGCACCACGGTTTCGGTGCACGCCGCGCTCGGCATCCCCAACTTCAAGATCCTGGAGACCTTCGACGCGCTGCTGGAGGACCACGTCTTCCAGGCCCTCAAGGGCACCCTGCCGCTCGCCGCCGACGGGCACATCGACCTGCCGACCGCACCCGGCCTCGGCGTCGAACTCGTCGACGAGGTCTTCGAGGAGCACCCCCCGACCCACCGCTTCTGGAACATGTTCGCCGAGGGCTGGGAGAAGAGGAACCGGACATGATCGTCGACGTCCACTCCCATCTGTTCCGCCACAGCCACGACTTCACCGACCCGTTCGCCTCCGACTCGGCGCGCGCCCACGCGGGCGAGGTCGACCTCACGGTCAAGTGGGAGGAGTACGCGGCCAGTTCACCCGCCGACACCCGCACGATCGTCGTCGGCGGCAAGGCCCGCCGCAGCGGCCTGTGGGTCGACGACAAGGCGGTCGCCGCCTACGTCGCGGAGCGCCCGGACCGGCTCATCGGCTACCTCGCCCTCGACCCCACCCAGCCCGGCTGGCAGGACGAACTCCGCTACGGCCACCAGGAGCTGGGGCTGCGCGGCATCAAGCTGATGCCGATGTACGCCGGGTTCGACCCGGCCGACGAGGCGTACGACGAGCTGTACGCGTACGCCGAACGGCACGGCCTTCCGCTGCTCGTGCACACCGGCACCACGTTCGTGTCGGCGGCGCCGCTGGAGTACGCGATGCCCCGCCACCTGGACGCCGTCGCCATCCGCCACCCCGAACTCCGCATGGTCCTGGCCCACTTGGGCCACCCCTTCGAGGGCGAGTGCATCGCCGTCATCCGCAAGCACCCGCACGTGTACGCGGACGTCAGCGCCCTGCACTACCGGCCGTTCCAGCTGTGGCACAGCCTCCGGCTCGCCCAGGACTACGGCGTGCTGCACAAGCTCCTGTTCGGCAGCGACTACCCGTTCACCACGGTCGACGACTCGGTGAAGGGACTGCGGGAGATCGCCGCGATCCCCGGCATCCCCGGCCTGCCCCCGCTCGACGCCGAAGCGGTCGAGGCCATCGTCCAGCGGCCCTCGCTCGATCTGCTGGGCCTGTCGTGAGCGGCGCCGCGCGCGGCACCGACCGCTTCGACCTGACCGGCCGCACCGCACTGGTCACCGGGGCCGCCCGCGGCCTCGGCCGCGCCTTCGCCGTCGGGCTCGCCGAGGCGGGCGCGGACGTCGTCCTCGTGGACCTCCCCGGATCCGACGGCATCGTCGAAACGGCCGCCGCCGTCGAGCAGTTGGGCCGCCGCGCCTGGACGTACGGGCAGGACCTGGCCCGCACGGAGCAGCTCGCCGGGTTCGTCGACACGGTCCGCGGCGACTGCGGGCCGCTGCACGTCCTCGTCAACAACGCGGGCACGGCCGCACTGGAGCGCGTGCATGAGATCACCCCGGCGAGCTGGGCCGCCGTCATGCGCGTCAACGTCGACGCCGTCTTCTTCCTCACCCAGCGGGTGACCGAGCACATGGTCGCGGACGGGGTGCGCGGCCGCGTCGTCACCATCACCTCGAAGAACGCGCTGGTCGCCGAGGCGGGCCTGGCCCACTACAACGCGTCCAAGGCGGCGGCGCAGCTCCTCACGGAGACCTTCGCCGTCGAGCTCGCCCCGCACGGCATCACCGCGAACACCCTCGCGCCCGGCATGGTCGAGACCCCGATCGACGGCGAGTTCCCCTTCGACCGGGAGGCGTTCGAGGCGGCCTACCGGGAGCGCATCCCGCTCGGCCACTACGCCCGGCCCGACGACTGCGTCGGCGCGCTGCTGCTGCTCGCCTCCGACGCCGGTGCGTACGTCACCGGCGCCCGGCTCGTCGTCGACGGCGGTGTCCTGGCCGACCAGATGCCCCGCATGCGGTTCATGCCGCCGTACCGCAACTCCCTCACCCACCCTGACAGTTGAGGAGTCCCGTCCTGATGGACGAGTCACGCAGACGAGCCCTGCTGCTGTCCGGTCTGGCCGGAGCGGGCGCCGTGATCGCGAGCCCGGCGCCGGCGCAGGCCGCGTCCCACGACGACGTACGGCACGTGGACACGGTCGCCGCGTTGCGGGCCCTGAAGGGGGTCCGGGACGGTGCGGTGGTGATCGTCGCCGGATATCACCGGGCCGGGGACGGCGGCGGCATGGCCGTGCGCTGGGACGCCGGCTCGACTGCCGGACACAACGGCGGCACCGTCATCGCCCCCGCCCCGTCCTCGGGCAAGGGCCGGTGGCTTCAACTGCACTCCGGGGTCGTCGACTTCCGCACCTTCGGCCACCTCGACGCGAAGACCCCCGCCGACGCCGCCCTGGACGCGATGGTCACCGATCCGGCCGTGCACCGGATCGAGGCCCACACCGACCTCCTGTTCCGCAAACGCCACCTGTGGCACCGCTCGAACATCGAACTCGACTTCCACGGCCACCGCATGCTCACCACCGGCATCGAGGCCAACACCCACGACAATCCCTTCGGCGCCGTCCTCGCCTTCCAAGGCACCCCCACCGACACGGTGCACACCCACGCCCTGTCCACGGCGATGCCCGACCTGTCCGACCTGTTCGAGGTCGGGGACTCCGCCGGGTTCGAGGTCGGTCAGTGGTGGGCCGTCGAGGTGAACGCGCTCGCCGGGAAGTACGAGAAGGAGATCCAGCGGCTCGTCCAGGTCACGGACGTCGTCGACGGCACGCACGTCCGCGTCAACTACCAGATCGGCTGGGACCTCGCGGAGGGCCGCACCCTCACCTGGACCCGCGTCGAACCCGTGGACCGGGCCCACGTGCGCAACCTCGTCTTCGAAGGCGCGGGCGACGACGAACTCACCGGCTCCCACCCCGTGTCCTACGAGTACGCGGTCGACTGCGACGTCTCCGGCATCCACGCCACCGGCAGCTTCTGGCCCGTGATCATGCGGCGCTGGTGCACCCGGTTCCGCACCGAACAGTGCTCCCTGAAGAACCCGCCGACCGTCGAGTACGGCGGCGCCGGCTACCTCACCCAGCAGATCTACTGCCTCTACGGCCGCGTCGCCGACTGCACCACCAGCAACGTGCGCCACCTGAACGACCTGACGGCGTCCGCCTACTGCACCGTCGTCAACTGCCACGGCGACGGGGACGACGCGGGCGGCAACCCCTTCACCACCCACGGCCAGTACGAGCACGACCTCCTCTTCGACGGCAACTCCGGCCTCATGGACATCGCCAACTCCGGTGCCCAGTGGGGCATCTCGGCCAAACGGATCACCGTACGACGGCACACCTGCTCGTGGTTCGTGGCCAACACGAAGATCACCGACCTGACCCTGGAGGACGTCACCGTCATCGCCCGCCCCACCTTCGACCAGGCGGGCACCCTCACCGTCAACGCCGACGGGGCACAACTGCGCGGCTGCACCGCGAAGACCTTCGCCGTCGCCCAGCGCTCCGCGCGCTCGGCCCGGCCGACCGTGATCAGCGACTGCGTCTTCACGCCGCCCGCGGGCGGCGTGCTGGTGCAGGCGCCGGTGACCGCGCCCGTCCACTTCGAACGCTGCGTCATCAAGGGCGCCGACGGGCTCGTGCTGCGCGGAGCGGGTCCCGTGCACCTCACGGACTGCACCGTCGAGGGCGCCGCGGACGCCGCGCCGCTCTCCGTCGGCGCCGCCCGCCTCGTCGTCGACGGCGGCACCTTCACCGACACCGGCATCGAACTGAGCGCCGTCCGCGACCAGAGCGTCGAGATCAGCGGCGCCCGCCTCACCGGCACCAACACGGCCAGGGCGCTGCTGGGCCGCGCCCCCGGCGACGGCGCCGTCACCTGGCAGCTGACGGGCCTGACCAGCACCACCGACGACCCCGGCACCGCCCACGTCCGGATCGCCACCGGCACGAACCACTACGCCGCCACCGGCAGCCGCTTCACCGGCGGCCGTCTCCACCTGGAACCCGACGCCTGCGCCGACGTGCTGCACACGGCGTGCGTCGAGCGCGGCACCGACCGCACCGCGCTGCCCGCACCCGGCGACCACGTGCGCACCGAGGGGAACCTCGTCCTGTGATCCGCACCGCCACCCCGTCCGACGAACCCGTCCTGCACGCCCTGTGGGCGCGCTGCTTCGGCGCCGCCCCGCACCTTCCCGCCCTGTACGCGCTCGACGAGGGCCGCCACCACCGGACCTTCGTCGCGGCCCGGCACGACGGCGCTCTCGACGCCGCCGTCGTGTACGTCCCGCGCACCGTGCGCGACGCCCACGGTGCCCCGCACCGCGTCGGCGGCATCGGCAGCGTCGCCACCCGGCCGGAGGCCCGGGGCAGGGGACTGGTCCGCGGACTGCTCGCGGCGGCCACGGCCACCATGCTCACGGAAGGCTGCGCCTGGTCGCTGCTGTTCACCGACACCCCTGACGTGTACGGGAGTTCGGGGTGGCGGACGTTCCCGCGGTCGTACGCCGAAGGACTCCTGGCGGACGCGCCGGCCGCGGTCCCGGGCGTCCGCGACGCGGGCCCGGCCGACCGTCCTGCGCTGGTCCGGCTGCACGCCGAGCACAACGCACGCCGACCGCTCACCTCGGTCCGCACGGATCAGGACTGGCGGGTGCGCGTCCCGTCCTGGTACGGCCCCGACCTGTGGTCGCTGGTCGCCGACGACCCGGACGGCGGACTCGGCGGCTGGCTCGTGGCACGCCGCACCGGAGACCGCGTCGACGTCCTGGAGGCGGCCGTCGCGACCGGCGCCACCGACCGGCTCGGCGACCTGTACGCGGCGCTGGCCGTGCGCGCCAGGGCCGCCGGTGCCGTCCGTGCCCGCAGCCTGCTGCCGGTGTCGGCCGACGCCGAACGGATGCTGTCCCGCCTGCTGCGTACGGACACCGTGGTGCGGGGGAGCGACACCACCGGCATGTACCGGCCGCTGCTCGCGCCGGCCCGCTCGGTGGAGCGGACCCTGGCCGCGCCGGGCGCCGCGTACTGGTACGGCGACTCTTTCTGACCGAGCCTCTGGCTGGGCTTCTGACCGGGCTGCTGGCAGGGCTTCTGACCGGGCCGATGGCCAGGACGATGGCCGGGCCCCGGCCTCAGCAGTGCGCCAGCACCGCCCGGACGGTCTTGCCGCCCCGCGGATCCGGTTCCACGCTCCACCGGTTCGCCAGCGCGTGCACGAGGGCGATGCCGCGGCCCGACTCGGCCGACTCCGACGGCGGCTTGACGCGGGGCATGCCCGGACCGTCGTCGTGCACCTCCACCGTCAGCCCGCCCGCATCCAGGCGCAGCGACATCCGGCAGTGGCTGTCCGCTACACGGGTGGCGTTCGTGACGAGCTCCGACACCACGAGTTCCGCGTCCGCCGCCGTACCGTCCGTGCGCCCGGCCAGGAACGACCGGGTCAGGCGGCGGGCCCAACGGGCGGCCCCCGAGCCCTGCGGCATGAGGAACTCCACGCGTGCGGCACGCCGGACGGCGCCCCTGAACGCACGCATGACGATCACTTCCTCTCTTGTCCAGCTTCGTGGGTCCTGCTTCGGTAAGGAGCCCCATTCCCACGGAACCTGATCCCCAAGCGGGATCGTTCCCGCGGGCCCGCCAGAGCGTGATATCGGTGCCCGATGCGCCGCCCCGCCAGCACGTAGCCGATCAGGGCCCCCGTCGTGTTGAGGATGATGTCGTCCACGTCGAAGGCGCGGCCCTGCACCACCGCCCCCTGCGCCAGTTCCACCAGCACCATGAAGAGGACGGTCAGCAGCAGCACCTGGAGCAGCCGCATGCGGCGCCCCACCAGCACCGGGAGCAGCACCCCGAACGGCGCCCCGAGGAGGAGGTTCCCGCCGACCTGCTTGCACGCGGCCAGGAACGTGTACGACTCCGCGTACTGCCTGAGGCTCGCGCCCGGCCGCAGATTGGCCCCCGCGATCCGGTCGGACGCGGGCGAGGGCGTGAGGGTGAGACGGGCCAGCACGGCCGAGAACGCGACGAGGGCGAGGAATGCGACGAGCGCCACCAGGGCCCGTACGCAGCCCCGCCACCATCGGGCCGACCGCTCCTTCCTGCGTCGTGCTGTCACCGTAGTCATGGGGATCGGATGCCCCGGGAGTGCGCGATCAGGCGAAGTCAGCCGCCTTCGGCGGGGTGTGCCAGCGTGTCGAGGAACCGTTCGAGGGCCGGGGACGACGCGCCGTCACCGCAGCGGGTCCGCTCCACGTGCGGTATCGACAGCTTCCCCAGGTGCAGGGACTGGGCCTCGATGGCCTCGGTCAGGTGCAGCCGCTCAAGGGCCCGTTCGGCGGCCGAGCGGCGAACGTACTCGATCACTGTCACGCCCAGATGGTCCGCGTGCCGGCGAACCGCGTCGTACTCGTCGGGCGTGAAGAGCTCCCGCAGGAGCGCACTACCGTCCATGGCGGCATGATGCCGCGCCGGATCGTGCCGCGTGGGCGGATGGCATATTCACCCCCCGTTCGCGTGGAGTTGGGGTGCGCGGGTGGCGCTCAGAAGCGATCGGGATGCGCCGCCGCCCAGTCCGCGGCCCAGCGCTCGGCGGGCTGCGCGGTCAGTTCGCCCGGCTCCAGCCAGTCGTAGAGCCGTGCGTAGGAGAGGAGTTCGTGCGGCGCGGTGCGCCGCATCAGCTGGTGGGGGCGGAGCTCGCGCGGGTCGCTCACCCCCATGGCCGCCATGATCTGCGCGGCGCTGCGCACCGTCGCCGCCTGGTAGTGGTGGACGCGCGCCGCCTTGTCCTCGACGTCCAGCGCCCGGACGCGGCGCGGGTCCTGGGTGGTCACGCCCACCGGGCACGTGTTGGTGTGGCAGCGCTGCGCCTGGATGCAGCCGACCGCGAACATCATGGCGCGCGCCGCGTTCGTGAAGTCCGCGCCCTGCACCATGCGTTTGACGATGTCCGTGCCCGTGGCGACCTTGCCGCTCGCGCCGATCCTGATCCGGTCGCGCAGCCCGCTGCCGACGAGCGCGTTGTGCACCGTGATCAGGCCCTCGGTCAGCGGGGTGCCGAGGTGGTCGGCGAACTCCAGCGGCGCCGCGCCGGTGCCGCCCTCCGACCCGTCCACGATCACGAAGTCCGGTGTCACGCCTTCCGCGAGCATCGCCTTGCAGACCGCGAGGAACTGGGTGCGCGACCCCACGCACAGCTTGAAGCCGACCGGCTTGCCGCCCGACAGCTCCCGCAACTCGGCCAGGAACGCGACGAGTTGACGTGGTGTGCCGAACTCCCGGTGGTACGGGGGCGACACCACCGTCTCGCCCTCCGGGACGTCCCGGACGCGCGCGATCTCCGCGTTCACCTTGCCGCCCGGCAGCACCCCGCCGATGCCCGGCTTCGCGCCCTGCGACAGCTTCAGGGACACGCACTTGACCTGGTGGTGGGCGGCCTTGTCGGTGAACTCGGCGCGGTCGAATCGGCCGTCGTCGGTCCGGCAGCCGAAGTAGCCCGTGCCGATCTCCCACACCAGGTCGCCGCCGTACGCCAGGTGGTGGTCGGAGAGGCCGCCCTCGCCGGTGTCGTGCGCGAAACCGCCCAGCGCGGCGCCCTTGTTGAGGGCCCGGATCGCGTTCGACGACAGGGCGCCGAAACTCATCGCGGACACGTTCAGCAGCGCCATGTCGTACGGCCGCGCGCAGTCGGGACCGCCGATCCGCACGGCCGGCGTCCCCTCCGGCGGGTCCACGGGCCGCATCGACGGCACCAGGAACTCGTGCCCCACCTCGTACACGTCCTGCTCGGTGCCGAACGGCTCCTCGGCCTCCTGGTCCTTGGCCCGCTCGTACACGATGTTGCGCACGTCGCGGTCGTAGGGCCGCCCGTCGTAGTTGCGCTCCACGAAGTACTGCTGGATCTCGGGGCGCAGCGACTCCATCAGGAACCGCAGGTGGCCGACCACCGGATAGTTGCGCAGCACCGAGTGGCGCGACTGGAGGAGGTCCCACGCGCCGAGCGCGGCGAGGGCGAGCAGCGGGCCCGCGGCGCACCACCACCAGACGGACGACAGCAGCGACAGGACCAGCGTCCCGGCAGCGCCGGCGACGACGAGGAGGAGGACGAGGAATCGGTGCACGGGCCGAGTCAACCGCACCCGGGTGCGGGCGGCCCGGTGGCGACACCGGGCGATGGGGTGGACCCCCACCGACGATCTCCGATAAGTTAGGCAAGGCTTACCTAATGGAGGTTCGGGATGGGTGTCCGACAGATCGCTACCGCCGTGCCCACCACGGCGACCCGCGCACGCTCCGTGCTCGCCGCCGCGTGGACGTGCGGCGTCACCACCGATGTGGGGCAGGACGACCTGGTCGGCGCCCACCGCGTCACCGAGGACGGCGTCGTGCGGATCGCGCCGCCGCCGGACAGCGTGCTCGCCGCCGCGGTGCTCTGCTCGCCGCACGGCCGGCCCACCGCACTCCTGGAGTTCGCCGACGCCGCACCCGTGCCCGTGCGCGACCGGGTGCGCGCCCGGCTGTGGCTGTCCGGCGAACTCGTCCCCGACGGTGAGGAGATGGTGCTGCGCCCCGAACGCGCCGTCCTGCAGACCCGCACCGAACGCCTCGGCATCGACCTCGGTGAACTCGCCGCCGCGGCGCCCGACCCGCTCGCCCTCGCCGAACCCCGGCTGCTCACCCATCTGGCCGAGGCACACCCCGAGGCCGTCGAACAGCTCACCCGGCTCCTCACCCCCGAGAGCCTGCACGGCGTCGTCCGCGTGGAGCCCCTCGCCGTCGACCGGCACGGACTGACGCTGCGGCTCGAACGGGCCCGCGGTCAGGCCGACGTCCGCATCCCGTTCCACAGCCCCGCCGACGACCTCGGCTCGCTCACCGAGCGCATGCACTGCCTGCTCGCGTCGGCCCAGTCCGTCAGCCGCCGCCGGAGGTGACCTTCTGGCGCTCTTCGGCGGACTCCTCGGGCCGCTGTTCCGGCTCGGGACGACGGAACGCCCAGTCCATGGGCGGTTCGACGACGTAGCGGAACACGCGCCGCACCGGCTGCGTGCACAGCAGCGTGATCCCGGTGACCGCCGTCGCCGTGACAGCCAGCTCGCCCATAGGGGTGTGCAGCCACGGATGGTCGTACCACGCCCCGAACCGGGAGGCCTTGATGACGAACCCGTGCAGCAGGTACGCGTAGATGGTCCCGGCGCCGAGCGCCGTGAACCACAGCCTGCGCCCCGGCACCCACGCCAGGAAGCAGGCGGTGAGGATCAGCGCGAGGACGAACAGGGCGGGTGTCGCCCACAGTCCCGCCCACGCGGGCACGCCCCGGCCCACCACGCTGCCGCGGTGGTAGAACCAGCCCGCGTCGAACCACGGCGCCACCCAGTAGGCCGCCACCACCGCGGCAAGACCGACCGGCAGCAGCGACAACCGGGTCCGCCAGCTGCGCAGCCGCGAGAAGTGCTCGGGCCGCAGCACCAGGCCCACGACGAAGAACGGCAGGAACTGCAGGACCCGCTGGAGCGCCAGGTCACCGCCCGCGCCCGGCCACATCGACACGGCCGTGCCGATCGCGAGCGCCACCGGGACGGGATGGCGCAGCTGCATCCAGAGAGGCGTCGACAGCCGCCAGATGAACAGCGCGACCAGGAACCACATCAGGTACCAGGGGTCCAGCAGACTGATCGGGTACTCCGGATCGTCCTGCCGCCACCGGTAGAACAGCGTGTAGGCCACCTCGAAGACGACGTACGGCACGACGACGCCCGACACCAGTCGCTTCAGACGCCCCGGAGCCATGTCGAAGCTCCGCGAGAAGTACCCCGACACCAGCGCGAACGCGGGCATGTGGAAGGCGTACACGGTGAGGTACACCGCCGTCACCGCCCGGCTTCCGTACGTCAGCGGCTCCCACGCGTGCCCGCACGCCACCAGCACGATGGTCAGGTACTTCACGTTGTCGAAGTACGCCTCGCGCGCCTTGCCCCCACCGGTTCCCGCTCGTTTCCCCTGCCGTCCCATCGCGTCGCCGCGCCCCTCCTCGTCGGAACCTCAGGCCCCCGCCTGCTCCACCCCGACCGTTCCACGACTTCGGGCCGTGACACAAGCGCCGTAAGGTGACGGTCGTGACACCGGTGGAAGCGCTTGTCGTCGTGGACCTGCAAACGGCCTTCGTGTCGGGCGGGGAGGCGGTGCCCGACCACGAGCGGGTGGTCGACCGGGCCCGGCTGCTGCTCGCCCGCGCCCGCGAGGCCGGCGCTGCCGTCGTCCAGGTGCAGAACGACGGGCCCGCGGGCGCGGTCGACGAACCGGGTACCCCCGGCTGGGAGTTGTATCTCCCGCCGGACGTGGCGGGCGGCGAGCGCGTCGTGCGCAAGACCGACGACAACGGCTTCACGGACACCGACCTGGAAGTCCTGCTGCGCAGGAGCGGTGTGCGGTCCCTCGCCGTGTGCGGCGTGCTGTCGGAGATGTGTGTGATGGCCACGGCGCGCGGCGCCCTGGAGCGCGGCTTCCGGGTCGTCCTGCCGCACGACGCCCACGCCACGTACGACATCCCGGCCGCGCCCGGCATCAGCGAGGCGGTGCCCGCGGCGCAGGCGTCCCGGGTCGCGGAATGGGCCCTCGGCGACGAGGTCGAGATCGTCGCGAGGGCCCATGAGGTGCGCTTCGCCGCTCCGGCGGCGGGAGTCGATCAGACGGCGGTGTAGGCGCCGTCCACCAGGTGGTAGCTGCCGGCGATGAACGAGGCGCGGTCCGAGAGCAGGAACACGATCAGCTCGGCGACCTCCTCGGCGCGGCCCAGCCGGCCCGCCGGGTGCAGCGCGACGAGCCCGTCGTGCGCGGCCTTGTCCATCTCCTTGAGGAGCGGGGTCTCGATGAAGCCCGGGCCGACGGCGTTGACGCGCACGCCCTTGGCCGCGTACTCGGCGGCGGCCGTCTTCGTCAGACCGACGACACCGTGCTTGGCGGCGACGTACGCCGGGGAGCCGGCGAAGCCGACCGAGCCGAGGATCGACGCGACGTTCACGATCGCGCCGCCCTTGCCCGCGGCCTCGATGACGGGAAGCTCGTAGCGCATGGAGAAGAACACGCCGTCGAGGTTGGTCCGCACGACGCGGTGGTAGACGTCGAGGTCGTACTCGCCCGTGGGCGCGCTCGCGCCGCCGATGCCCGCGTTGTTCACGGCCAGGTCGAGCCCGCCGAACGTGTCCACGGCGAACTGCACGGCGGCCTCCACGGAGGCCGGCTGCGTCACGTCGAGGACGACCGCGGCGGCCTTGACGCCCTCCGCCTTCAGCGTCTCGGCGGCCTCCTCGGCGCCCTGGAGGTTGTAGTCGGCCATGACGACATTCGCGCCGCCCTGGCCCAGGCGGCGGGCGGTGGCCAGGCCGATGCCGGAGGCGGCGCCGGTGACGAGGGCGGTCTTCCCCGCGAACTCGGTGGCGTAGTCGGTGACGGGGGAGGAGACGGTGGTGCTCATGGTGCGTGTCACTCTCTGGTTGCGTTGTCGGAGGTCGCCGCCGAACGGGCGGCCTCCCCGATGAGGGCGTCGTAGGCCCGCGCCACCAGATCGGCGAGGTCTTCGGCGTCCGGGCCGGCGCCGCGCGCCCAGGTGCGCAGCGCGGCGGTCAGCACTCCGGCCGCGGCCCCGACGACGACCTCGGGACGCAGGTCCCTGGCCGGGTCGGTGCCGAGCCGGTCGGCGATGATGCGTACGGACTCGTCCTGGGCGTCGACCCGGATGCGCTCGTACGCGGCGAACAGGGCGGGCTCGCTGTCCACGGCGGCGTACAGCTTCCGCTGCTCCGGCCGGTGGTGCCAGCTGGGGCTGTCGCGGTCGGCGAGCCAGTCGGCGACGGCCTCCCGGTAGGCGACGAGCGGGGGTTCGTCGACCGGGCGGGCCCTCAGTGCCGCGTTGATCCTGGCGCCGTCGGCGCGGGTGAAGTCGAGCGCCGCGTCCTCCTTGCCGGCGAAGTGCCGGCTGAAGGTGCGGCGGGTGACGTCCGCGCGCTCCGCGATCGCCTCCACGGTCACGTCCGCGAGCCCCCGCTCGAGGACGAGCCCGACAGCGGCCTCGGCCAGCGCTTCCCGGGTCCGCCGCGCCTTGACCTGCCGACGGTCCTCGGGGGGCCGGGGCGCGGTGGGGGAGGGATCGTTCGCCTTCATGCCTCCGAGAGTACACCTTTTGTGTCCCGATGGGACATGAGTCTCGGTGGGACAATATGTGGGGGGGCGGGGTGGGGTGGATCAGGCGTGCCAGTGGCAATCGAGGGCCGCGCTGAAGAAGCCGGGGCCGTAGGCGACGGTGAGACCACGGGCCCCCGGCCGGGGTGGTGCCGTATGAGTGCGCTCCAGGACGCGCAGGACGCTCACGCCTCCGAGATTGCCCTCGTCGATCAAGGATTCCGTCGAGTGCCGGGTGAGGTCCGGCGAGAGACCGAAGGCCTCGGCGGTGTCGTGGATGATGCTGAGGCTGCCCGGGTGGATCACCGCGAAGTCGAGCGAGTCCGCATCGAGCCACTCCTTGACCACGGCGAGCGTCTCGGCTGCTGTCGTCGGAGCGGCTTTGGTGGACTCGAAGTGCATACCGTGGCTGTCGAGCCTGCCCCTGTAGCGATCGAAACTGTCAGGAAGCGTGTACTCGAGGGTCTCGTCGATGGCGAGCCCGGGGCCGAATGGTTCGTCCGCCACCACCGCGGCTGCCCCCGCGTCCGCGAAAAGTGCCTTGTAGATCATCGACTCGATCGAGGACTTCGCGTGGTTGTACGAGGTGGAGAGGGCCTCCGCCGCAACGACGAGAACCTTGCTGCCGGGGCGTGCAGTGACGAGATCCGAGGCGCGGATCAGTGCCTGGGCGCCGCCTCCGCATGCGGCGGTGGTCATCGCGATGCGCCGTGTGGTGGGGCGCAGCCCCAGTCGGTGGATGAGCTGGATGTCAAGGTTGGGAACGGCCCAGCCGGTGGCGTGCGTGGTGACGATGGCATCGATGTCGCTCGGGCGCAGGCGCGCGGACTCCAGGGCGCTGACCGCCGCGCGTTCGGCCAGGTCCAGGGCGTCGTGGAAGGCGGCCTGGGTGCGCTCGTGCACACCGGCACCGCCGGAGACGAAGTCCGAGTCGAGCGGACGGCTGAAGTACCGCGTGCGCACACCGCAGTTGTTCACGACGCGCAGGATGGCCGTGAGGCGGGGGTGATCCGGATGGTGGCGGCGTATGTCGTCCGATATCTCCTCGGTGGTCACCTTGTGGGCGCCGAGGACGGTCCGGGGAGGTGAGACGTACGCGGGCATGGGCAACTCCCACTTGATGCGAGTAGGGCGTGGGGGGCGTTGCACAACGTACTTCACGAGGTGGCCGTGTGACCCCAGAGGTTGGTCCGGCTTGCACGCAGCATGGGACGAGTGGGGCCCGGCCGGTCCGCGCCGGGCCGGAACAGGATGATGAACATGCGTGACCCCGGCGCCGTCATCGGCTGGGCGGCACAGATCGAGGCCCAGCCGGGACCCTTCAGTGCGTGCCGCAGGGGGCGCTCGTGGCCATCGGGGTGGACGACTGCGCCGCCTTCGTCGTAGGCGGCGGCGATTTCGGGGATCGACAGCATCTCCCGCTCGATCCCACCGAGGATCTCGTCGTCGGGGCGTGCGGTGATGGCAGCGCGCAATTGCGGGATGATCCACGGCACCCAGGCCGTCGACCAGTCCATCAGCGTGTGGCGGGCGGAGAGGTCGAGAAGCATCCAGCGCATCGTGTTCGAGGGGACGTGGCTGTCGGGGAAGAGTTCCGCGAATGCCGTGTTGTAGGTGAGCAGATCCCACGACGCGTCTGTCACGTACGCGATGTGCTCGATGCCGTCCACGGCCTCTTGCCAGATGCCCGGGATCTCCTTCCCGGAGGAGGCGAGCAAGGGGCCGGGCGGGTCCTGATGGAGCGCGAACCGGCAGAGGGACGTCCATTCCTGTTCGTTGAGGTCGAACAGCAGGGCGATGTCGCGAAGCAAGGACGTGGGCGGATTGGGATAGTTCCCCGACTCCAGCCGGTGGTACGTCCCCAGCGTCCGGTGCAGCAACTGGTCGACCTGGTGCTGCGAGAGCCCGGGGGCCCGGCGGCCCTGGCCCGTGGGGCGGGTGAAGCCGTGGGACTCGGGGGCTATGAGGGCGCGACGTTCACGGAGCAGGGCGCGGAGCGCCTTCTTGTTCATGGTGGGTAATCCCTCTTCGTACACGCCGAGTTGAGCGTGAGCAGTCTAATTACTCCCATCGCCTTTGGTAATAAACATTGCCCGAAGAAAACGATCAGACGGTCCGTCATGATGGGACCTGCGGGGTTGCCCACCTGCCGGTTTCATCGTCTGTGCGCCTGTAGGCACAGCGATGTGGCACCTGTGCCGGGCCGCTCGAAAATGGCCGAAATTTCCCGGCCCGGGTAACCCACGAGCCCCTGGGGCTGTTCGAGGAAGAGGAAGCGGGACCGGGCCACGAATTTGCTCGATGTGGCCGGAAAATGCGTTGCACGACGCACGTCCCGCACTCGGCCCCGGCCGGTACCCGGAGGTCACTGGCTGCGGTCGGTGCCGTCACTCGCCATTACGTAGCGGCCACGGCACCGGCCGCGCCCGGTCCCGTACCGTCGGTGCGGCGTAATCTCGCCCCCATGACCCCACGAAGATCCGCCGCCTGCGCGGGAGTCGTGCTCGCGGCCGTCGTCCTGCTGACCGGATGCGGCACGGAGCGGGCGGGGCGGACACCGCGCGCCGCGGCCCCGTCGTCCCCCGCGGCGATTCCCTGCGCGGAGCTGTCCGTCCGGCCGGGCGAACGGCCCTCGCAGCCCGCCGACGCCGGCGACGGCAACCCCAAGTACGCCGAGAACCACGCCTTCCAGGTCCCGACCCGGCTCACGGGCCGGGCGGTGTGCGTCGCCGCCGAGGCCGAGCAGAAGGTCCGCAAGGCGCTGTCGCCGTACGCCAGGGACCGCGGGGTCACCGACGGGCAGGTCCGGACCGCGCTGAGCAAGCTGGGCTACCGGGCGGACCAGATGACCGTGACCGGGGCCGCCGGGTACGTCAGGTACCTGGTCGACCTCAGCCCCGTCTGTGTCGAGGGGAGCGTGGGCGGCACCGTCGACGTGGAGACGCACGGCGTGTACGCCGAGGGCACCGGGTGCGTGAAGCCGCAGGGCGGGCACTGACCCCGCGGGCACCGACCGACCGCCCGCCTCAGTCGTCCGTCTTGCCCGCCCGCCGCACGTAGTCCTCCGCCGCCGCGTCGAGCCCGATGTCGTGCTGCGCCCGCTCCGACAGGTACCAGCGGTGCTCCAGGAGTTCGTGGTACAGCTCGGCCGCGTCCATGGGCGCGGGCAGCCGGTCGCGCACGGCCCGGACCGTCGGCCGGAACACGTCGCGGACCCAGCGGTGCGCGAGGACCTCGGGACGGGCGTCCGGCGCGTCGTCCTGGGTCGCCATCCAGCTCTCCAGGTCGTTCAGCAGCCGCCGCGCCTGGTTCTCCTCCGCGTCCACACCGGTCAGGCGCAGCAGTTGGCGCTGGTGGTGGCCGGCGTCGACGACCTTCGGCACGAACGTCACCTCGTCGCCGCGCGGGGACCGCGAGATCTGCATCTCGGCCACGTCGAACCCGAGGTCGTTCAGCCGCCGGATGCGCCGCTCCATGTAGTGGTGCTTGCCCGCCGGGTACACGGACGTGCGGGTCAGCTCGCTCCACAGGTTCGCGTAGCGCTGCCCGATCTCCGTACCGAACTCGATGGGGTCGATGGACGGGTGCAGCGCGCCCGCCGCCTCCAGGTCGAGCATCTCGCCGCTGATGTTCACGCGGGCCAGGTCGATGTCGTACTCCCGCTGCCCGTCGCTGAGCTTCGGGTGCAGCTCGCCGGTCTCCGCGTCCACGAGGTACGCGGCGTACGCGCCCGCGTCCCGGCGGAACAGCGTGTTGGAGAGCGAGCAGTCGCCCCAGGCGAAACCGGTGAGGTGGAGCCGGACGAGGAGCACCGCGAGGGCGTCCATCAGGCGGTGGACCGTGGACGGGCGCATCGTCGTCTCGAACATGGACCGGTAGGGCTGCGAGCCGCCCAGGTGCCGGGTGATCAGGACCGGTTCGAGCGGGCTGCCGTCCGGCTGCTCGCGGCCCGTGACGACGGCCAGCGGATCCACCGCCGGGATGCCCAGCCGGTCCAGGGTGCGCAGCATCTCGTACTCGCGCAGCGCCGGACGCTGGGCGAGTTCCTTCACCGCGACGACCTCGTCGCCCGCGCGCGCGTAGCGCACCACGTGCCGGGAGATGCCGCGCGGCAGCGGCACGAGGTACTCCTCGGGCCACTCCTCCAGGGGTATGTGCCAGGGCAGGGCGAGCAGGAGCACCGGGTGCTCCGGGTTGGTGGCGCTGATCTCGAGCGGCATGGTCATCAGCGTAGAGGGCGCGGGCGGGAGCGCGGATATCCGATGGAGCGGGGATGCGGCCGCGCATAGAGTGCCGGTCGTGCTGCCCCGCGTGGAGACCGACGAGGAGTTCGGCCGGCTGGTGGCCGACGACGCCCTGCTGCGGCCCGGCGTCCTCGACCTGTGCCGGCGGCTCGGCCTGCCCGGCGCCGACCCGGTGCGGTTCGCCGAGGGCAGCCTGCCGGTGTACGCGATCGGCGGAGCGCACGTCCTGAAGCTGTTCCCCGCGACGGTGGCGGGGGAAGCGGCGCGCGAGGCCCGCGTCCTCGCACACCTCGCGGGCCGGCTGCCCGTGCCCACCCCGGAGTTGCACGCCTCGGGAGCGTACGAGAACGGCTGGCGCTACGTCCTCATGTCCCGGCTCGCCGGGGCCGACCTCGCCGTCGCCTGGCCGGACATCGGCCGGAGCGGGCAGGACCGGCTCGTGGACGCGGCGGGGGAGGCCCTGGCCGCGCTGCACGCGCTCGACCCGGCGCCCCTCGCGGACGTGGTCGGCCCGGGGGACTGGGCGGAGTTCGTCGCCGGGCAGCGGGCCGGCGCCGTCCGGCGGCAGCGCGAGCGCGGGCTGCCGCCGGAGTGGGGCGGCCGGATCGACGCCTTCCTGGCTGCCGCCACCCCGTCCGGCCGGGTCGAACGGGCGCTGCTGCACACGGAGTTCATGCGCCAGCACCTGCTCGTGGACGGCGCGGCGGACACCCCGCGGCTGAGCGGCCTGCTCGACTTCGAACCCGCCATGATCGGCGACCCGGACTACGACTTCGTGGGCGTCGGGCTCTTCGTGACCCGCGCGGACCCCCGCCTCATGACGCGGTTCGCCAAGGCGTACGGCCGCACCGTCGACCCGCGCACCGCGATGGCGTACACGCTCCTGCACGTGTACAGCAACCTCCCCTGGTACCTGCGGGAGTTGCCGCCGCCGCCCGGGGCCGACGACTTCGCGTCACTCGCCGAGGCGTGGTTCGGCACCGGCTGACGCCAGGAACGTCTCGGCCGCCGCGAGGATCTCCGTGAGCCGCAGCCCGAACCGCACGTCGCAGGGATGCGCGACCTTGGTCCGCGCCGACTCCAGCAGTGAGTCCACGGCCACCGCCAGGGACTCCTGCGCCGTGCCGCCCATCGGCATCGTCACCACCCCGGCCGCGCCGCGCAGTTCGACGGCGACACCGCCCGCCGCCGGGGGCGTGGTCAGGCTCAGCGTCGCCGTGCTCGACGCGCCCGTCGTGTGCCGCAGCAGCAGGTGCACGGTGTCGCCGGGGCCGGGCCGCGCCGTCACCCCGGTCACGTCGCCCAGCAGCGGCAGCAGCACCGACAGGGCGTGCGGTCCGACGTCCCACAGGGCGCCGCGCTCCGCCCGCCACGGCGTCGTCGCGCGCACGGCGGCGTCGTCACCGGGCGCGTACAGCGCCCCGTACCAGTCGGCGCGGCCGGTGAACCAGCCGTCGACGGCGGTCTGTTCGGCGATCCACGTCGCGCTGACCGGGGAGTGGCGCAGGGTGCAGAACACGATCGAGGCGACCCCGGCGGCCCCGGCCGCGTCGACGACCGCGCGGCCCGCCGCCGGGTCCGTGGCGAGGGGCTTGTCGAGCAGCAGGTGGCAGCCCGCGGCGGCGGCCCGCGCCGCGAGGGGCGCCTGCACGTCCGGCGGCACCGCGAACGCCACCGCGTCGCACGCCGCGAACAGCGCGTCCACGTCGTCGTAGGCCGTGGTGGCGCGTGCCGCGGCCAGCTCCGCGGCGGCCTCCGGGCGGCGGCCCCAGACGCCGACGAGGTCGACGTCCTCGTGGGTCTGCAGGGCCGGCCCGTAGGTCCGCCGGGCCCAGGGGCCGGTGCCGACAAGTCCGAAGCGCAGGGCGTCCGTTGAAGTCATGGACGGCAGTATCGCCCGGACGCGGCAGGGATCAGTGGACTCGGTGTGACCTTGGTGCGTCGGGTCAGTGCCACCCCGGCGAGGACCACCGCCATGCCCGCCACCACCCGTACGGACAGTTCCTCGCCGAGGACCAGGGCGCCGAGGGCCACCGAGACGACCGGCAGCAGATAGCCCACGGTCGCCGCGCTCGTCGGCCCCTCGTCCTCGATGAGGCGGTAGTTCAGATAGAAGGTGACGCCGGTGCCGAGCACGCCCAGGACGACCAGCGCCGCCACCCCCGTCAGGTCCACGCTGCTGGACGCCGTGCCGCCCGCCACGGGCAGCGCCAGTCCGCTCAGCGCGGTCGCCGTGAGCAGCTGGGCCGCCGAGACCGCGATCGGCCCCTGCCCGTGCCCGGCGAGCTTGCGGCCCATGTACGCGAACGCCACCGCGTAACTCACCGACGCCGCGAGGAGCGCCAGGGCGCCCCAGCTCGCGAGGCCCGCCCGCTGCCACGGCGCGAAGATCAGCGCCGTACCGGCGAAGCCCAGCGCGAGACCCGCCAGCCGCACCGGCCGCAGGCCCCGCTCCGTCCCCAGGGCGAGCCCGATCAGCACCGACCACAGGGGCGTCGTCGCGTTGAGGACGCCGGCCACCCCCGAGTCGACGGTCTGCTCGCCGATGCTGAACAGGGCGAACGGCAGCGCGTTGCAGAACAGCGCCGCGACCACGAGGCGTCCCCACATCCGCCGCCCGCGCGGCAGCCGCTGGCGGGCCGGCAGGGCCAGGACGAGGAGCGTCGCCGCGCCGAGCGCGCAGCGCACCACCGTCACCTGCACCGGCGAGAAGCCGTGCTGCAACGCCACCTTGATCCACAGGAAGGCCGACCCCCACAGCAGGGCCAGCACCCCCATCCGCACACCGACGCCCACCTGATGCCTCCCGGCCGATCCCTGGACTCTCCGTCTCACCGACCACGCTGCCGCCCACGACACGACAGCACAAGTGAAAAGAAGTGCAGTCACTGTTAACCTCTGCTGCATGCTCGACGTGCGACGCCTGCAAGTGCTGCGCGCCGTGGTCACCGGTGGATCCATCACCGCCGCCGCGGCCAACCTCGGCTACACGCCCTCCGCCGTGAGCCAGTCCGTGGCCGCTCTGGAGAAACAGGCGGGGACGCCGCTGCTCGAACGGGTCGGCCGCGGGGTGCGCCCCACCGAGGCCGGGCGGCTGCTCACCGGGTACGCGGAGACCATCGGCCGGCAGGTCGCCGAGGCCGAGACCGCGCTCGCCGACCTGCGCGAGGGCCGCACCGGACAGCTGACCGTGCGCTACTTCCCGACCGCCGGGGCCGCCCTCGTCGCGCCCGCCCTCGCCCGGTTCCGCACCGAGCACCCGGCGATCCGCGTGGACCTCGCCGCGATCGACCCCGACGACCCGCTGACCGAGGTCCGGCAGGGGCGCGCCGACATCGCCGTCGTGGTCAGGACCGACGCCGAACCGCGCACCGGCCTGCGCTTCCTCGACCTCCTCGACGACCCCTACCGCGCCGTGCTCCCCAAGGGGCACCCGCTCGCCGCCCGCCGCGTCCTCGACCTCGCCGACCTCGCCGACCAGCCGTGGATCGGCACCGAAGGGCCGGCCGGACCGTGCCACGAACTCGTCACCGCGGCATGCGGCGCCGCCGGATTCACCCCGGCCGTCGCCGTCGAGAGCGGCGACTACGCCACGGCGCAGGGCTTCGTCGCGGCCGGCATCGGCGTCGGCCTGATGCCCCTGATGGGCCTCGGGAACCGGCACCCCGACGTCGTCGTCCGCAAGGTCCGCGGCCCCGAACCGGTACGCCGCGTCTGCGCCGCCGTCCGGGACACCGCGCCGACCGGACCCGCCCTGACGGGACTCGTCGCGGCACTGCGCGCGGCGGCCGGCCACGGAACGCCGGCGACAGGACGGCACGGCATGGTGAATACTGATTCACCACATCGGTGAATGAGAATTCACCGAACCTGGGCAACCTCGGCAGAGGTCCTCCGCCCGCCGTCCCGAGCAGGAGACCCATGGACCCCGCAGCGATACCCGTGCCGCCGCGCCTGCGCGAGCGCCTCACCGTGCCCGTGCTCGCCTTCGGCGGCATCCTCATGGCCGTCATGCAGACCGTCGTCGTCCCGCTCCTGCCCGACCTGCCCCGGCTCACCGGGGCGTCCCCGGCCGCCGTCTCCTGGATGGTCACCGCGACCCTGCTGGCCGGCGCCGTCCTCACCCCCGTGCTCGGCCGGGCCGGCGACATGTACGGCAAGCGACGGGTGCTGCTCGGCGCGCTCGCCCTGATGACCGCGGGCTCCGTGCTGTGCGCGCTGACCTCCGACATCCGGATCCTCATCGCCGCCCGCGCGCTCCAGGGCGCCGCCGCCGCGGTCGTCCCGCTCTCCATCAGCATCCTGCGCGACGAACTCCCGCCCCACCGCACCGGATCCGCCGTCGCCCTGATGAGCTCGACCGTCGGCATCGGCGCCGGGCTCGGCCTGCCGCTGGCCGCGCTCATCGTGCAGTACGCGAACTGGCACGTCATGTTCTGGGCGACCAGCGCCCTCGGCGCCGTCGGCCTGGGCCTCGCCTGGTGGGCGGTGCGCGAATCGCCCGTCCGCTCCCCGGGCCGGTTCGACGCCCTCGGCACCATCGGCCTCGCCGCCGGTCTGGTCTGTCTGCTGCTCGGCGTCTCCCAGGGCGGGCAGTGGGGCTGGGGGAGCGCGTCCGTCGTCGGCCTGTTCGCGGGCGCCGTGCTGATCCTCGGCCTGTGGTCCTGGCAGCAGCTGCGCTCCGCCGGGCCGCTGGTGGACCTGCGGCTCGCCGTCGGCCGCCGGGTCGGCCTGCCGCACCTCGCGGCGCTGCTCACCGGATTCGCCTTCTACGCCAACTCGCTCGTCACCGCACAGCTCGTGCAGGCCCCCGTGGCCACCGGATACGGACTCGGCCTGTCGATCGTCGCGACCGGTGTGGTCATGCTGCCCAGCGGCATCATCATGCTGCTCTTCTCACCGGTCTCCGCCCGCATCTCCACGGCGCGCGGCCCCCGCATCACCCTCGCCGTCGGCGGCGTCGTCCTCGCGCTCGGCTACGCGATCCGCATCGCCGACAGCACCGACCTGTGGGTGATCCTGGTCGGCGCCGCCGTCGTCTCGACCGGCACCACCCTCGCCTACTCGGCGCTGCCCACCCTGATCCTGCGCGCCGTCCCGGCCGGCGCGACCGCCTCCGCGAACGGGGTCAACGTGCTCATGCGCACCATCGGCCAGGCCGTCTCCAGCGCCGCGGTCGCCGCCGTCCTCGTGCACCACACGAGCCTGCTGGGCGGCGCCGAGGTCCCGACGCTGCACGGCTACCAGCTCGCGTTCACGATGGCGGGTACGGTCGCCCTGGTGGCCACGGCCGTCGCCCTGGCCGTGCCGTCCGACACCGGCCGGGAGCGGGCCGGGACGGGCGCGACGGCCCCGGTGGCCACCGCGAAGGGAGCCTGAGGAGATGACCACGGCGTACGCGGACGAGCGGGAGCCCGGTACCGGCCGGCGCGACGCCGAGGCGACGAAGGCGGCCATCGTCCGGGCCGCCCGCCATCTGCTCGCCCGGCACGCCCACGGCGACATCACGCTCAAGGCGGTCGCCGACCGGGCCGGCGTCAGCCCGCCGCTCATCCTCAAGTACTTCGGGAACAAGGACGCCCTGTTCTCCAGTGTCATGAACTTCGAGGCCGACGTGGAGGCGCTGCTCGACGCGCCCCTCGCCGGCCTCGGACCGCACATGGTCCGGTACGTGCTGACCGGCCAGGCCGAGCGCGGCGCCGACCCCATCCTGCGCATCGTGTTCGCCCCGCTGCACGGCGCGCAGGGCGACATCCTGCGCGCCAACTTCCGCGCCCAGGTCAGCGAACGCCTCGCGGCCCGGCTGACCGGCGCCGACGCGGCCCTGCGCGCCGAGCTCGCGGTGGCGATGCTGCTCGGCATCGGCGTGATGTACGGCATCGCCCGCGGCCCGCAGGTGCGGGCCGCGGACATCGAGGACCTGGTGCGCCGCTACGCCCCGGCGGTCCAGGCGCAGCTGGCGGCGTCACCGGGACGGGCCCCGGCTCAGCCGCACTGAACGCGCAGCGGCTCCCCGAACGCCACGACGGTCTCCGGTCCCCCGGCCCACCGGACCGTCACCTCCCCTTCGGTGACGGCCACCCCGGTCACGGCGTCCGCGAGCGCGGCGTCGGCCGGCTCCGCGCTCAGTGAGGCCAGCGCCACGAACACCGCGGTCCCCGTCACCTCCGCCGAGAGCCGCGGCACCCGCACCCACGGCTCGTACGCGGTCCCCTGCGGCGCGCGCACCGCGTCCCGCTCGCCCCACCCGTGCAGGCCGACCAGCTCCGAGGCCAGCACGTCCGACGCCCACCCGGTGAGGGTGACCCGCGCCCCGTGCGGCGCCCCGACGACCCGGTGCACCCGCAGCTCGTGCGCGCCGTGCGCCACGGTCACGCTCTCCACGCGCAGGCCCGGCACCATCGGTGGCCCGGACGCGAACACGGGGCGGTGCCACGACGCCGCCCAGCCCCAGCCGTCACCGTGGCCCGCGCCCTGCGGGTGGACCCGGCGCCGGACGCTGCCGACCCCGTCGACCTCGACCGAGAGGTGGTTGTCCCGGACGTTCGGCACGGCGGTCGGCCCGGTGTGCGTGGAGTACGCCTGGCGGCCGTACAGCGCGTCCTCCTGCGTGGCGAACTCGCCCTCGTGCGGCCGGACGTGGTCACTGCCGTGGTTGTGCAGGCGGACGATCCCGTCTCCTCGCGTCGACTGGATCAGCAGGCCCGGCGCGGGCAGCGCGAGCACCCGGTCGGGGCCCTCGCTCGGCGCGGGTTCCTCCGTCGCCGTCCACAGCGGGTCGCCCTCCGGCGCGAGCAGCGCCACGAACCCCTTCGACGCCCAGTACGGGGACGCAGGGCCCGAGTAGTTCTGCAGCGTCGCCTCGTGCGGACCGTGCCAGCCCAGGCTCAACAGCCCGTCGTCGGTGACCGAGCCGCGCTCCAGGAAGTAGCGCAGGTTGCCGCTGATCAGCCGGCGCGAGGTGCCGGGGGAGAGCGGTGTGTGCCCGGTGACCGCGCCGATGCCGACGGCCGCCGACGCCGCGAACCGGTACGTCAGCGACCGGCCGAAGTGGATCGGCGCGCCGTCCGCCCCGAAGAGGAGCGAGAACCCTTCCAGATGCTCGCGCAGCCGCGGCCCGAACCGGGCCGAGAGCGCCGCGTCGCCCGACAGGTGCGCGTGCAGCAGCGGATACAGGTGCAGCGCCCACCCGTTGTAGTGGTCGAAGGCCCGCCCGTCGCCGTCCGCGTACCAGCCGTCGCCGCGGTACCAGGTCTCCATGAGGTCGAGCGCCCGGTCGAGGGCGCGCGCCGTCGCCGCGTCGCCCCGGCCCACGGACTCCAGGAAGGACGCCACCATGAACGGGAAGAGGTACCAGTTGTTCGGCGCGGGTACGTGCGTGATCGAGCCGCGCAGCCACTTCTCGGCCCGGTCCTGCACATCTCCGTCGAGCCGGTCCCACAGCCACGGCCGGGTCAGCATCAGGCCGAGCGCCACCGACGCCGACTCGACCATCGGCTGGCCCTGGACGTGGTGGTCGAGGATCAGCGGCCACGACTCGGCGTCGTCCCGGCCGGGGGTGCGGGTGCCCGCCGTCAGGCCCTGCGCATAGCGCTCCAGCCAGCCGTGCGGGTCCTTGCCCTCGGCGCCCGCGACCCGGAAGCCGGCGGCGAGGAACGTCCGGGCGTAGCCCTCCAGACCGTCCGAGCGGACACCGGAACCGGAGGGCCGGCCCGGCAGGTCGAGCAGGGCGCCACCGGGCGTCGCCCACCGCCAGGCGGAGCCGAGGAGACCGTCGGCGACGGCCTCCCAGTGCGCCCGGGTGTATCCGGTGAACGGGCTCAGCTCCCGGTTCTCTGCGGGAAGTTCGAACGGGATGGTCATGCCAGGAACGCCAGCCTTTCGCGTCGTACGGGATGGGCGAATCCGTCGCCCGCGGCCCACCGGGCCACCTCGCCGACGGCGGTGTCGGCGAGCCTCTCCCACTCGCTGCCCTGCGAGCCGGCCAGGTGCGGGGTGATCAGTGCGTTGGGGCAGTCCCACAACGGGTGGTCGGCGGGCAGCACTTCGGGGTCGGTGACGTCGAGGACCGCGCGGATGCGGCCCGCGCGGACCAGCTCGGTGAGCGCCTCCTGGTCGACGACGGCACCGCGCGCGGTGTTGATCAGCGTGGCGTCCTGCCGCATCGAGCCGAGCAGCTCCCGGCTGACGAGTCCGCGCGTGGCGGGCAGCAGCGGCGTGTGCACGCTCAGCAGGTCGCTGCGGGTGAACAGATCGGGCAGCGGAACCCACTCCACGCCCAGGTCGGCCGCCTCCGCGGGGGAGACGTACGGGTCGTGCAGCAGGACCTCGAAGTCGAAGGGCCGCAGCAGTTCGACGACCCGGCGGCCGACCATCGACGCCGAGAGGAGGCCCACGGTGCGCCGGTAGTTGCCCACCTCGTGCGACGTGAGCAGCCAGTTGCCGCGCTCCCTGGCCTGCCGGAAGTCGCGGGCCCGCTCCAGGACGTGCTTGCCGTGCAGCAGGAGCATCGCGAGGGTGTACTCGGCGACGGGCAGTGCGTTCGCGGCGGCCGCCGACGACACCTCGACGCCCCGGTCCCAGCAGGCGTCGGTGACGTGCCCGCGCACCGAACCGGCCGCGTGCACCACGGCCTTGAGGCGGGGCGCCGCCGCCAGGACGTCCGCGTCGAGCGGCGGACAGCCCCAGCCGGTGACGAGCACCTCGGCGTCGGCCAGCAGCTTCTCGGCGCGCGGTCCGCTCAGGTCGTCGAGGGCGGGCAGCGGCGCCAGGTCGCACACCTCCGCCAGCGCGGTCAGCGACCGCTGGGTGAAGACGGCCTCGGCGGCCTGCGGCGACATGGCCAGCACCACGCGGGGCAGGGTCACTTGACCGCCCCCGCCGTCAGGCCGGACCGCCAGAACCGCTGGAGGAGGACGAACGCGAGAATGAGCGGGAGGACCGCGAGGAGCGAACCCATGATCACCACCGGGTAGTACTCGGGAGAGACGGACGCCTGGCTGTTCCACTGGTACAGGCCGAGGCTGACGGGATAGAGGTCCTGGTTCGACAGCATCACCATCGGCAGGAAGAAGTTGTTCCAGATCGTGGTGAGCTGGAAGAGGAAGACGGTGACCAGGCCGGGGCCCAGCATCCGCAGCGAGACCCGGACGTACGTGGTCAGTTCGCCCGCGCCGTCGACGCGGGCCGCCTCCAGGACCTCGTCGGGCACGTAGCCCTGGCTGAAGATCCGGCCCAGGTACACGCCGAACGGGTTGAACAGCACCGGGACGAACACGGACCAGAAGGTGTTGACGACGCCGGTCTCGGACGCGATCAGGTAGAGCGGCAGCGCGAGGACGGTCTGCGGCACCATCACGGCGGCGAGGACGAGCCCGAACAGCTTCTCCTTGTGCCGGAAGTGGTACTTGTCGAAGGCGTAGCCGCAGGCGACGCTGATCAGCGAGCCGAGGGCCGCGCCCAGGACCGCGTACAGCAGGCTGTTGCCGTACCAGCGGCCGTACAGGCCGTCGTCCATCGCGAACAGGTCCTTGACGTTCTGGACCGGGGAGAAGTCGCTGAAGGACAGGATGCTGCTGCTGAACAGCGCGTCGCGGGACTTGGACGCGGCGAGCACCAGCCACAGCACCGGCAGCAGCGTGTACAGGACGGAGATCACGACGACCGCGTTGACGGTCGCGCGGCCCAGCATGCGCGGGCGCAGGGGCCTGGTGCCCCTCGACTCGGCGATGGTCATCGGGCGTTCTCCTCGGACGAGTCGACGCGGTTGGTCCAGCGGGTCACGCCGTACGAGACGGCGATCGTGATGATCAGGAGGATCACCGACGCGGCGGCCGCGAGCGAGTAGTTGTTGCGGCTGAAGGCGGCGTCGTAGATGTACATGCTCGGCGAGAACCGGGTGTTGATCATCTGTGACGACTGGTGCAGCAGCATCGGTTCGGTGAACAGCTGGAGCGCCCAGATCAGCGTGAACATCGCGACCATGACGATCGAGGAACGTACGAGCGGCGCCTTGACCTGCAGTGCGGTGCGCACCGGGCCGGCGCCGTCGACGACGGCCGCCTCCAGGACCTCGCGGGGGACCGCTTGGAGGGCCGCGTAGAAGACCACCATGTTGTAGCCGAGGTTGCTCCACAGGGCGATGTTCACGATCGACGGCAGCGTGGTGTGCAGCCCCAGGAAGTCGACGGTGACGTCGGCCTTGCCGAGGGCCTCGATGACCGGGCTGATGCCGGGTGTGTAGAGGTACAGCCAGATCAGGGCGGCGATGATGCCGGGCACCGCGTGCGGCAGGAACAGGCCCAACTGGGCCCAGGAGCGCAGCCGTACGACCCCCGAGTCGAGCAGCAGCGCCAGCGCGAGGGAGCCGATCACCATCAGCGGGATGTAGATCAGGCAGTACAGCGCCACCGTGCCGAGCCCGGACAGGAACGTCGGGTCGGTGAGCACGGCGGCGTACGAGCGCAGGCCCACGAAGACCGTGCGCTCCGCGCCGAAGCCGAGGCCCGGCTGGTCGTCGCTGAAGAAGCTCAGCCAGGCCGCCGTCCCGACCGGGATCAGGAAGACCAGCGTGAGGAGGACGAAGAACGGGGCCATCAGGACGCCCGCGGCGCCGTTGCGGCGGCGCTCGGCCGCCCGTTGCGCCTTGCGCCGCAAGACGCCGTCCGCCCGCTGCGGGGTGGTCGCCGCCGAAGGGGCGTGGGCTGTCACGGTCATGGGGGTCACCTGCCTTTCGGGGTGCGGGCGGTCACGTGGAGTGCTGGGTGGTGGACAGGCCGAGCGCCTTGAGGTCGGGCATCGTGCCGTCCTGCGCGGCGCGCATCGCGTCGAGGAGCGTGCCCGAGCCGGCCCCGGCCCGGGCGAAGGCGTCCTGCATGACGTAGCCGGTGGCGGTCATGCGCGGACCCCACACCCAGCCGTCGCGGATCTTGTGGGCCTCTTCCTCGAAGAGCCGGTAGATGTCCTGGCCGCCGTAGTAGGCGCGGTCGAAGGCGGCGCGGCCCACCTCGACCAGTTCGGTCGCGGCCGGGTACTGGCTGCTCGCGCCGCTGGAGAGCCGCGCCTTGAGGGCGTCGGGGTGGGAGACCTGCCACTCGATGAACTCCATGGCGGCCTCGGGGTGCGTGCTGTCCTTGGTCACCGCGAACGTGGAGCCGCCGTGGGTGCCGAGCGACGGCCTGTCCGCGGTCCACTGCGGCAGCGGGGCGATCCGCCACTTGCCCTTCTGCTCCGGGCGCGCCTTCATCTGCGCCCCCGCGTCCCAGGCACCGCTGAGCCGGGTCAGGACCAGCCCGTTGCCGATCTGCGCGTCGTAGACCCGGGCGGTCTGCGAGTTGCAGTACACGAGGTCCTCGTCGATGAGGCGCTGCCAGTACGCGGCGACCTTGCGGGTCGGGGCGTCGGCCATGGACACGTTCCAGGCGCCCTTCGACGTGTCGAACCACTGGGCGCCGGCCTGCCAGCACCAGGAGGCCATCTGCGACATGCCGTCCGTGGGGAACGTGGCGAGCCTGCGGCCGCCGCCGATGCGGCGCACCTGGCGGGCCAGTTCGGCGTACTCGTCCCAGGTGGTGGGCACGTCGAAGCCGAACCGGTCGAAGAGGTCCTCGCGGTAGTGCATCACCATCGGCTCGATGTCGAGCGGCACGCTGTACGTGCGGTTCTCGAACGTCGTCTGGCCGAGCGACTGCGGCAGCAGCTTGGCCCGCAGGCCGTCGCCGACCATCGACGTGATGTCACGGGCGACGCCGTCGATCGCGAAGCCCGGCAGCTGCGGGTACTCGATGGTGGCGACGTCGGGGGCGTTGCCGGCCCGGGCCGCGTTGCTGAGCTTGAGATAGCCGCCCTGGGTGCCGGAGGGTATCTGCTCGAAGGCGACCTGGATGTGGTCGTGCGTCTTGTTGAAGGCGTCCACGACCTCCTGGCTGCCGCGCAGCGCGGACCAGAACGTGATCGTGGTCGTGCCTTTGCTGCCTGACGTGCTGCTGTTGCTCTGCGATGACGCGCCGCCGTCGGTGCTGCAGGCGCCCAGGGCGCCCGTCAGCGGCAGCGCGGTGATCGCGGCGAGGACGGACCGACGGCTCTGACGGCTCGGTCGACCAGGCATGGGCGCCTCCCGCGGCTCCTGCGTGTTCGAGTCACGGGAATACTGATCGGCTGAGCGGACCGGGTCAATAGATCGATCAGAAGAAAATGAATCGATCAAACGCTCATGGTGATGCCGGAGTTGAGGCGGCGGCCGGTGACTGCGTCGAACCGCGCACCTGCAGCGTCGGCAGCAGCTCCAGACGCCGGGCCGGATCCGCCCCGCCCGCGGGCCCCCGGCCCAGCCGCAGCAGCAGCAGCTCCGCCGCCGCCCGGCCGATCTCGGCCTTCGGCGGCGACACTGCGGTCAGCGGCGTGCTGCCGAGCCCCGCCACCACGTCGTCGTAGGCGATCGCCGAACAGTCCTCCGGGACCCGCACCCCGGCGTCCCGCAGCGACTGCACCAGCATCAGCGCGTCCACGTCGCCGTGCAGCAGCGCTGCGGTCGCCCCCGACTCGGCCAGGAGGGAGGCGAGTTCGATGGGCTGCTCGGCGCTCTCCGCCTCCGGGTCGGGAGCCGCGCCGGGGGCGCTCAGCGCCGTCGCCCAGGCGTCGACGTCCGGGTGCGCCGCCGCGATCTCGGCGAACGCGGCGCGCACCGCGCGCGCCGTCGGACTGTCGTCGCGCGCGGCGAGCACGATCCGCCGGTGCCCCAGGCCCGTGAGGTGCTCGACCGCGAGATGGACGCCGTACCAGTGGTCCGTGCACACCGTGTCCATGGCGTGCAGCGCGCTGCCGCGGCGCGGCCTGCGCTCCATCACCACCGCGGGCACCCCGAGCCGGGACAGCCACGCGTAGTCGGCCTCCTCCGTGGCGCTGCTGCGCCACCGCGGCGCGATCAGCAGCCCTCGCGCACCGTCCGCCAACGCCCGCTCCACGATGGGCTGTTCGGTGCCGGGCAGCGGTGGCGCGATGTGCAGCGCGATCCGGATCCCGGCCTCCTCCAGCGCGCTGCGGGCGCCGTGCAGCGCCTCGTAGAGATAGGCGTGCCGCTCGGGCACGACGACCGCGACGGGGCCGCCGTCGGCCGTCGGTTCGGCGGGCGCGGTGGTCAGGGCCGCCGCGGGCAGCACCGGGCGGGCCACGCCGTGGCCGCGGCGCAGCTTGCCCTCCCTGGCCAGCTCCTCGACGTCGCGGCGGAGCGTCACCACCGACACCGCGAGTTCCGCCGCGAGATCGCTCACCCGGGTCGCGCCGCGCGACTGCACCACGGCGAGGATCCGCTGCCGCCTGAGATCGACCGGTTCGCGCATGCTGAAGGCCCCCTCGCAACCCGCTGTTCGTTTGAGCGCTTCACTGAACGCTTCGGCGGCAGCATAACCAGCGGGTCGCGGGCGGGGTCAGTCCTCGGCGGTATTCGGTTCGGGCGGGACGTCGTCGAGGACGATGCCGAAGTGCTGGTCGTAGGCGTCGAGCACGGAGGCGTCCGTGGGGAGCTCGACGCGCGTGCGGTCCTCGCCCGTCGTCGTGGTGAGCGTATGACCGCTGAGGGTGATCCGTCCGCCGACGGTGAGCAGGGAACAGACCAGGGACCGGGTGAAGTGCGAGTCGGGCGACGTGCGGTGGTACCAGGCACCCGCCTCGAAGTCCCGCAGCTCCCGCGGCCGTTGATCCAGCAGGTACTGCGGGTCGCCGTCGCGCAGCACCAGCAGGTCGCCGTCGGTGGCCTCCTCGATCCGGAAGGTGCCGCCGGGGTCGGGCTGGTCACCGCGCTCGTCGAACACCAGCGGATAGTGGGTGTGCGTGCCGAAGCCGATGTCGGCGAGCAGGTCGGGCCCCTCGGCCGTGCGCACCCGCAGCGCGAGGTGGTCGTACGGGATGCCGAGATGGCCGTCCTTGCTCGCCACCCGCGCCTGCATCAGCGTCACCTCATAACCGAGGGCGTGCAGGAGCGCGGCGAACGCGCCGTTCAGTTCGTAGCAGAAGCCGCCGCGGTGCCGGTCCACGAGCTTGGCGACGAGCGCGTCCGCGTCGAGCAGCACCTCCTCGCGCAGGTGCACGGAGAGGTTCTCGAACGGCACGGTCCGCAGGTGCGCGAGGTGCAGGGCGCGCAGCGCGTCGGTGGTCGGCGCCGCGGGGCGCTCGGCACCGATGCGGCGCAGATAGGCGTCGGTCCGAAGGGAATCCATGGGGCAATTGTCACCGATGCCCGACATCCTGCCCCGGTCTGACCGGGAGCTCCCGCACGCTGTTGCCCACGAAACCGGTGTGGGCCGGCAACTCCTCGTCCGGCACCGCCAGATCCAGGTCGGGGAACCGGGTGAACAGCCGCTCCAGCGCGGTCGTCGCCTCCAGCCGGGCGAGCGGGGCACCCAGGCAGTAGTGCGCCCCGTGGCCCAGCGACAGATGGCGGCCCCGCGCGGGCCGGGTGAGGTCGAAGCGGCCGGCGTCCGGGCCGTGGGCCGCCGGGTCGCGGCCCGCGCCCGAGTAGCCGGCGAGCACGGGGGTGCCGCGCGGGATCACGGTGCCGCCGACCGTGAGGTCCCGGGTCGGGTAGCGGAACGGGAAGTAGCTCACCGGGCTGTCCCAGCGCAGCGTCTCCTCCACGACGTCCGACCAGGTCGCCCTGCCCGCCGTGACCAGGGCGAGCTGGTCGCGGTGCGCGCACAGGGCGCGCACCGCGTTCGTGATCAGGTTCAGCGTCGTCTCGTGACCCGCTATCACGAACAGGATGAGCGTGCCGATCAGCTCCTCCTGGTCGAGCCGGTCGCCGTCCGCCTCGCGGGCCGCGATCAGGGCGCTGGTCAGATCGTCGCCGGGCGACGCGGCGCGGGCCGCCGCCACCTGGGCGAGCAGCGTCACCATCTCCTTGTTCGCGGCGAGCGCCTCCTCGGGGCTGGTCCTGGTGGACACGACCTGGCTCGACAGGTGGTGCAGCCTGCCCCTGAACTCCTCGTCCACCCCGAACAGTTCGCAGATCACCCGCATCGGCAGCGGCAGCGCGAAGTGCTTGCGCAGCTCGACCACGCCGTCGCCGCCGGCCGCGTGCCGGGCGACGCCGTCCAGCAGCTCGTCGGTGAGCTGCTCGACCCGCGGGCGCAGCTCCTCCACCCGGCGCGCCGTGAACGCCCGGCTCACCAGCGACCGCAGCCGCCGGTGGTCGTCCCCGTCGGCCGTCGTCATCCCGCGCACCGTCGCGAACGTGCGCAGCGGCCACCCCGCCGGTATCCGGTCCTCGGCCAGGGCCGCGAAGTGCCGGGCGTCCTTGGCGACGTCGGGATGGCCGAGGAACTCCTTGAGCGCCTCGTGCCCGAGGACGACCATGCCCGGCACCTCGCCGGGCAGCACCACGGGCGCCACCGCGCCGCCCGCCAGCAAGCGGGCGTTCAGCGCGTGCGGGCAGCCGCCCGCCGGGTCGATGCGGTGCGGCGGACGTGCGGACGGCGCGGGGGAGGGCGTGGTCAACTCGGACTCCTGGCAGGTCGGTCGGGCACGTCGGGCACGGGTTCGGTGAACTGCGGGGCCCCTACGGCGTATCGGGGTCCAGTCCGAGATCGTAGATGCGGTCGAGCAACCACGCCTCGTTCCCCGCGAGACCCGCTTTGAGCAGTGCCTCGTCCGCCTCCGCGATCGGCACGGCGAGGACGGACGCCGTGGCGGGTGGCTCGGTGCCGGAGAGCGCGGCGCGTGCCGTGTGCAGCAGCCGCAGGCACGCCTGCGCCGCCGCCACCTCGTGATGCTTCGTCTGCTGTCCGTGCCTGTTGGAGTTCCTGGTCCCGTTCATGCCTCCACTCTTGCGCACGGGTCTGACAATCCCTCGCCAATGGGGCGGGACTACGCTGCGGGGAACCGAGGACGAGGAGGGATCCGCTTGTCGTCGCACGCACTGCCGCTGTTCGATCCCGCGGCGGGGCAAGGCGTCCGCCAGCTCACCGAGTTGGGCCTGGCGCTGGTGCTGTCCACGCTGATCGGCGCGGAGCGCGCCGTGCGGCAGAAGAGCGCGGGCCTGCGCACGCACACCCTGGTCGGTGTGGGCAGCGCCCTGTTCATGGAGGTGTCGCAGCACGGCTTCAACTCCGTGCTCGGCATGGACGGTGTCGCCTTCGACCCGTCCCGGGTCGCCGCCCAGATCGTCTCCGGGATCGGCTTCATCGGCGGCGGACTCATCTTCGTGCGCAGGGACGCCGTACGCGGCCTCACCACCGCCGCGACCGTCTGGCTGACCTGCGCCATCGGCATGGCCTGCGGAGGCGGGCTCCCCCTGCTCGCGATGGCCGCGACCGCCTGCCACTTCCTGGTCGTCCGCGGCTACCCGTGGGTGACGCGCCGCGTCCCGGCACTGACCGCCGAACGCCGCTCGGGCCTGCACCTCGCCTATCAGGTGGGCAGCAGCGTGCTGACCCGCGTCCTGGAGGAGTGCACGAGCCGCGGCTTCCGGGTCGTCGAGGTGCGCACCGACCGGACCGAGTGGGAACCCGGCCCCGGCCGGCGCGGCACCATGGCGGTGCGGATGGAGATCGAGGGCGCGGCCGGCGTCCCCGAACTGGTCGCCGTGCTGGCCGAGGTGGACGGGGTCCTGGACGTGGCGGCCCTGGCGTCGGCCGCCGACGACTGAACCGCGCACCCCAGGTCAGCCGGTCCCGCCGTCCCCGTGCCAGGCCCGCCACGGCGCCGCGTACGCGCCGTCCGCCGCCACCAGGTCGGCGCGCGGCCCGAGTTCGGTGAGGCGGCCGGACTCCATCACCGCCCCAGGGGCATCGTCCGGTGCCGCATGCTGGCCGGCCACGCGTTGCCCCGCCGATGGCGAGCAGCACACCGCACCACCCGTAGAGGGCGGGGCGCACCTTACGAGGTGCGCCCCGGCCCTCGGTGGTGGTTCAGCGGCGCGTGAGGTGCAGCCGCAGCCCGCGCGGCATCAGCGTCAGCCGCTCGGTGATCCGCAGCTGGTAGCCGGGCTCGGCGGACAGGTCGTAGCGGCGGAGCAGCAGGCCGAGCACCAAGGTGGCCTCGTGCAGGGCGAACTGGCGGCCGATGCAGGCGCGGGCGCCCGTGCCCCACGGCTTGAAGACGTGTCCCGGACGGGCCCGCACCGCCTGCGGCGCGAACCGTTCCGGGTCGAACGCCTCGGGGTCGCCGCCCCACGCCGCGGGATCGCGGTGCAGCATCGTGGTCAGGACGAGCGCCCACGCCCCGCGCCGCATCGGGTGCGTCCCGCCGAGCGTGGTGTCGGCGACGGCCTCGCGGGCGAACGCCGGCGCCGTCGGCCACAGCCGCAGCGACTCGTCCAGCACCCGCCGCAAGTAGCGCAGTTTGGCGACCTGTTCGTAGGCGGGCACGGGCGCGTCGCCCCAGACCCGGTCGACCTCCTCCTGGGCCTTCGCCAGGACGTCCCGGTGCTGCGCGAGGTAGTGCAGGGCGAAGGAGAGCGCGCCCGAGGTCGTCTCGTGGCCCGCCACCAGGAAGGTGATCACCTGGCGGCGGATGTTCTCCGGTGCGAGCCGCTCACCGGTCTCCGGGTGGGCCACCTCCAGCATCCGGTCGAGCAGGTCGCCGGGGCCGTCTCCCCCGGCGCGCCGGGCGGCGATCACCTCGTCGACGGTGCGGTTCAGATAGGCGCGGTCGGCCGCGTTCCGCTTCTCCGCGCCCCGCAGCAGGCCCGACAGCAGCGGCGGCACGACGTTCCGGCGCTGCGCGAACGACAGCGCGCCCACCATCGCGGTCACGAAGGGGTGCAGCTGCTCGCGCTCGAACGACTGGAAGTCGTGCCCGAACCCGGTCCGCGCGATCGTCTCCAGGGTCAGCTTCGTCATGTCGCCCGGCACGTCCACCGGCCGCCCGGCCGCCTCGCTCGCGTCCCACGCGGACATCAGCTGCCCGGCCACGTCGAGCATCAGCGGGTGGTAGCCCTCCATCGCCTCGCGGCTGAAGCCGGGGGCCAGGATGTCGTGCGCCAGCTGCCAGTTGGGCTCGTGGTTGTACGCGGTGAACAGTCCGTCGCCCGCCACGGGCCGCAGATTGGCCACCCCGAGCCCGACGTGCTTCGCGAACCGCGACTCGTCGGCGAGCTCCGCCGCGAGGTCCGCGCCCCAGACGAAGACGATCTCCTTGCCGAACGCCTTGCGGCGGAAGATCGGCCCGAGCTCGGCGGCGATCAGCATCGAGTCCTGCAGCGGTGTGCGGACGTTGGTGCCGACGACGTCGCCGATCAGCGGCACCCGGCGCGGCGGGTGCGGGATCCGGTCCAGGCGCGGCCAGCCCTGCTCGGCACTGCGAAAGCCCCGCGGCAGGGCACTGCCCGCCGTCTCCGTCACCTGCGCCATCGTGCCCATCTCCCTTGCGCCACCGGCTCGTTGGGTCCGCCGGAACACCTTGTTAGACGTGGATTCAATAATGCGCCACAGTCTGGGCCTGTTGTTGAACTCACGTCAAGTAAGCGGGGGAACCCCAGTAGGGTGCGGCCATGGATGCGGAGCGCGGGGGAGTGCGGGCGGCTGGGGAGCGGACCCGGCGCAGGCTGAGTACGCAGGAGCGGCGGGAGCAACTCCTGTCCGTGGGTGCCAGGCTGTTCGCCCAGGACCCCTACGACGACGTGTGGATCGAGCAGGTCGCCGAGATCGCGGGCGTCTCGCGCGGGCTGCTCTACCACTACTTCCCGACGAAGCGGGACTTCTTCGCCGCCGTCGTGCGCCGCGAGAGCGAGCGGATGCTCCGGCTGACCGCCGCGGTTCCCGGCATTCCGGTCCGCGACCAGCTCGGCACCGGGCTCGACACCTTCCTGGAGTACGTCGCCGCGCACGCGCACGGATTCCGGGCCTTCCATCGCGCCGAGGCGGCGGGCGATCCGACCGTGCGTGCCGTGTACCGGGAGGGCCTCGCCGCCCACGAGGAGCAGATCATGGCCGCCCTGGCCGCCGATCCGCAGACCGTCGGGCGGCTCCCCGAGGGGCCCGCCCTCCGGCTGGCCGTACGCGGCTGGCTGGCCTTCCTCGTCGCCGTCTGCCTGGACTGGCTGGACGAGCCGGAGCTCACCAGGGAGCAGGTGCGGGACCTGTGCGCCCGGGCGCTGCTGGGGGCGATCGCTTCCTGAGGTCCTGAGGTCCTGAAGTCCTGAGGTCCTGAGGCCGTCCGGCATCACAAGGTCGTAAGGAAAACTTGCAAGGCTTCCTGTCGAACTCGTACGGTGGACCCATGCCAGGAACGCAGGGACCCGCGGCCGCCGAGCCGCCCACCGAGCGGATCGCCGCCGATCTCGCCACCGTCGTCGGACGGCTCTCGCGGCGGCTGCGCACCGCGTCGCCGGACAGCCTGCTCACCCCGACCCAGCGCACGGTCCTCGCCCGCCTCGACACCGAGGGCCCGGCCACCACGGCCGCCCTCGCCCGCTCCGAGTACGTCCGGCCGCAGTCCATGCGCCTCACGCTCGGCGCCCTGGAGGAGCAGGGCTTCGTGGCCCGCAGCCCCGACCCGACCGACGGCCGGCAGTCCGTCATGTCGATCACCGACAGCGGCCGCGCCACCCTCGCCTCGGTCCGCGCCGCCAAGCACGGCTGGCTCGCCCAGGCCCTCGCGTCGGAGCTCGACGCGGACGAGCGCCGCACCGTCGCCGAAGCAGCCGCGCTCCTGGAACGGCTGGTGCAGAAGTGACCGGTGACGCGGGTGACACGGCGACCCTGGTCGCGACGTCGCCCGCGCGCACCGGATTCAGCGTCCGGCTCACCGCCCCGCTACTGCTCGGCTCGCTCCTGAACCCGCTCAACACCACGATGATCTCCACCGCCCTGGTGGCGATCGGGCACCACTTCGGGATCGGCGCCGCCGACACGGCCTGGCTGATATCCGTCCTCTACCTCGCGAGCGCCGTCGCCCAGCCCGTCCTCGGCAAACTCGCCGACGCGATCGGCCCCCGCCGCGTCTTCCTCGCCGGCCTCGTCGTGGTCTGCGCCTCCGGAGTCGTCGGCGCCCTCGCCCCCGCGTTCGGCTGGCTCGTCGTCTCGCGGCTGCTGCTCGGCATCGGCACCTCCGCCGCCTACCCGGCCGCCATGGCCGTGCTGCGCGACGAGGGCCACCGCGTGGGGCGCCGCCCGCCCCGGCCCGTCATGGCCCGCCTCTCCTTCGCGGCGCTCGGCAGCGCCGCCGTCGGCCCGACCCTCGGCGGACTGCTCGTCACGGTCGTCGGCTGGCGCGGCATCTTCGCCGTCAACGTCCCGGTCGCCGTCGTCGCGTTCGTCTGCGCCCTGATCTGGATCCCGGCCGACCCGCCCCGCCGCACCGGAGCGGACCCCGCGCCGCGGCTCGCGCTCGACGTCCAGGGCATCAGCCTCTTCGCCACCGCCCTGACGGTCCTCGTCTTCTTCCTCCTGGACCTGTCGCCCCCCCTGTGGTGGCTGCTCGCCCCGTTCGGGGTGCTCGCGGCAGGACTGCTGTGGTGGCAGCTGCGCTGTGCGGCTCCGTTCATCGACGTGCGGATGCTCGCCGCGAACGGCCCCCTCGCCCGCACCTACCTCCGCCACGGCCTGAGCTATCTGCTCATCTACATCGTCATGTACGGCTTCACGCAGTGGCTGGAGGAGGGGCGCGGCTACTCCTCCGGGCACACCGGACTGCTGATGCTGCCGATGTCCGTGGCCGCCCTGGTCTGCTCGCTGCTCGGCGCCCGCACCCGGGGCATCCGCGCGCCGCTCACCGTCGCCTGCGTGCTGCTCACCGCGGGCGCGGGGCTGCTCACCCTGGTGTCGGGAAGCACCCCGCTCGGCGTCCTTCTGCTGGCCGGCGCCTGCTTCGGCATCCCGCAGGGGCTCATCGGCACCAGCAACCAGGCCGCGGTCCAGGAGTACGCGCCCGCCGCCGACATCGGCGCCGCGGCCGGCCTCCAGCGCACCGCCCAGTACATCGGCGCGATCACCGCGTCCAGCCTGATCGCCCTCGCCTACGGGCAGCGGGCCGACGACGCGGGACTGCACCTGATGGCGGGGGTCTCGGTGGTCCTCGGCGTCCTGCTCGTCGCCCTGACGGTGACGGACCGGGCCCTGCGCCGCTCCACGGCGTGAGACCTCAGCCCTCGCGGGGCGTCAGGAACAGCCCGCCCTCCGGCTCCCGGTGCCCGTCGGCGGTGTGCCAGTAGTCCCGGGTCTCCACGGCGAGCCCGGCGTCGTCGAACCGTACGAACACGCACCCGGCCAGCGTCGTCGGCCGGCCGTCCTCCTCGGCGAGCACCCGGAACTCGGCGACCGCGACCCCGCCGGGGCCCACCACCGGCTCCCCGAACCGCACGTCGACCGGCCGTTCGTCCACGAACGACCAGCGCAGGTACTCGCCCAGGGCCGCCCGGCCCCGGTGCGGTGCGCGGAACGGCATGGACCGGTGCACGCAGTCCTCCGCGTAGAGCGCGAGCAGCGCGTCCACGTCGTGCCCCGCCCACCCCGCCTCCCACGCGGCGACGAACCGCCGCGCGGCCCGCCCGGTGTCGTCGTGCGCCTGGTCCATGGCCGTCTCCCGCCTGCCGGTTGCGGGTGACGCTACCCGACGGTCAGGCGGTGGGCGGCGGCTGCTGGGCCCGCTCCAGGAAGCGCAGCAGCTCCACGGGGAACGGCAGCACCAGCGTCGAGTTCTTCTCGGCGGCGACCGCCACCACGGTCTGCAGCAGCCGCAGTTGCAGCGCGGCCGGCTGCTCCGACATCACCCCGGCCGCCTCGGCCAGCTTCTTCGACGCCTGCAGCTCCGCGTCCGCGTTGATCACCCGCGCCCGCCGCTCCCGGTCCGCCTCCGCCTGCCGCGCCATCGACCGCTTCATCGTCTCCGGCAGGGAGACGTCCTTGATCTCGACCCGGTCGATCTGCACGCCCCAGCCCACGGCCGGACTGTCGATCATCAGCTCCAGACCCTGGTTGAGCTTCTCCCGGTCGGAGAGCAGGTCGTCGAGATCGCTCTTGCCGATGATGGAGCGCAGCGACGTCTGCGCCATCTGCGAGACCGCGAACCGGTAGTCCTCGACCTGGATCACCGCGTTCGCCGGATCCACGACCTTGAAGTAGACGACCGCGTCCACCCGCACCGTGACGTTGTCCCGCGTGATCCCCTCCTGCGCGGGCACCGGCATCGTCACGATCTGCATGTTGACCTTGCGGAGCCGGTCGACCCCCGGCACGACGAGCGTGAACCCCGGTTCGCGCACCCCGCCGGACAGCCGCCCCAGCCGGAGCACGACGCCCCGCTCGTACTGCTTCACGACGCGGGCCGCCGCCGCCACGTACACCAGGCAGGCGGAGACCACCCCCGCGCCCGCCAGCACCAGTTCCTGGACCATGGCGACCCCCAGATGTCTGAGTCATCCAGATATCCAACGATATGCCCGTCGAGGGTCCGCGGTCGAGGGTCCTGGCTCGCCGCCGGCGCGGGTGCGGATCACTCGGCGTCGTGGAAGACCAGCCCCAGCGTGTGGCGGCGTCCGGAGCGAACGGTGCTCACGCCGTGCCGCATCGGACCGTTCGCCCAGCCGCGCACCGAACGCACCGGACGGTCACGGGTGGTGAACACCAGCGCGTGCCCCTGGAGCAGCGTCGTCGAGAAGCCCCGCGACTGCGCGCGGGCCCGCTGCTCGGTCATCAGGAACTCGCCGCCGCGGTAGTCGGCGCCCGGCTCGTCCAGACCGATCACGACCTGCAGCGGGAACACCAGCTCGCCGTACAGGTCCCGGTGCAGCGCGTTCCAGTCCCCGGCGCCGTAGCGCAGCAGGATCGGGGTCGGCCGGGTCTGCCCCGCCGCGCGGCAGCGCTCCGGCCACGCGTCGAGGGTGTCCGGCCACGGCGCGGGCCGGTTCAGGCGCCGCGCCCACTCCCGCGCGATCGGCAGCAGCCGCGGATAGAAGGCCGCGCGCAACTCCCGTACGAGGTCGGGCAGCGGATGGTCGAAGTAGCGGTACTGCCCCCGGCCGAACCGGTACCTGGCCATGTCGATCGTCGACCGGAACCGCGCCACGTCGTCGTAGAGCGCGCTGACGGACCGGCACTCGGCGGGCGTGAGCACCGGCCGCGGGGTCAGGGCGCTGCCGAACTCGTCCAGCTCGGCGGTGAGTTCGGCCCAGTCGACGGCGTCGATCCGCCGCAGGGCGGGGGTGGTGGTCGCGATGCTGGTCATGGGTGCGGTCCTCTTCTTGTTCTGGTTCTTGTACCCCAGGCGGCCCGGCAGCCGGCTGCGTCTTCGGTTCAGGGCAGCGGGAGTTGGGGCTGCAGGGCCCCTTCGAGCACCAGCAGCTGTTCCTTGCGGGCGACTCCGGCCGCATAGCCCTTGAGGGTGCCGTCGGCGCCGATGACGCGGTGGCAGGGGCGGACGATCAGCAGCGGATTGCGGCCGATGGCCGCGCCGAGCTCGCGCACCTCGCCGCGGGGGACGCCGAGCCGCTCGGCGAGGGCGCCGTACGTGGTCGTCCTGCCGTACGGCACCGACTCCAGGGCGTCCCACACCCGGCGCTCGAAGGCGTCGCCGCTCGGGGCGAAGGCCAGCTCGAAGGCGGTGCGGCGGCCGTCGAAGTACTCCGCCAGCTGCCGGGCGGCCGGGCCGAAGGCGTCCGGCGCGTGCCGCCATCCGGCGCGGACGCCGGCCCGCCCGCACTGACCGGGCAGCGACAGCGACACGAGCGCCGTGCCGCCGGGCGCCCGCTCCGACTCCACACCGACCAGGAGCATGTCGCCCAGGGGTCCGGGGAGCGTGGCGTACAGCAGGTCGGCGGGCGGCTCGGCGGGCGTGCCGGTGGCCGTGCGGGTGGTGTCTTCCGTGGTCCCGTTCCTGTTCATGACTCCAGCGTGGTCGCGCGCGGGACCGGGTGCTGGCGGGATTCGGACGCGGTGTCCCGTGCGGTAGTGTGACCGGGCCCAACAGCGCCACGAGGAACGAGGAGGTGAGTCCGATCACCGCTGTGTCAGGTCGGGAGCTCCCTTCTTCCGTCGCGCTTCCCGCCCGCTCGGTCTGAGCGGGACGGCGGCCGTACGGCGACCGGGAGCCCCCCAGGTGTACCGAGAGGTCTCCCCGAGCATGTCGCTTCATCCGCGTCCGTCCCTCCCGTCCCCCCTGCTGTCCGCTGCCGAGGTCGTGGCGGTCCTGCGCGCCGCCGGCTGCGTGTTCGCCGAGGACGAGGCCCGCATCCTGCTGTCCACCGCACGCGACGCCGCCGAACTGGCCGCGTTCGTCGAGCGCCGCGCCGCCGGACGGCCGCTGGAACACGTCGTCGGCTGGGCCGAGTTCTGCGAGCTGCGGATCGTGGTGGACGACGGGGTGTTCGTGCCGCGCCGCCGCACCGAGTTCCTGGCCCGCCGGGCCGCGGCACTGACCCCGCCCGACGCGGTCGTCGTCGACCTGTGCTGCGGCACGGGCGCGGTCGCCGCGGTGCTCGCCGGCCGCCGCCCCGCCGCCCTGCACGCCGCCGACCTGGACCCGGCCGCGGTGCGCTGCGCCCGCCGCAACGTCGAACAGCATGGCGGCCAGGTCCACGAGGGCGATCTGTACGACCCGCTGCCGGCATCGCTCAGGGGCCGGGTCGACATCCTGATCGCGAACGGCCCCTACGTCCCGACGGACGACGTGCCGCTGCTGCCGCCCGAGGCCCGCGACCACGAGCGGCGCATGGCGCTCGACGGCGGGGCCGACGGCCTCGACGTGCTGCGCCGGGTGGCGGCCGGGGCGCCCGACTGGCTCGCGCCCGGCGGCCACCTCTTCGTGGAGACCAGCGAACGCCAGGCCGCCGACGCCGAGGCGGCGGTCCGCGCCGCCGGTCTCGCCGCCCGGGTCATCGAGGACGACGACCTGTACGCGACCGTGGTCATCGGCACCCGTACCCGTCGCTGACGTCGGGGTTTGGGGCCCGGCGTGGCCGGTACCCGGCTCGGACCCGGCACCGGTACCGGCACCGCTTCGGAGAGGGGCTCCGCCATGACCGACCACACCCGCACCACCACCCCCGTGCACGGCTACGGGCCCACCGCGGTGGGCGTGACACTCAGCGCATGCGCCGCACAGGACGCCGCGACGGTCTTCGCGGTGCTCTGCGCGGCGTACGAGACGGACCGCGGCCCCGACGACCGGCCCGCCGAGGACGCCACGGTCTGGCTGACGACGGTCGACGTGACGCCCGAGGCACCCCGCCCCGCGCCGACCCTGCTGACGGCCCCCGTCACGGCGGACCTCCAGGGCGGCCACGACGCCCTGGACCACCTCCGCGCGACGCTCGACGCGGCGTTCGAGGTGACGGAGACCTCCGCCACCCCCGGCGACCAGGAGCACGCCGTGGAACTGCGCCTGACGGGCCGCGCCTAGGGCCTGCCGTCAGGCGCAGTCTCCCGCACCGCCCGGGTCAGGCGGCCTCGTACGACACCCGCACCTTCTCGAACCCCAGGGACTTCAGCAGCCCCCGGAGCATCTCGGTGGTGTTGCGCTCGGCCCGGCCGGTCAGATCGCTGTCCCGCGCGGCCTCGCCGATGTGCCGTGCGGCGAGCTCCCGCACCGCACGCTCGTCGTTCGGATTGTCCGAGAACAGGTCGCCGAGCCGGTCGAGCAGCCCGCGCTGCTTCGACACGGCGTAGGAGCGCTCGGTGTCGAGCGCGGGACGCGCGAGCCGCGCGTGCGGCAGCCGCAGCGTCGCCGACGTACGGTCACCGTTCACCCGCACGTCACCGTCGCCGACCTTCCCCAGATCCACGTACGCGTCCACCGAACCGGCCCCGACGTACAGGGTCCGGGTGCCGCGGATAGCGTCCGGCAGATACTTGGCGTCCTTCTCCAGGTCGACCACGACCTGGAAGTTCCCGGACGCCGCGTCGTAACGGCTCAGATCCCGCACCGACTTGAGCAGCGCGGGTCCCGACCGGTCGTGCGTCTCGGTGCCGAAGACGCCGTCGAGCCTGTTCAGCAGACGCAGTCCGGTGAAGACCAGCGCCAGCACGACGACGAGCACCACCACGGCTTTTGCCCACCGGGGCAACAGAAGAGCCCTCGACCTCATGAGGGAAACCTCCTTCCCATGGAGGTCGGGTTCCACCGTATCCGCTGATCACGCCTTCGGCAGCGACCCCGGCGCCCGCACGGGCCGGTCACCCGACACCCGGGACCACCACACCCCCTCGCCGCGCGTGAGCCCCGGCAGCGCCAGTTCCACCTCGCGCACCCGGCGTGCCGTCAGCTCCCCGGTGACCACCCACGACTCGGTGCCGCCGGTCGTCTCCCCGAACTCGGCGCCCAGGGAGGCGAGATGGGCGGTCACCGCCGCGAGCGCGTCCAGGGGCACCTCGACCTCGAAGGCGTGGACCGGTTCGTAGACCTGCGTCCCGGCCCGTTCCACCGCCTGCCGCAGCACCATCGCGGTCACGGTGCGGAAGTCCCCCGCCACGCTGACCGGCGAATCGAACCCCGAGCGGATCAGGGTGACGTGACAGTCCGTAACCGGCCAGCCCGCCGGGCCGCCGGCCCCGGCCAGCGTGGCGTGCACCGTGTCCTCGATCGCCTGGTGGAACGCCCGGGGGAGCGCGCCCAGTTCGGTCTCGTAGGAGAAGACGCGGCCCGAGCCGTGCGGGCCGGGACCGACGCGCAGGCCGACCGTCGCGGGCAGCCCGGTCACGCTGTGCCGGCCCATCTCCTCGACGGCCTCCCCCGTCCCCACGGGTCGCTCCACGCAGCGCACGCGAGTCGGTTCGAAGACGGCGTCGATGCCGAACTCGTCGGCGAGCGTGGCCGCGACGACCTCCTTCTGCACCTCCCCGTAGAGCAGGAGCGACGTCGCGCCGTCGGACGCCGGGCGGGCGTGGATCAGCGGGTCCTGGTCGGCGAGTTCGAGGAGGGCGGCGCGCAGTGCGGCGCCCTGGCCGGGGCGCACCGCCCGGGCCACCGTCTGGAGGGTCGGCGGCGCGAACCGGGCGCGCCCGTCCCGGAGTTCGCCGAGCCGGTCGCCCACGCGGAGGCCCGCGACGCCGCGCACCTCGGCGATCTGCCCGGGCCCCGCGACGTCACCGCCGGCGCCGACGACCCGCAGTCCGGTGATCCGTCCGGCGATCCGCTCCGTGCCGCCCTCGGCGTCCCGGCGCAGGAACGTCGCCTTCTGCCGGGCCCGCACCTCGCCGTCGTACAGGCGCAGCGAGCCGATCCGCTCGCCCGCGGGTCCGCGCCGTACCGCGAACACGGTGCCGGACGGCAGCGCCGAGGCGTCCGCCTTCCCAGCGGGCGGCACGAACTCCCGCACCGCGTCGATGAGTTGGCCGACGCCCTGCCCGCCGATGGCGGAACCGAACAGGACCGGGTGGACCGCCCCGGCGGCGGTCCGCGTGGTCAGCGCGGCCCGCACCGTGGCGGTGTCCGGCGCGGGGCCGTCGACCAGGGCCGCGAGGATCGAGTCGTCCACCTCGGCGACGGTCTGCGCGGCCGACGCGTCCAGCGGGCGCGGCAGGACCGTGGCGTCCGGCGTGCCCGCGCCCCGTACGTCGGCGAGCGGCACCACGTGCGGAGTGAGCCTGCGCCGGATGTCGTCGAGCAGCGGAGCGACCCGGGCACCCGCCCGGTCGATCTTGTTCACGAACACGAGCGTGGGCAGCCCGAGCCGCCGCAGCGTCTTGAGCAGCACGCGCGTCTGCGCCTGCACGCCCTCCACCGCGGAGATCAGCAGGACGGCCCCGTCGAGCACGTCGAGGGCCCGCTCGACCTCGGCGATGAAGTCGGAGTGGCCGGGGGTGTCGACGAGGTTGATCTGGGTGTCGCCGACGGTGAACGCGGCGACGGCCGTGCGGATCGTGATGCCGCGCTGCCGCTCGATCGCGCCGGTGTCGGTACGGGTGTCGCCGCCGTCGACGCTGCCGAGCCGGTCGATGGCGCCCGTGTCGAACAGGAGCCGCTCGGTGAGGCTGGTCTTACCGGCGTCGACGTGGGCGAGAATGCCGATGTTCAGGGTCGTGCGTGCCTGCGGGGTCTGCATGGATGGTCGAGTCCTCGAAAACGATGGTCCGGCGGGGTCGCTGAACTGCTTCGAGGAATCGGCGCATTCCGTTCTCCTGCTCCGGCGAGGGCTGTGACCCGCCTATGGTGCGCAGCGGGTCACCGGCCCGCGCAACTCAATTTCCCGCAGGGGCGAACCGGCGCACGTACCGCTTCTGCCAGGGCGTCTCCACGGCGTGCCGGTCGTAGTGCTCGCGCACGTACGCGACCGCCTCCGCCGGTGGCACGCCGTCCAGGACCGCGAGGCACGCGAGCGCCGTTCCCGTCCTGCCGCGCCCGCCGGCGCACGCCAGCTCCACCCGCTCGTCGGCGCACCGCCGCCACGCCTCGGCCAGCACCGTGCGGGCGAGCGCCGCGTCGGCCGGCAGCCGGAAGTCCGGCCAGCGCAGCCAGGCCGACTCCCAGTCCGTGGGCGGCGGCGGGGACCCCAGCAGATAGATCCCGTACGCGGGGGACGGGCCGGGCGGCAGCGGTCGCCGCAGGCCGCGCCCCCGCACCAGCCGCCCTGACGGCAGTCGCAGTACTCCGGGTCCGGCCGCGTCCCACGTCATCGGACCTCCTGGGCGGCCGACAGGAGGAACGCGGCGAGGCGCCGCGCCCGGCCGAACGCGTCGGGGAACACGTCGAGCCCGTCCGACACCAGCGCGCCCTCGTGCAGCAGCATCAGCGAACGGCCCAACTCCCGTGCCGCGTCCGGTGACACGTCCTGGGCGAGGCGGGTGAACAGTTCCAGCATCCACTGCTTCTGCCCGGTGATCACCGCGTACGCGGGGTGCGCGGGATCGCTGATCTCGGCGTGCGCGTTGACCATGCTGCACCCCTTGCCGCTGTGCTCGGCCATCCACTCCCGGGAGGCGTCGAAGACCGCCAGCACCCGGTCGACGGGGGAGAGCCCGGCCGGATCGTGACGAGCGGCGAGGTAGGCGCGCCAGCGGGCGTCCCGGGTGGCCAGGTAGTCGACGACGATCTGCTCCTTGGAGCCGAACCGGTCGTAGAGCGTCTTCTTCGTGACGCCCGCCTCCGCCGCGATCAGATCCACGCCCACGGCGTGGATGCCGCGCTCGTAGAACAGCCGTGACGCCGTCTCCAGGACGCGGCGCGCGGCCGGGGTGAGGTCGGGGCGGTCCGGCTCGACGGCCGGCGGGGCTGAGCTCGTCGTCGTACGCATGCCCCCAGAGTAAACCGATCTGTATAGTGGGGCCATGTAGACAGATCTGTATACCCGAGGTGCCCCGAGGTGGTGGCCGCACCATGAACGTCCTGCTGTCCGTCGGCTTCGTCGTGACCTGGAGCTCCGGCTTCATCGGAGCCAAGCTCGGCGCCGGCGAGGCCAGTGCCGTGACCACGCTGATGTGGCGGTTCCTGCCGCTCGCGCTCGTGCTCGTGGTGGTGGCCGGCCGCACCTGTCTGCGCACCCTGTCGGCGCGCGACCTGGGGCGGCAGGCCGTCGTCGGCGCCCTCTCGCAGAGCGGATACCTGCTGACCGTCTACTGCGCGATCCAGCTCGGCGTCTCCAGCGGCACGACCGCGCTCATCGACGGCACCCAGCCGCTCGTCGCGGGCGCACTCGCCGGACCGCTGCTGCGGCAGTACGTCACCGCGCGCCAATGGCTCGGCCTCTGCCTCGGTGTGGCCGGCGTCGCCGTCGTCACCACCGCCGACGCGACGGCGGTCACGGGGGTGGCCTGGTGGGCGTACGCGATCCCGTTCCTCGGCATGCTGTCGCTGGTCGCGGCCACGTTCGTGGAGAGCCGCTCGCCCACCCGTGTCGAACCGCTGGCCGCACTGACCGTGCACTGCGCCACCAGCGCCGTGGTCTTCACCGGCCTGGCCGTGCTCGTCGGCGGGGTCGAGCCGCCCGCCGCGCCCTCCTTCTGGCTGGCGATCGCCTGGCTGGTGGGCCTGTCGACGTTCGGCGGCTACGGCCTGTACTGGCTCGTGCTGCGCCGGCGCGGGCTGACCCAGGTCAACACCCTGATGTTCCTCATGGCGCCGGTGACGGCGGTGTGGGGAGCGCTGATGTTCGGCGAGCCGTTCGGCGTACGGACCGCGCTCGGGCTCGGACTCGGCCTCGCGGCCGTCGTGGTGGTGCAGCGCGGCGGACGCGGGCGACGGCCCGGGGCTGACGCCCGCGGGCCGTCGTCGGTCGACTCCGTTCCTACGTCCGGGTCTCGCGAGCGCTCTTCGCCGCCGAGCCCGTGCACATGAGGCCGAGCGCGAGGGCGAGACCGCCGACGATGACGTTGTTGAGGATGACGCCCGTGTCGGGGCTCGACCCCACGACCCACGGGGAGACGATCATCCAGGCGCCCATGGCGCACATGGCCCAGCTCAGGCCGTACATGCGGGCGGGTGCGACGGTGAACCCGAGTCCCAGCAGCGCGATCGCGATGCCCATGATCAGGTTGTGCGTCGCGAGCGAGGGCTGGCTGCCGGAGAAGTGCACCGCCCAGGGGGAGAAGGCGCAGTAGAGGCCGAGCAGGAACACCGGCCCGTCCACGAGCGCCCCTTCGCGGCCACCGAGCACGCGCGCGTACCGGTCCCGCATCTCGGAAGCATCGGGGTGACCTGCGAGGTCGCCCCTGTGGTGGGAAACGTCGGCCATGGCTATCGACTCCTTGGTTCGTGAGTCCGACCGCGTCGGCGCGACGGGGCCGCCGAACCGGCGGCGAGGCCGCGCACCACCATTCTGCTCTTATTTATCCCTTATGTGTACCCGTGGTGACCAGGTGCTCGTTGGGGCGCACGGCCGCCTCGGCGAGCTCCGGGACCTCCGCCACGACGACCCCCGCCCGCGCCAGCACCCCGATGCCGTCCGCGCCCGGCACGAACGTGTCGGGCTCCCGCCACGCCGTCACCACCCGGCGCACGCCCGCGTCCACGATCAGCCGCGCGCACGGCTTCGGCCGCGACGCCCGGCGGGCACACGGCTCCAGGCTGCTGTAGACCGTCGCCGTCGCGAGGCGCGGCTCGTCCGCCGGCAGCTTGGCGAGCGCCGCCTCCTCGGCGTGCACGACCGGGTCGCCCGCCTCCCGGGAGTGCCCCCGCGCGAGCTCCGTGCCGTCGGCCGCCACGATCACCGCGCCCACGCTGAAGGCGGTGCGGGACGGCGGGCAGTCCTCGGCCAGGTCGCAGGCGAGCCGCAGCCAGTGCCGGTCCGCGGCGGTGGCCGCGTCGGTGGTGCCGGGCACCGTCGGCGCGTACCGCATCACCACGACGTCGCCGACCCGCTCCGTGTCCAGGACCCGCATCCGGCTGCGCGGGCCGCCCGGATACGCGCCGGGCCCGAACAGCCGTGGCGCGTCCGGCTCGCCGACCACCAACGGCGCGACCGCGAGCCGCAGTTCGTCCGCGAGGCCCAGCTGCAGCAGCTGGGTGTGCACCCGCGCCCCGCCCTCGACCATCAGGCGGTGCACCCCGCGCGCCCCCAGGTCGTCGAGCAGGCCGGCCCAGTCGACGGCCGGGCCGAGCGCCACGACGTCGGCGACCGCGCCCACCCGCTCGCGGGCGAGCGGCGCGCCCGAGTCCGTCGTGTACACGAGCCGCGCGCCGCCCGTCGTCCAGAACGGATCACCGGCGTCGAGGTCGCCGGACGCGCTGACCGTCACCTTCAGCGGATACGCGGGCAGTCCGTCCGCGACCCGCTTGGCGCGCCGCTCCGCGGAGTTGACCAGCAGCCGCGGCCGGTCCGCGCGCAGCGTCCCCGCCCCGACGAGGATCGCGTCGTGCGCCGCCCGCACCGCGTCGACCCGGTCGAAGTCGGCCGCGCCCGACAGCAGCAGCCGCTCGGGACCGGTGTCGTCGAGGCACCCGTCGAGCGAGACGGCGGCGGACAACAGCACGTGGGGGCGGGACATGGCGACTCCGTGGCCGGTCGGGAGGTACGCCCCGACCCTACCGAGCCGCCGGCGGCGTGCCGTCACCGAACGGCCTGCCGCCCAGCCGCTCCCGCCCGTGCGGGGTCAGCCAGCCCGCCGGATCGGGCCCGAGCGGCACGATGCCCGTCGGGTTGATGCCGCGGTGCACCTCGTAGTAGTGCCGCTTGATGTGGTCGAAGTCGACGGTGTCGCCGAAGCCGGGCGTCTGGAACAGGTCCCGGGCGTACGCCCACAGCACCGGGTCCTCGGTCAGCTTGTTCCGGTTGCACTTGAAGTGGCCGTGGTAGACCGCGTCGAACCGGACGAGGGTCGTGAAGAGGCGGACGTCGGCCTCGGTGATCGTGTCCCCGACGAGGTAGCGCTGCCCCGCCAGGCGCTCCGACACCGTGTCGAGCCGTGCGAACACATCGCGGTACGCGTCCTCGTACTCGCTCTGCTTGTTCGCGAACCCGGCCCGGTACACGCCGTTGTTCACGTCCCGGTACACGCCCTCCATGACCTCGTCGATCTCCGCGCGCAGCGGCTCCGGGTAGAGGTCGGGCGCGCCGGGCCGGTGCAGCGCCGTCCACTCGGTCTCCAGGTCGAGCGTGAGCTGCTGGAAGTCGTTCGTGACGAGTTTGCCGGACGGCACGTCGACGATCGCGGGCACGCTGACCCCGCCCGGGTAGCCGGTCTCCCGGGCGTCGTACGCCTCGCTGAGGTAGCGGATGCCGAGCACCGGGTCGCGGTCGTCCGGATCGAGCGTGAAGCGCCAGCTGCGGTCGTCCTGGATCGGGTCGGTGACCGCCAGCGACAGGGCGTCCTCCAGGCCGAGGAGCCGCCGCACGACGAGGGCGCGGCTCGCCCACGGACAGGCGAGGCTGACGACGAGCCGGTAGCGGCCCGCCTCCACCGGCCAGCCGTCCGCCGCGTCGGCCGTGATCCGGTCGGCGAAGTGACTGCGGGACCGCTTGAAGCTCTTCTTCCCGTACGCGGCGTTGCCCGCGTTCGGGTCCTCGCCTGCCTTGCCTTCGGTGTCGTCCACAGGGGCTCCTTCCAGAGTCGGTCGCCGGGCGCGCATCCGGGTGGCGCCTCTACGAGCCTGCCCGTCCCGCACGGCGCGCACCACCACGCCGGAGGCGACTGTCGGTGGACGGTGAGAGGCTCGGACCCGGACGGAGCACACACCGCGAGGGAAGGCACGGGCATGACGATCACCACCGCCAGCCGTCTCACCCTGGACGACGGCCGCACCGCCGTCCGGCTGAGCCGCACCTACCAGCGGCCCGTCGAGCGCGTGTGGGCGTACGCGAGCGACCCGGCGGAGCTGGCGCACTGGTTCCCCTCGCGGTTCGACGTCGAGGAACTCGTCCCCGGCGCCACGATCCGCTTCTTCGACGACCCGAACGTGCCGGAGTCGACCGGCACCGTCCTCGCCGCCGACGCCCCGCACCACCTGGCGTACAGCTGGGGCCGCGACGAGCTCCGCCTCGACGTGACGCAGGAGGGCGACGGCGCCGCCCGCCTCACGCTCACGAACGTCCTGGAGAGCGCCGGCGCCGCCGCGCGGAACGCGGCGGGGTGGGAGGTCTGCCTGGCCGCCCTCGATGCGACCGACCGGGGCGAGGGGCCCGACGAGGCCGCCCCGTGGAAGGCGTACTACGACGCCTATGTCGCGGCCGGGTTCCCGTCCGGCGCCCCGGTCCCCGGCCTGGACGACCTGACCTGAGGCGGCCACACGCCGGGCTCCAGGATCCCCGACGCATAGGCGCGGGCGACCAGTTCGGTGCGGTTCGCCGCGCCCCACCGGCGCGACAGCTGCCGCAGGTGGTAGGTGACGCCGTCGGTCGTCAGACCGGTCTCGCGCGCCGCCCGCGCCGTGGTCGCGCCCGCGGCGAGCAGCGCCAGGATCCGCTCCTCGGTGCGGTGCAGCGGCGCCCGGGCGGCGGCCGGACGCGGCGCGGACTCGCCGGTCACCCGCAGCATCACCAGCAGATCCGGCACCCCGTCCGGGGTGTCGCTCACCGGGTCGACGCTCAACTCGCCCCGCCGATGCGTCCCGTCGGTGCCCTGCCAGGTCACCGACACCGTGTAGCGCGAGCGGCGACGCAGCTTCAGCGCCTGCACGATCCGGTCGACCTGCGCCGCGTCGAGCGGCGGGAACAGGTCCAGCATGTCGCGGCCCTTGAGCCGCCCCGGAGTCGTCCCCCACTGGGCCGCCAGCGCGGCGTTCGCGAGCCGCACGATGCCGTACGGGTCGCAGACCGCGACCGGCATCGGGATCCGGTCGAAGAGCACCATCGCGCGATTGCGCCACACCACCGCGTCCACCGCCGCACCCCTTCGCCCCGCGTCACCACGAACGGCCCGCGCGCACAACCCCGCCGCGCCGGCCGCCCCTACACAATCATGTAGTGCGGCTGCGCCGACCGGCGGGGGAGCGGGACCAAGCTGGGAGCTGCCGATCCCCCCACCCGCGAAAGGCAGTTGCCGCACCATGCACAACTCCGCGCTGCTCCCGTCGCCCCCCACCGACGGTCTCCCGGTCATCGACATCTCCGCCACCGGCCCCGGCGGCGCCCCGCTGCAGCAGGTGATGGGCCTGATGCGCACGCACGGTCCGGCCCTCGTGCGCCGGCTGCACGGCCGCGACGCCCTGTTCGTCGCCGACCTCGACCTGGTCACCGAACTCGCCGACGAGTCCCGGTTCGCCAAGCACATCGGGCCCGCCCTGGAGAACGTCCGCGCGTTCGCCGCCGACGGCCTGTTCACCGCCTACAACGACGAACCGAACTGGGCCCGCGCCCACGACATCCTGATGCCCGCGTTCGCGCTCGGCTCGATGCGCACCTACCACCCGGTGATGTACCGGGTGGCCCGCCGGCTCGTCGACACCTGGGACCGCGCGGCCCGCGAAGGACGCCCGGTCGACGTGCCGGGCGACATGACCCGGATGACGCTCGACACCATCGGACTCGCCGGGTTCGGCTACGACTTCGGGTCGTTCGACGGCGACGAGCCGCACCCCTTCGTCGAGTCGATGGTCCGCTGCCTCGAATGGAGCATGAAGCGTCTCGCCCGCACCCCCGGCGGCGACTACGCGTCCGTCGACGCCGCCTTCCACGACGACGCCGGCTATCTGGCCCAGGTCGTCGACGACGTCGTCAACGCCCGCGTACGGGGCGGTGAGCGGCACGCCGACGACCTGCTCGGCCTGATGCTCACCGCCGAACACCCCCGCGACGGCGCGACGCTGGACACCGCCAACATCCGCAACCAGGTCATCACGTTCCTGATCGCCGGACACGAGACGACGTCCGGCGCGATGTCCTTCGCCCTCTACTACCTGGCCAAGAACCCGGCCGTCCTCGACCTGGTGCGCCGCGAGGTCGACGCGCTGTGGGGCGACACCGCGGACCCGGAACCCGACTTCGACGAGGTCGGCCGGCTCACCTACACCCGGCAGGTCCTCAACGAGGCGCTCCGACTGTGGCCCACCGCCGCCGCGTTCAGCCGCGAGGCCCGCGAGGACACCCTGCTCGGCGGCCGGATCCCGGTCCGCGCCGGACAGGGCGTGTCCGTGCTCGTGCCGATGCTGCACCGGCAGCCCGTCTGGGGCGACAACCCGGAGCGCTTCTACCCCGGCCGGTTCACGCCCGAGGCGGAGGCGGCCCGGTCCGCGCACGCGTTCAAACCGTTCGGCACCGGTGAACGGGCCTGCATCGGGCGGCAGTTCGCGCTCCACGAGGCGACCATGCTGCTCGCCATGCTGGTGCACCGTTACCGGCTGAACGACCACGCCGACTACCGGCTCACGGTGAAGGAGACCCTCACCATGAAGCCGGACGGGTTCACCCTCGCGCTCGCCCCGCGCACCCCGGCCGACCGCCGGCACGGCGCCCTGCCAGGACACGCGACCCGCGGCGAACAGGCCGCCGACACCGCGGAGCTGCCGGTCCGGGTCCGCCCCGGCACCCGCGCCCTGCTCCTGCACGGCAGCAACTACGGCACCTGCCGCGACCTGGCGGGCCGGCTCGCCGACGAGGCCGCGGCGATCGGCTGCGCCACGGACGTCGCACCCCTCGACGCCTACGCGGACGGCCTGCCCACGGACCGCCCCGTGGTCGTCGTCGCCGCCTCCTACAACGGCCAACCCACCGACGACGCCCGCGAGTTCGTGGCCTCCCTCGACCGGGACGCGTACGACGGCACGGTCTACGCCGTCCTCGGCGTCGGCGACCGCAACTGGGCGGCCACCTACCAGCACGTCCCCACCCGGATCGACGAGCGCCTCGCCGCGGGCGGCGCCGAGCGGCTCTGCGAGCGCGCCGCCGCCGACGCCTCCGGGGACCTGAACGGCGCCGTCCGCACCTTCACCGCCCGGCTGCGGGCCGCCCTCCTGGAGCGGTACGGCGACCCCGACGCCACGGACGCCGGGCCCGCGCCCACCGCCGCGTACGAGGTCAGGGAGATCTCCGGGAGTCCGCTCGACGCGGCCGCCGCCCGGCACGGTCTCGTGCCGCTCACCGTCACCGAGGCGTACGATCTCACCGCCGCCGGCCACCCCCGCACCAAGCGGTTCGTGCGTCTCGCCCTGCCCGCCGGGACCACGTACCGCAGCGGCGACCACCTCACCGTGCTGCCCGCCCACGACCCGGCCCTCGTGGCGCGGGCGACGGCGGCCCTCGGCCTCGACCCCGACACGGTCCTGGACATCCGCGCCGCCCGGCCGCGCCGCGACGGACTGGCCGTCGACCGCCCCCTGACGGTCCGTGAACTCCTCACCCACCACGTGGAGTTGCGGCACCGCCCGAGCGCCGCCGACGTCGCCGTGCTGGCCGCCGCGAACCCGTGCCCGCCCGAGGCCGCCGCGCTGAAGGCCCTGCCGGACGGTGACCCGCGCACCTTCGTCGAGCTGATCGAGGACCACCCGGCGCTGCGCGGCGCCCTCGACTGGGGTCAACTCCTGCAGCTGCTGGCGCCGTTGCGGCCCCGCCACTACTCGGTCTCCTCCAGCCCCGCCCTGCTGCCGGACCACGTCGACCTCATGGTCTCCGTCCTCGACGCGCCCGCCGCCTCCGGCAACGGCCGCTTCCGGGGCACCGGTTCCGGCCACCTGGCCGCGCTGCGCCCCGGCGACACCGTCCTCGGCCGCATCCAGCCCTGCCGGGACGCCTTCCGTATCCGGCCCGACGCGCCCGGACCCGTCATCATGGTCGCGGCGGGCACCGGGCTCGCCCCGTTCCGCGCCGCCGTCGCCGAGCGCGGCACCGGACTCCCGCCCGCCCTCGTCTACTTCGGCTGCGACCACCCGGACAAGGACTTCCTGCACGCCGACGAACTGCGGGCCGCCGACGCCGCCGGAACGATCTCGCTGCGGCCCGTGTTCAGCGACGCACCCGTCGACGGGCACGCCTTCGTGCAGCACCGCATCGCCGCCGAGGGCAAGGAGGTCTGGCGCCTGCTCGACGCGGGCGCGACCGTGTACGTGTGCGGCGACGGCGCCCGCATGGCACCCGGCGTACGGGCCGCGTTCCGCGACCTGTACCGCGCCCGCACCGAGGGCGCGGACGAGAGCGCCGCCGAGCGCTGGCTGTCCGCGCTCGTCGCCGACGGCCGCTACGTGGAGGACGTCTACGGAGGTTGAACCACCGTCCCCGAGGGGTCAGTTCGCCCCGATGTCCGCGCTCAGCCAGTGCTCCGGAAGCAGCTCGACGAGGACCAGGCCCTCGGGGCCGTAGCTGCGGAACGTGTTGTCCACGTAGGTGGCGAGCACGTCCGCGGGCAGATAGCGGCCGGCGACCTCCTCCAGATCGCCGGCCGTCGCCGTGCGCAGCGTCACCGGGCCCTCCGCCGAGACGTACCGGTACGTGGGCTCGACCCGCTGCGCCAGGAACGAGCAGCGTCCGGCCGCCGCCAGCAGGTGCGCCTTGCGGCTGTCGCGCCCGGTGACGGCACGGATCGCGCCGCCCGGCCGGTACGCGTACCAGATCGGCACGTTGAGCGGTCCCCGCCCGCCCCGGTCGTCGACGGCGACGGACGCCGGATGCGTACCGGCGAGGAAGTCCTCGCGCTGTTCCTGTGTGAGCGGCATGAACTCCCCTGGGGGTGTGGGCCGTCGGTGGGATGGTCGGGACGGTCTGTTGGCCCGCTGTGCCGGGCAGGACTGCCGGGCAGGGCTGCTGCGGCGCCTACTCGCCGGGCAGCCGCAGCTTCTGGCCGGCCTTCTTCGCGCCCTGGTTTCCGGCCGTGACGACCGTGCCGGGGGCGATGCTCCTGACGGGCCTGCCGGTCGGAACGGCGAAGTCGACGCCGGCGTGGACACCGGCCGCCCGGCGAGCTGGTCGGCGGTACGCGGCGCCGGCCCGTTCCTGGTCTGCGGGCGTGCCCCGGGCTCCGTTGCTCATGGATCCGTTGTACCGGCGTCGCCTGCCCGCCGCACGTGGGCGGACCGCCCGCGCGGGCCGGTGCGCCGCCGTTCTGGCCGACGGTTCCGGAGCGTGACGATCACCGAATCGCGGGATCGCCGCGGAGGGCCCAGAATCAGACACATGTCCTTTTTGTCCGCGGGTGTGACGTGGCTCGGACTGGGTCTCACGGTCGGCACGGCCGGACTGGTGACCTACGGTCTCGCGGTACTGCCGTGCTCGGCGGCGGTCCGTCAGGAGGACGCCGAACTGGCCTGCCGGCCGGCCCGGCGCACCGCGCTGGCCCTGGGGGCCCTGGGGGTCGCCGCACTGCTGGTGGGCACCGTGTTCCTGGTGCTCCATGCGACGGAGTTCGGCTGAGCGGGCCGCAGCCGCGCGCTCGGCGCGGCCGCGGCCCGACGGCTCAGCTGTCGCCGCCCCCGTAGGGGCGGGTGATGACTTCCATGCCGTGGCCGGCCGGGTCCATGAAGTACACGCCACGACCGCCGTCGTTGTGGTTGATCTCGCCCGGCTGCTTGCCGTGCGGATCGGCGTAGTACGTGAGCCCGGCGTCCTTGATGCGGGCGAAGACGCCGTCGAACTCCTCCTCGGTGACGAGGAAGGCGTAGTGCTGCATCACGATGGACTCGGCGGGGATGGACGCGAAGTCGAGCGTCACGCCGTTGCTGAGGTCGAGGGCGACGAAGGGGCCCCACTCGGCTCCGACGTCGAGCCCGAGGATGTGTGCCAGGAATTCGGCGGATTCCCGGTTGTCCCGGGCGTGAACGATGGTGTGGTTGAGCTGAACTGCCACGATGGATTGCCTCCAGAAGGCAACTCCGGCACCTCCATGCCTCACCCGGACGGTGACCGGCACGCGATGCTGCCGGGGATCTTAAGCGCAAGGCGGGGTCGTGGGCCAGTCGGTTTCCGGCATCAGCCCCGCACGGCCGCCGCGCTCCGGGCCGTCTCGCTGCGGTAGGTGTGGCCGAGCTGGGGGCCCAGGCCGAAGTAGTGCCGGAAGTTGTAGACGAGCGGGCTCCAGGCGACCGGGTCGATGTGGTCGGTGCCGGGGACGACGATGTCGGCGGTGGCGTGCACCGCCAGCACGGACGTCTCCACGATGAGGAAGGCGCCGCCCGCGTCCGGCCGGACGTCCACCGCCCGCGCCTCCAGTTGCAGCGGGCACTCGGCCACGCGCGGCGGGCGCACCGCGACGGACGGCTGCGGGGTCAGGCCCGCCGCACCGAACTTGTCCGGCTCGTACCGGCAGCCCCGCGGCTTCGTGGCGGGGACCGGGTTCCGCCCGGTCAGCGGGGCGAGACGCTCCACCGCCTCCCACTGGCCGGGGCCCGGCAGACTGACGACCACGTCGGGGCGGGCGGCGAGGTTGCGGGCGCTCTGGCCGTCGGCACCGAGGCCGAGCACGACCGTGCGCCCGAGCGCCCACGCCGAGGACATCGGGGCCAGGTTGAAGGTGCCGTCCGCGTTCTCCGTCGACAGGAGCGCCACCGGCGTGCCGAAGTAGAGGACGCTCGGCTCGACGGTCAGGTGGGGGAGGTGAGTTGTGCTGGTCATGGCCGGAGCGTAGGCAGCGATCGGTTCGGCACCCGCCGAACCGTCCCTGCCGGGGCGTGCGGGCCGAACCGCGCCCGCCGGACCGCGCCTGCCGAACCGTGCCCGCCGGACCGCGCCTGCCGAACCGTGCCCGCCGAACCGTGCCCGCCGAACCGCGCCCGCCCGGCCGTCAGAGCCAGCCCCGGCGCTGCGCGATCACCCCCGCCTGGAACCGGTTGGACGCGCCGAGCAGCTGGTGCAGCCGACTGGTGCGGCGACGCATCGTCCGCACCGACCAGCCGAGCTGACGGGCGATCGCCTCGTCCTTCAACCCGCTGACCAGCAGTGACAGCATCAGCCTGTCGTCCTCGTCGAGCGGCCCCTCGGCGGGCGCGTCGAGGGGCTCGGCGACGCGCCAGCACAGTTCCCAGTGGTCGATCAGGGTGTCCAGGAGCGCGGACGGACGGATCACCGCGGCCCGCACCTCGGACGACAGGGTGAGGGAGAGCGGCATCAGCGCCACCCGGTCGTCGGCGATCGCCAGCTTCACCCGCAGCCCCGGCAGTACCCGGGCCTGCTCACCGAGACCGACCAGCCGGCGGATGTCGTCGAGGACGCCCGGCCACTCCAGCGCCTCGGGCGCGTACACCGCGCGGTAGCTGATGCCTTCCCCCAGCGCGGTCTCCTCGACGGGGTTCGCCGTCGTCAGCGCGTAGGGCGGCCGGTCCAGGGTGCGCACCTCGTCCCGCGCCTCCTGCTGGAGCCGGACGAACCAGCGGCCGAGCGCCTCGCTGCCGTGCACGATCTCGACCTCCTCGCCGCCGCCGTGCCGGCCCGCGGTGAAGAGCCGGGACAGCTCGGCCGCGGTGGACCTGACCCGGTCGAGCTCCGCCGACCGGGTGCGGATCAGGGCGTCCACCGCGTGCTCCGGGTCGATCGCCGCGTACCGCCGCCGGGTCCCGGAGAGCCGGCCGACCAGACCCAGGTCGTGCAGCCGGGCGAGGGCCCGGCCCACCCGGTCCGCGGAGCACGCCAGTTCGTCGGCGAGCTGTCCGGGCGACGCCGCCTCGCGCGTGAGCAGAGCGCGGTAAACGGCCTCGTCGAAGGGGTCGACTCCGACGGCGGAGAGCTGTTCGGTCATCCCGGGATCCTGGCCCATGTGTGCCACAGGCAGCAATGGGCCGTCCCGAATCGTTGTGCCGGCCCGGTCGTCGCGACTACCAACTCCCTCCATGGGGAACCACATACGACACACACGTCACGGCGTCCGAAGACCTCTGCACGCCGCACTGACCGCCGCCGTGCTCGGCGGCCTGCTCTCCGCGACCCCCGTGGCACAGGCGGCCGGCACCCCCGAGCGCACCCGCGTCATCGTCGAACTCGACGGTGCCACCGCGCTGCAGGCGCCGGCGGGCCCCGCCCGCGACGCGCGGACCGCCGACGTCCGCGCGGCCCGTGAGCGGATCGACACCCGCCAGGACGCCGTCCTCGACGCGGCGCGGGACGCGGGCGCCGCCCCGACGTCCGTACGCCGCATGGGACTTGCCCTGAACGCGGTCGCCATGACCGTCGACCAGGACGCGCTGGCCCGGCTGCGCGCCCTGCCCGGCGTGCGGTCCGTCGTCCCCGACGCCCGCGTCAAGGTGCAGGCCACCGAGGCCCATGACCTCGTCGGGCTGCCGAAGGTGTGGGACCGCCCCGCCCCCGGCGGCGGAAAGGCCACCGGCGCGGGCACGACCGTCGCCGTCATCGACTCGGGCGTCGACTACACCCACCCCGACCTGGGCGGCGGCATCGGCGAGGGCCACAAGGTCGTCGGCGGCCACGACTTCGTCAACCACGACGACGACCCGATGGACGACAACGCCCACGGCACCCACGTCGCCGGCATCATCGCCGCGAAGGCGGCCGGCCCGGGCGGCGTGACGGGCGCGGCGCCGGACGCCCGACTCCTCGCGTACAAGGTCATGGACGCCGACGGGTACGGCGAGACCTCCGCGATCGTCGCGGGCATCGAGGCCGCGATCGACCCGGCCAACCCGCACCGCGCCGACGTCGTCAACCTCAGCATCGGCGGCCCCGGCGACGGCAGCGACCCGCTCGGCCGGGCCGCCACCGCGGCCGTCGACGCGGGCGTCGTGGTCGTGGCCGCCGCGGGCAACGAGGGACCGGGCCCGTACACGGTCGGCTCGCCCGCGGCGGCTCCCGGCGTCCTCGCCGTCGGCGCCTCCACCAGCGGCGTCGCCGTGCCCGAACTCCGCGTCGAGGGGCAGCGGGAGACCCTGGAGACCTATCGCGGCCTCGTCTCCGCCAACCCGGCGGACACACCCGTGACCGGCGGCCTCGTCGACATCGGCATGGGCACACCGGACGACTGGGAGCGTGCCGGGGACGTGCGCGGCAAGGCCCTCCTGTACGCGTTCCCGCCCGCCCGCGGCGCCGAGGACGCGCTGTACCCCGAGGACCTCGCCGTGTACGAGGAGGCCGAGAAGCGCGGCGCGATCGCCCTCGTCGGCGGCGCCGCGGCCGGTGACGGACCCGTCGTCGCGGGCCGCCCCGACGTGGCCCCCCGGCGGCGCGGCGACGGCGTGCCCGTGCCCGCCGACAGCGCCCGGCGCCTCACCGGCCTCGACGACGGTCCGCGCCTCGACCACCTCGTCGTCACCGGCGTCGACCGCATCCAGGGCCAGGAACTCACCGAACTCGCCGCGCAGGACGTCAGGTTGACGCTCAGCGGGCGCGACTCCGACGACCAGATCGCCGCGTTCTCGTCCCGCGGCCCCGACCAGGGGCTCGGCCTCAAGCCCGACCTCGTCGCCCCGGGCGTGGAGATCCGCTCGACCGTGCCCCGGTCCGTCGTGCCCTCCGGGGCCTGGCGGATGTCCGGCACGTCCATGGCGTCCCCGCTCGTCGCGGGCTCCGCCGCCCTGCTGCGCCAACTCCACCCGGACCGCGACGCCCGGGAGATCGGCGCCGAGCTGACCGGAACGGCCCACCGCCTCAGGGACGTCGAGACCATCGCCCAGGGCGCGGGCCGCCTCGACGTGGCGGCGGCCGCCGACGCCCGCCTCACCGCGTCCCCGGCGACCGTCTCGCTCGGCCTCGCCGACCTGGGCGGCCCCCGGGTCACCGCCTCGCACACCGTCACGCTCCACAACACCGGGAAGCGGGCCGTCACCGGCACCGTCCGCGTCGACGGCGAAGCGGCGAAGGTGACGCCCGGCCGGGTCACCGTCCCCGCGGGCGGCACCGCCACGGTGCGCCTCACCCTGGACGCCCCGCGGCCCGCCACCACGACACACTTCTCCGGCGCCGTCACGGTCACCGACCCGGACGGACCGGCGCTGACCGTGCCCTACCTCCTCGAAGCGGCCCCGCTCGCCGTGGACGTCACCCCCGACCCGTCGTCCGGGGCGAGCACGGCCTACGTGTACACCCCGGCCGGGCTCGACGGTCCGCCGGTCCTGACGGTCGACCCGCCGCGCGGCCGCACGTACACGACGAAGACCCGGGCCACGGCCGACCCGCACTACTTCGCCGCCGACCTCACGGGCAGTACCCCCGGCACCTACCGGGTCACCGCGCGCGCCACCGCCACCGGCGGCCAACGCCAGTACGGCGCGGGCGGGTTCGAGGTCACCCCGGCGGACGCGCACGGCCGGCGGTGGCAGCCGGTCGGCCCCAACAGCGCCGACGGACTGCTCACCCTCGCCCCCGGCGCGGACCGGCAGGCCGTCATGACCCAGTACGGCAAGTCCGGGGCGTGGCTCACCACGGATGCCGGGAAGACCTGGACCGAGCGCGGCCGCACCCCGTTCACGGGCGCCGCCACCGACGAGCCGTCGCTGGTCGTCGACGCCCACGACCCGGACCGCTGGTGGTCCGCGATGGGCGCCTTCTCCTGGTCGGTCAACGCGGGCGGCATCCTGCGCACCACCGACCGCGGCAGGACCTGGGAACGGCTCGACGTCCCCGACGACGGCTACACGGACCTCGTCGCCGACGCCGGCACCCGCGTGCTCGTCGCGGCGACCGCCGGAGGCACACTGCTCGTCAGCCGGGACGGCGGCGACAGCTGGCACGCTGAGGACCTCGGACTGCCGGCCGACGTGCTGCACGTCGCCATGGGCGGCGACGACCTGTACGCCTGGGCCGGGCGCACCCTGTGGGCCGTGCGCGGCATGACCGGCGAGGGTCCGAAGAAGGCGGAGCGGATCCGCACCCTGCCGGACGACGGCACCCAGCTCTTCGCCGGGTTCGACGCGGCGGACCAGCTGGTGACCGCGCAGATCCTCGGCCAGGGCGGCGGGCTCGTCATCAGCCGTGACGGCGGCCGCAGTTGGGGCGAGCCGCAGGGCAACGGGCGCGGCCTCGTCACCGTGAGCCGCGGCGAGATCGTGCACGACCGGTCCGACGGCACCGTTCACCTCAGCAAGGACGCGGGCGCCACCTGGCAGGAGATCGGCAAGCCGGTCGACGGCAGCGTCGTCTACGACTTCGACCGCTGGGCCGACGGCTCGTACACGGTCGGCGCCGCGTCGGCGGGCATCTACCGCGGCCGGGACGGCACTCCGGGCCAACGGCGCATCGGGGTGCAGGGCGAGAGCGTGCCCGCGCTCGCCGTCTCCGACGGGTCGCTGCTCGCGGGCACGAGCGTCGGGATGTACCGCACCGCGCTGCCCGTCGCCTCGCCCGAGTGGGGCGCGGGCGAGCACGAGGGGACCACCGGCACCCAGGTCTCCGCGCTCTCCGCCTACGCCCGGGACAGCCGGATCGTGTGGCGCACCTTCGAGAGCCTGGCCGGTCTGTCGGTGCAGCAGAGCACGGACGGCGGCCGCAGCTGGGAGGAGAAGGGACAGCTCGACGGCACCGCTCTGGCACTGCTCGTCGACCCGCGCGACCCCGGCCGAGTCGCGGTCTCCTACGACCGGATCGACGGACCCGGTGTCTACACCACCTCGGACGGCGGCGCCCACTGGAAGAGCCTGCGCAAGAACGACCGGTTCCGGGTGCTCGCGACGGACCCGGACAGGACCGGCCGGATCTGGCTCGGCGGCCACGGCGGCCTGTACTCCTCGGACGACTTCGGCAGGACCCTGACGAAGGTGGCCGGCGGCGAGGTCTCCGCGCTCGGCGTCGACGGCTCCCGGCTGGTCGTCGGCGGCACCACGCTGCGCTGGTCGTCGGACGGCGGCCGCACCTTCCGCACCGCCGACCACGGCGGCCTGCGCATCCAGGTGTCGGGCCTCGTCCGGGCGGGCGGCGCCTGGTACGCGGGCACCACCGGGCGCTGGCTGCCGGGCGAAGTCCCGTACGGCGCACGGGGAGTTCTGAAGTCCACCGACGGCGGCCGCACCTGGCACAACGTGTCGGGCACCCTGCAGAACACCGACGTGCTGTCCCTGGCGGCCACGCCCGACGGGCGCGCCCTGTACGTCGGCACGGCGCTGGGAGGTGTGCACCGGCTGGCCCTGAAGTGAGCCGGTGACGAGCCGGGGAAGGGGGCCCTGCGAGGGGAGGGCCCCCTTCCCCCTTTCTCTCCGTACCGCGGGACGTCAGGCCGCGGGACGTCAGGCGGTCGCGTGCAGTGCCCCGTCGAACGTCGCCGCCGCCAGGCCGAACGACAGCGTCATCCCGATCCCCGACGTCACCGACAGCGCCCGGACCCCCGGCGCGACGTCGCGGACGAGCAGCGGTCCGTTGGCGCTGCTCGCGTACACGCCCTGCCAGCGCTCCGTGATCCGCACGTCGCGCACCCCGAGCACCCGCGCGGCCTCGCGCAGGAGCAGCTCCGTCGTCGCCTCGTCCTGGAACGGGATCTCCGTCGCGTCGTACGCGTGCGAGTCACCGACCAGGACCGTGCCGTCGGGCAGCCGGGTGAACATCACGTTCGCCACCACGTCGAGCAGCTCCGGGCTGTGGCCGGTGACCTCGGTGCGCAGCCGGCCGGCCGACGGCATCGCCGTGAAGCCGTCGTAGCGCAGCATCGAGGTGGCCGTGAGGACGGCCGCGTCCGTGCGGAAGGCCGCCGGGGCCTCGACCCGGGCCATGGAGAGCCGGCAGCGCTCGATGCCGTGCGCCTCCGCCTCGGCCGGGTACAGCCGGTCCAGGTCGTGGCCGACGCACAGCAGGATCTGCTCGCCGTGGACCGGGCCCCGGCTGGTGTGCACGGTGCCCTGCTCGACGCCCGTGACGTTCGTGCCCCAGGCCACCGTCACGCCGGGCTGCTCGGCGAGCCACTGCGCGAGCCGCGGCGCGGCCTCGCGCGGGTTCACCCGCAGGTCCGCAGGGAGCAGCGCGCCGCCCACCAGGTCGTCCCTGGCGTCCGCCGCGCGGCCGAGGGCCGTGCCCACCTCGTCCCGGGTGCGCAGCCGCACCGCGTCGGCGCCGCGCTCGTCGCGCAGCTCCTCCAGGACCGCCAGCTCCGTCGCCGACCGGGCCACGACGAGGGCGCCCGCCTCCGGTGCCCACAGGCCCGCCCGCGCGGCGGCGAACAGCCATCCGGCGCGCGACCGCTCCGCGAGACCGAGGAGGTCGCCGCGCTGCGCGGTGATGCAGCAGTGCCCGAAGTTGCGCACGGACGCGCCGACCGGACGCCGGTCCCGCTCGACGACCGTGACACTCAGTCCCCGGCGGACCGCCTCCACGGCGTGCGCGAGGCCCACGATGCCCGCGCCGACCACGACGAGGTCGCTGCGGCCGCCGGGCAGGGCGACGGACGGAGAAGGTGCTGTTGCGATGCTCATGCCGACAAGCGTGCGGAGCGAGTCCCGCCGGAGGCAAGACCTGTCTATACAAGTTTTCCGTTTGTTTACCAGCTGAGCACCGGGGCGCATCTTGTGTCGAGCCCTGTCGGCCTGAGAAACTCAAGTTGTGAAGACAAGTGAGGACGGGCCGCTGCACCAGCGGCTCGGAGCCGAGTTCCGGCGACGTATCGAGGCGGGGGAGTGGCCCGAGGGGCGGCCCGTGCCGAGCGAGGCACAGCTCTGCGAGGAGTTCGGCACCTCGCGCGGCCCGGTCCGGCAGGCCCTGGCACAGCTGCGCGCGGAGGGCCGGCTCGTGGGCGGGCGCGGCAAACCACCGGTGGCCCGCAGGGTCACGCCCTCCCAGCCGTTCGACTCGCTGATGTCCTTCACCCAGTGGGCGCGCTCCATAGGGCGTGAGCCGGGCCAGTTCACTGTCGAGGTCGCCCGGCACCGGGCCACCGCCGACACGGCCGACCGTCTGGGCCTGGAGGAGGGCGCGCCCGTCGTCGACCTGGTCAGGCTGCGGCACCTGGACGGCGTGCCCGCGATGATCGAACGCTCCACGTTCGTCCTCGACGCGGGCGTCCACCTGTTCTCCGTCGACCCGGACGCCGGATCCGTCTACGAGGCCCTCATCGAGCGCGGCGTCGACCTCCACCACGCCCGCCACACCATCGACGCGATCGCCGCGGACACCGAGGACGCCGAACTGCTCGGCGTCGCGGCCGGTCAACCCCTGCTGCGCGTACGCCGGTTGGCGTACACCGGCGACGGCACCCCCGTGGAGTACGCGGACGACCGCTACCTCCCGGCCATGGCCACCTTCACCATCGAGAACACCGTCGGAGGGCACACCGTCGCAGGCCGCGACCGCTCCGACGGCACAGCTCCCCGAACCACCAGTGAGGAACCATCGTGACCCGGACCATCGAACTCGCCGTCTTCGACATGGCGGGCACCACCATCGAGGAACACGGCGCCGTGTACGAGGCGTTGCGGCACGCCGTCGAGTCGACCGGCGTCACCGTGGCCGACGACGACCTGCAGACCTGGATGGGCACCGACAAGCGCGAGGCCATCGCCGCCCTCGTCCGCATCGGCGGCGGCACGCCCGACGCGGAGCTGGTCGAGCGGCAGTACGGCGCGTTCCGCGCCTACCTCCGCAAGCGCTACGAGGAGGTGCCGCCGCAGCCGATCGCCCGGGCCGACAAGGCACTCGAGGAACTGCGCGCCCGCGGCATCAAGGTCGCCCTCACCACCGGCTTCAGCGACGACGTGGCACTCCCGCTGCTCGACTCGCTGGGCTGGTCCACCGGTCCGGGCGGCAACCTCGACGCGGTCGTCACCTCCGACGAGGTGCGCCGCGGCCGCCCCGCCCCGTACATGATCCACCGCGCGATGGAGAAGGCCGGTGTCGTCGACGTGCGCAAGGTGCTCGTCGCCGGGGACACCGTCGTCGACCTGGAGGCGGGGACGAACGCGGGCGCGGGTGTCGTCGTGGGCGTGCTCACGGGCCAGCTGACCCGCGAGCAGCTCGAACTCCACCCGCACACCTACGTCCTGGACAGCGTGGCGGACGTCCCCGGGATCCCCGAGGCCGCCCGATAGATCACTGCTGCAGCGCCGCGTCGACGATCGCCTGGGCCTCGCTCTGCACCTGGGCGAGGTGCTCGGCGCCGCGGAAGGACTCGGCGTAGATCTTGTACACGTCCTCCGTGCCGCTGGGCCGCGCGGCGAACCAGGCGTTCTCCGTGGTCACCTTGACGCCGCCGATCGCCGCGCCGTTGCCCGGCGCCTCGGAGAGGCGGGCCGTGATCGGCTCGCCGGCGAGGGTGTCCGCGGTGATCGCGTCACCGGTGAGCTTCGCGAGGCGGGCCTTCTGCTCCTTCGTCGCCTTGGCGTCGATCCGGGCGTACGCGGCGCCGGACGCGCCGTGCTCGGCGGCGAGTTCGGCGTAGTACGCCGACGGCGTCTTCCCCGTGACGGCGGTGATCTCGGCGGCGAGCAGGGCCAGCAGGATGCCGTCCTTGTCGGTGGTCCACACGCTGCCGTCCTTGCGGACGAAGCTGGCCCCGGCGCTCTCCTCGCCGCCGAACGCCACCGAGCCGTCGACCAGGCCCGGCACGAACCACTTGAACCCGACGGGAACCTCGACGAGTTCACGGCCGAGCGTGGTGGCGATCCGGTCGATGACGGCGCTCGACACGAGCGTCTTGCCGATCGCCGCGGACGCCGACCACTGCGGGCGGTGCGAGAACAGGTAGTGGATGGCGACGGCCAGATAGTGGTTCGGGTTCATCAGGCCCGCGTCCGGGGTGACGATGCCGTGCCGGTCGGCGTCGGCGTCGTTGCCGGTGAGCAGGTCGAAGTCGTGGCGGCGGGCGAGGACCGAGGCCATCGCGGGCGCCGACGACGGGTCCATCCGGATCTTCCCGTCCCAGTCGAGCGTCATGAAGCGCCAGGTCGGGTCGGTCTTCGGGTTCACCACGGTCAGGTCGAGGCCGTACAGCTCGGCGATCCGCGCCCAGTAGTGGACGCTGGCGCCGCCCAGCGGGTCGGCGCCGACCCGCACGCCCGAGGCACGGATGGCGTCGACGTCGATGATGTCCTTGAGGTCCTCGACGTAGCGCTCCCGGAAGTCGTACGGCTCGCCGGCCGCGTCGTCGACCGTGCGCGGCGTCCAACTCGCGTCCTCCAGCAGCTCGTTGGCGCGGGCCGCGATCCAGGACGTCGTCGTCGAGTCGGCCGGGCCGCCGTGCGGCGGGTTGTACTTGAAGCCGCCGTCGCGGGGCGGGTTGTGGCTCGGGGTGATCACGATGCCGTCGGCGCGGTCGGCCGGCTCGTCCCGGTTCCAGCGCAGGATGGCGTGGCTGAGCGCGGGCGTGGGCACGAAGTCGCCGTGGGCGTCGGCCATCACCCGCACGCCGTGCGCCGCCAGCACGCCGAGGGCCGTCCTGAGCGCGGGTGCGGACAGGGCGTGGGTGTCGGGGCCGATGAAGAGCGGGCCCGTGATGCCCTCGGCCGTGCGGTGCTCCACGATGGCCTGCGTGATGGCGGCGATGTGCTTCTCGTTGAAGGCGCCGTCGAGGCTGGAGCCGCGATGGCCACTCGTGCCGAAGACGACGCGCTGCTCGGGGCGCGCGACGTCGGGCTCCCTCGTGTAGTAGGCGTCGATCAGCTCGTCGACGTCGACGAGGTCGTCCTGCCGGGCGGGGGTTCCTGAGCGGTCAGTCATGCGCACAGTTTCCCACCCGCGGCCGTGTCGGTCAGCCGGGGCCGCGGCCCCGGCCGGCCCGGTCGCGCGTGCGGTCAGCCCGTCCCTTCCTCGGCGGCGTCCTTGGTGAGGGCTTCGATCGCCGCGGCGATGTTCGCCTCGGCGGCGTCCTTGTCGATGCCGAGGTCCGCGAGGAGCCCGGAGCCGTTCTCCTGTTCGAGCAGGGCGAGCAGGATGTGCTCGGTGCCGATGTAGTTGTGGCCGAGCCGCAGCGCCTCGCGGAACGTCAGTTCCAGCGCCTTCTTGGCCTCCGCGTCGAAGGGGATCAGGGCCGGCGACTCGTCGGCGGGCGCCGGGAGCTGGGCCGTCGCGGCCTGCCGCACGGTGTCGAGCAGGACGTCCTGCGCGAGGATCGCCCGGGCGCCGAGGCTCTCCGGCTCGTGCAGCAGCCCGAGGACCAGGTGCGCGGTGCCGATGGTGGTGTTCTTGGCGGCGTGCGCCTCGGTCTGGGAGGACACCACCACGTTCCGGGCGCGCGGGGTGTACCGGTTGAAGCCCTGGCTCGGGTCGAGGTCGTTCTCCGACTTCGGCACGAAGCGCTTCTGCGCCGCCTGCCGGGTGACCCCCATGCTCTTGCCGATGTCCGTCCAGGAGGCGCCGGAGCGGCGGGCCTGGTCGACGAAGTGGCCGATCAGGTGATCGGCGACGTCACCGAGGTGGTCCGCCGCGAGGACGGCGTCCTGCAGCTGGTCGAGGGCGTCGGTGTGGACCTTCTTGATGGCCTCGATCAGGTCGTCGAGGCGGACGGTGGGGCCGACTGGATTCGTCATGAGGCAACCGTAGGTTGACAGTCGCGGGGTGTCAACCTTGGGTTGACATCCTCGTGCGGCTGTCGCTCGCGCGGTCGAGGCTCACACCGTCGGCGGGTTCAACTGCCGGAAACCGTCCTGGATCCGGTACGGGTAGTAGGGGTACGGCACCTTCACGTCGCTCGCCGCGTCCAGCCTCGCCACCTGCTCCGGAGTGAGCTCCCAGCCGACGGCGCCGAGGTTCTGCTGCAACTGCTCCTCGTTGCGCGCCCCGATGAGCACGGTCGAGACGGTGGGCCTGCGCAGCAGCCAGTTGATCGCGATCTGCGGGACGGCCCTGCCGGTCTCCTCGGCGATCTCGTCGAGCGCGTCGACCACCCGGTACAGGTGCTCGTCCTCGATCGGCGGCCCGAACTGCGCCGTCCGGTGCAGCCGGCTGTCCGCGGGGAGCGGCTGTCCGCGCCGGATCTTGCCCGTCAGGCGCCCCCAGCCGAGCGGACTCCAGACCACGGCGCCCACGCCCTGGTCCCGGCCGAGCGGCATCAGCTCCCACTCGTAGTCACGGCCGACGAGCGAGTAGTACACCTGGTGCGCGACGAATCGCGGCCGGCCGTGCTTCTCCGCCTCGGCGAGCCCCTTCATCAGCTGCCAGCCCGCGTAGTTGGAGACGCCGGTGTAGCGGATCTTGCCCGCCTTCACCAGGTCGTCCAGGGTCGAGAGAACCTCCTCGACGGGGGTGCTCGCGTCGTAGGCGTGCAGCTGGAACAGGTCGATGTGGTCCGTGTCGAGCCGCCGCAGCGCCGCCTCGACCGACCGGATCAGGCGCGAGCGCGAGACCCCGGCGTCGTACGGCCCCTCGCCCGTCGGGAGCGCGGCCTTCGTCGAGATCAGGGCCCGGTCGCGGCGCCCCTTGAGGGCGGCGCCCAGTACTTCCTCGGAGGCCCCGTCCGAGTACACGTCGGCCGTGTCGAACAGGGTGACCCCGGCGTCCAGGCTCAGGTCGACCATGCGCCGCGCCTCGTCGAGCCCGACGTCGCCCCAGGCGGAGAACAGGGGGCCGCGTCCGCCGAAGGTGCCGGCCCCGAAGCTCAGTGCGGGCACCTTGAGGCCGGACGTCCCCAGCTGTCGGTATTCCATGTCAAACCCCTTGAAGAGTGCGCCAGTTGTAGCCTGTGACACGCACTAACGGGATGGGAGTCCCGTTAGCGCGTGCCGCAACAGTAACAGGCGAGGGGTCGGTAATGGAACCAGGGACCCTTTAGGGGTTGAGGTTGATCTTGAAGGTGGACGTCGTGTTGCGCACGTCCACCGCGTTGTCGCCCAGCTTCAGGTTGTGGAAGGTGACCTCACCGACCGCCGGGCCCTGGCCCGACTCCGGCATCTCGTTCGCCCAGACCCCGAAGCCGGACTTCGCGTCGTACGCGTCGCCGCTCTTGTGCGCACCGGTGATCGTGACGTCCGTCAGGATCGTGTCCTTGATCGGGAACTGGGGCTGACCTCCTACGTAGTTGGTCTGGAACATGATCCCGCTGTACGTCGGGTCGACGATGTCGACGTCGTCGACGCGGATCCCCTGGAACACCTTCGACGCCGAGAACATCCAGATGCCCGGGAACGTCTGCCCGTTCCAGAAGTGGCCGCCCGAGCGGACGATCGACGTGTTCTCCAGCGTGGTCGGCTCCGTGCCGAAGCCGTTCATCGGATACCCGAAGTCGAGGGAGCTGATGGTGACCCCGGAGTAGACGAGCGTGTCCGCGATCAGGATGTTGCGGAACGTGTTGTCGTACCCGCCGTAGACCGCGATCCCGGCCGCCCGCCACGTCAGCAGCGACGTCAGGTTCTCGTACACGTTGTTCTTCTCGTCCGCGCCGCCCGCGTCGATCGCCGAGAACAGCGCGAAGCTGTCGTCGCCGGTCGCCCGCGACTCGTTGTTGACGACGTGGTTGTCCGTCGAGCCGTTCGTCATGTTGACGCCGTCGGCGAACGTGTCCCGGATCCGGGAGTTCTTGATGGTGACGTTGTCGGTGTTCGCACCCCAGTACAGGCAGACCGTGTGCTCGTTCCACACGTCGTCGATCGTCATGTTCGCGACGTTGGAGAAGTCGAACACCTTGCCCGGGCCGTCGATCCGTGACGTGTAGTTCCCGAAGAAGGAGAAGTGCGCGAACGTCGACCCGTTCGCACTGGCCTCCGCCCGGAAGCCCGCGTCCGTGTTCTCCTGCGACGACGGCGTGTGGAACCGGGTGAACCACGGACCGGCGCCGACCACCTTCACCGCCTTCCCGTACACCTGGAACTTGTTCGACGTCTCGTAGTCACCGGCCGGCAGGTACACGCCGACGAGCTTGCCCGTCGTGTCCATCCGCACCTTGTCCAGCGCGTCCTGCACGGCCTGGTGCGAGAACCCGGCCGGGACGGCGTACGCCGCCGGGTCCGGGTTGGGCAGCGCGGTGGCCTCCTCCAGGTTCACGAAGTCGATCGCGTACGTGGAGTCGTTCGCGGCGTCCTTCTGCAGCCGCACCTTGCTGCCCTGTGGCACGGTCGTGCCCAGCAGCAGATTCGCCTCGTCGTAGATGTGGCGCGGCGCGCCCGCGCTCGGGGAGTTCCCCGGACCGGTCTCCGAGCCGTACAGCCAGGCGTACTTCGACGTCAGGTCGATGGCCTTGAGGAACTTCCCGTCGACGTAGACGTTGAGCGTCGAGTTCCTGCCCCCGCCGCCCGCCGCGTCCGGCATCGAGAAGCGCGTGACGAGCGTGTTCGTCGGCGCCTTGGTGGTGAACTCGACGTAGCTGCCGGTGGATTCGAGCGTCACGGCCTTGCGGCCCGACGCCTCGCCCGCGAGATCACCGACGGTGCGGTTCGGGCCGACGACCTTCGCGCCGCCGCCGACCGTGCCGTCCTCCGCCTCGTACATGTCGTACGGCATGCTCGCGCCGCGTCCGACGAACAGCGGCTGCGACGACGTGTTGTTGGCGCGCTTGACCGGCAGCTCGTTGCCGTCGTCGGCGATCACGGTCTTCACCGTGAACTTGCCCTTGCCCGCCGTCCACGTGCCCAGTTTGACCGGCGCCGTGGTGTCACCGGCCGCGATCGCCCCGTCGTACGAGCCGGTGAGCGTCTTCACGACCGTGCCGCCGGAGTCGGCGACGGTGAGCGTGATGCCGTGGCCGCCGCCCGAACTCGCCTGGTTGCCCTGGTTCTTGAGCGCGACCGAGAAGGAGACCTGGTCTCCCTCGGCCGGTGCGCTCGGCGACCAGGACACCGGGGACGCGACCAGGTCGGCGCTCGTGACCGGCTTGACGACGAGACCCGCCGGGCTGGTGTAGGTGTTGTTGGCCTCGTCGCGCTCGACGACCAGACCGCTCGGGTCGACGACCGCCCCGACCTGGTACGTGCCCGCCTCGTGTGCCCCGATGTCCGCGCTGACGGTCGCCGTGGCGCCCGCCGCGAGCGCGCCCACGGAACCCGAGCCGACCTTCTGCGCACCGAGGGTGAAGTCCAGATCGGTCGCGTCGGCCGCCTCCGTGCCCGCGTTGCGCACGGTCGCCGACAGTGTGATCCGGTCCGACTCGACCGGCGCGTCGGGCTTCGACGTGATGCCCGTGACCTGGAGGTCCGGGTTCGGCGCCGGCTCGCCCAGCACCTGGAACTCGGCCAACTGCCCAGCCGGGGCTCCCGAGTTGGCGGTGACGACGAGACGGACGTCCGCGACGCGTGCCGTCACCGGCACGGTCACCTTGTTCCCGCTCGCCGGGTCGAAGGCGTACTCCTTCGCCGCGACCAGCGTCGTGAAGCCCGACGCCTTCTGCTCGCGGCCCTGCACCTCGATCTTCTGGGTGCGGGCCGACCACGCGGCGTCCGGGTTCAGCTTCAGGACGAGCGAGGAGACGTCCGCGTTCGCGCCCAGCTTCACGGTCAGGGTGTTCGGGTAGCTGCCCGCGCCACCCTCCCAGTAGGTGCTGGTGTCGTCGTCCACCGCGTTCGCCGCGACGTACGTGAAGACCGAGGACGACGCGGTGGCCGGCTTGCCCGCCGCGAGGTTCGCCGACTCCGTCGTCGAGCCGTTGCGGGTCACCGAGTTGCTGCTCGACGACTGGTTGCCCGCCGCGTCCTTCGCGCGCACGGTGTACGTCACCGTCGCCGACGCGGGCTGGGTGTCGGTGTACGAAGTGACGTCCCCGGCCACGGACTTGAGCAGGGTGCCGTTGGCGTAGACGTCGTACGCGGTGACCTTCACGTTGTCGGTCGACGCCTGCCAGGTCAGCTTGACCTGGCCCTTGGTCGCCTCCGTGAAGGCGAGGCTCCCGGGAACCGTCGGCGCCTGCGTGTCGCCCGAATCGCCCTTGCGGGTCACCGTGTTGCTGTTGGCCGACTGGTTCCCGGCCGCGTCCTTGGCGCGCACGTAGTACGTGAGCGTCGCCGAGGCGGGCTGGGTGTCGGTGTAGGTGAGGGTGTCGCCGTCGACCGACGCGCGCAGCTGTCCGTCGGCGTACACGTCGTAGCCGGTGACCTTGACGTTGTCGGTCGCAGCCTGCCAGGTCAGCTTGATCTGACCGGTCGCGGGCTCGATGTAGGCGAGACCGCCGGGTGCGGACGGGGCCTCGGTGTCGCCGGACGTCGGGCCGTACACCTCCAACTCGCCGAGCTGGCCCGCCTTCTGCACGCTGTTCGCGGTCACGAGGACCCGCACGTACCGGGTCGTCACCGTGTCGAACGACAGCGTCTGCGCCTGCTGCCCCGAGGCGCTGAACTCGTACGCCTTGGACGCGGCCAGGTCCGTGAAGTCCGTGCCGTTCGTGCTGCCGCGCAGCGTGAGCGTCTGCGTCCTGGTCTCCCAGCCGGAGGGCAGCCGCAGGACCACCCGGTTCACCCGCACCGACGCGCCCAGGTCGACCTGGACCCACTGCGGCAGTGCGTCGTTCCTGCTCTCCCAGTAGCTCGCGGGATCGCCGTCACCGGCGTTCGCCGCCGCGTACGTCTGCGTCGTGGAGCTCGCCGTGAACGCCTTGCCGCGGGCCAGGTTCACCGACGACTCGGCGGCGCCGTGCACCTCCAGCTCCGCCAACTGGGCAGCCTGCCAGCCCGTGTTGGCGCTCACCACGACCCGCACGAAACGGGTCTGCGCCGCCGCGAACGACACGGTCACCGTATTGCCCGAGCCGGGCGAGAAGGCGTAGGACGCCGACGACTTGAGCGTGTCGAACGAGGTGCCGTCGGCGCTGCCCTGCACCGAAAGGGTCTGGCTGCGGCTCTCCCACGAGCCGGGGAGCCGCAGCACCACCTCGTCCACGCGGGCCGCCCCGCCCAGGTCGACCTGCACCCACTGCGGCAGGTCGGAGCCCGAACTCTCCCAGTACGACGAGGCGTTGCCGTCGGTGACGTTCGCCGCCCCGTACCCGTCCTTCGCGCTGCTCGCCTTCGCGGTCGCGCCCGCGGCGAGGTTCGGTCCGCCCGCGGCCCGCGCGCCCCCGACGCCGGGCAGGCCGAGGAACGCGAGGGCGAGCGCCAGCAGAACGACCGAGAGTCCGCGCCACCCGCCTCTCGCCCCGGCTCTGTGCACGCACTGTCCCACCATGTTCTCTCCTCATGGAGTCGTCTTCTTGCGTTCAGTTGTTGGAGAATTGCAGAGCGGTGTTGGGGAGTCCACCGTTTGAGCAGAGGTAGTTGCGATGGGGGAGAATCGGCGACCATGGTCCACGCACAGGCGGCCGACGGCGCCGCGCTCCACTACCAACTCCGCGGCAGCGGCGCCCCGTTGCTGCTCCTGGCCGGTCAGTCCAACAGCCACCGCTGGTGGGACCCGGTGCGGGAGCGTTTCGAAGCGGCCTTCACCACCGTCGTCATGGACTGGCGCGGCACCGGCGCGAGCGACGCCCCGGACACGGACACCTACAGCACCGAGAACTTCGCCCGCGACGCCGTCGCCGTCCTCGACCACGCCGGGATCGACCGCGCCCACGTCTACGGCACCTCGATGGGCGGCCGCGTCGCCCAGTGGCTCGCCGCCGACCACGCCGCGCGCGTCGACCGCCTCGTCCTCGGCTGCACCTCGCCCGGCGCCCCGCACGGCATCGAGCGCGGCCCCGACGTCCGCAGGGCCCTCGCCGACCCGGACCCGAAGGTCTCCCGCGCCGCGCTCCTCGACCTGATGTACACACCCGCGTACGTCGCCGCGCACCCCGGCCCGTTCGCCACCCTCGGCGACCCGGCGATGCCCGCGCACGCCCGCCGCCGCCACCTGCGCGCCAGCGCCCGCCACGACGCCTGGGACGCGCTGCCCCGCATCACCGCCCCGACCCTCGTCGTGCACGGCACCGACGACGCGTTCAACCCCACCGCGAACGCCCCGCTCCTCACCGCCCGCATCCCGGCCGCCCGCACCCTCCTCATCCCCAACGGCCGCCACGCCTACTTCGAGGAGTTCGCCGACGAGGCCACGCCCCCGGTCCTCGACTTCCTGAACGCACGGACGGAGCCGTCCGGGTGAGCTAGACCACCGACCTGCCGGGTCGTCGCCGCCGCCGCACTCGCCGCGGGCGCGACGGCCATGGCGGTCGGCTGCCTGGGCCTCGCCAGGCTGCTGCGCGTCGCCGGACTCCGTAGGCTGCCGTTCGGCTGAACCCGACGGAGGAACCAGAACGATGCCCGCTGCCCGTATCACCTTTGCCGATGTCCTGGCCGCCGCCGCCCCGGACGCGACCGGAGCCCTGTGGCGCCTGGAGGGCGCTGCCCGCCAGCTCGACTCCAACGTCATCCGGCTGCGGCCGGGCGCCCGCGGTGACGCGTACGTGGAGAGCGACCTCGACGTCCTGCTCGTCGTCGTCGAGGGGCACGGCACGCTCCACCGGGCCGGAACCGACGAGGAGTTGGCCCCGGGCACCCTCCTCTTCGTGCCGCGCGGCGAACGGCGCGCGGTCAGTGCCGGCGAGGACGGCCTGGTGTACGTGACCGCGCACCGCCGACGGCCCGGCATGACCATCCGGCGGGCCGAGAACGCCGTGCGGGCGGAGGGCGGGGAGGCGCCCTGTCTGCTGCCCCGGGTCTGCGCGGAGTGCGGCCGGGCCGCCGATGACCCCTCCGCGCTGTTCTGCGGACGGTGTGGAGAGCGCTTGCCGGAGACAGAGATCCGGCCTTAGTTGCGTCGAACGGATCACGCCAGACGGCCGTTTCCGCTCCCCGGCCGTGGCCTGGCGCAAGGGTCTTGACGCTTCCCTTCCGTCACATTTCGCCACTGATTCAACACACAAGGTTACCGAAACGTGCGGGTGCGGGATGAAGTCCCGGTCGCCGCACGGCAGACTCCGGGGCACGGCGGCCGACCACTCCCAGTCGACCGCCCGGGGAGGGAAGCACCACCGGGGAGCCTGCGCGTGTGGGGCGCGCGGGCTCCCCTCCTGCCGGCGGATCAGGACGACGGCACGGTGTCCTCGAAGGCGGTGCCCGCCGACCGGTAGGCGGTCACCTTCGCCGCCACCTGCGCCGGGGTGAGCACCTGGTCCTTGACGTGCAGGACGTAGTCGACCTGCTGGTCATAGGCGCGCGGTGTGGTGCTCGTGAGGCCCGCCAGGTCGATCAGCCACTGGTTGAAGTTGATCGACATCGGCCGCTCGGGGAGGTACGCGGCGTCGTGCGTGCCGAACAGCTGGCCGTCGACGTAGTAGCGGATCGAGCTGTTGTCGATGGTGAGCACCAGGTCGTGCCAGCCCGCGTAGCTCTGCCGGCTCTCGGTGTGCTGGTTGACGGCCTGCCACGGGTCCGGGTTGTAGGTCTCCCAGGACGTCGTGTACAGGATGTTCGAGGGCTCGCCCCAGCCGCCGTTGGGCAGGTACTCGAAGTCGTACTCGGCGTAGTCGTCGGCCATCGGCGCCTTGAGGTCGTTGATGGTGAAGAACGTCTGCACGAGGTGGTCGCCGTCGGGGCCGCTCTTCGGCGCGTCCGCGAACTTCACGCGCGCCGCGTACGTCCCGTTCCTGAACTTGGTCGCCTTGGTGAGGACCTCGGTCTGCTTCGTGCTCTCGCCGGTGCCGGCCGTCGACGTCTCCAGGTTCATCACGGAGTTGCCGGACACGGTCGGGAAGGTCACGTTCTGCGGCGCCCACGTCGCGCCCGGCACCCCGGGTCCGCCGGAGTTCGACCGGACGCTCCAGCCGTTGGCCGCGATCTTCGGGTCGTTGTACGAGGTGTAGTCGAAGTCGTCGAAGAGCGTCGCTCCGTCGGCGGGCGGGTCGGTCGGGTCCGTGGGATCGGTGGGGTCGGTCGGGTCGTTGCCCTCGGGCGCCGTGCCCCAGACCGTGGCGCCGTCGAGCTGCGCGGTCACCTTCGACCAGTTCGCGTACGCCGTCTGCGTCGCGCTGAACGAGTAGTCGTCGGCCTGGTTCAGCGACTGCCAGTCGGCCCGGTAGAAGCGCAGTTGCAGATCGCCGGAGTCGGCGCCCGCCGCGAGCGATCCCGCGCCGGACGTGAAGCCGATCTCCAGGTAGCGGTCGGCGGTGGCGGTCGGGTGGGCGAGCGTCCCGAACGTGCCCGTGACGTTGGCGCAGCCCTTCACCGCCCACGAGCAGGCGAAACGGTAACTCGGGTTGCCCGCATCGGACTTGAAGTAGTAGCGGACCTTGACGCCGCTGAGCGGCACGCTCGCCGTGCCGGTGTTGCGCACCTTCAGCCAGGGCTCCGCCTGGTCGCTGCCGGTGCTGCCCGTGTGGTACTCGACGGCCAGGTCACCGGCGGCCGCGGCGGCGCTCGACGGCACGCCGACGAGACCCGCGCAGGCGAGTGCCGCCGCGGCGACGGCACACGTCGTGGACCTGGTCAGGATCGTCCTTCTCATGGCAGTTCCTTTCCGGAACAGTGGGGGATGGGGGCGTACGGGTCGAGCGGCCCGTGCCGCACGCCGAGCGCGGCGAGGCGCGCGGCGTGCGCGTCGAGCCGGTCACGGAAGTGCGGCCAGGACGGTGAGCCGTGCCAGGCGCGGTCGGCGAGTGCGCACAGGCGCGGGAAGACCATGTGGTCGACGTGCTCGGGCGTGCTGACGTACTCGGTCCACAAGTGGGCCTGCGCGCCGAGGAGTTCACCGGTCGTGCCGGTGGCGGTGGGCGGTTCGTGCTCGTGCACCGCGCGCAGGTCGACCAGGACGCCGGGCTGCGCCAGCGGTTCGTCGGGGGCGGGGGACTGCGGATAGTCGAGGTACGCCGACCGGTGCTGGCAGCTGATCACGGAGTGGCCCCGCTTCAGGGCCAGGCGGGTGTGCTCGGGCTCGCGCCACGTCATCAGCGTGAAGTCGGCGGGCAGTCCGTCGCCCGTCTCCGCCCACGCCACGGGGGTCCGGCCGCGCTCGACGAGGTGCGCGCCGATCCGGCCCAGGAACCAGTCCCGCAGCGCGTCGGTGTCCGGGAGCCCTTCGGCGGCGGCCCGCTCCCGGGCGGCCGGGCTCGCCGCCCACTCCGTGGTGGGGCACTCGTCGCCGCCGATGTGCACGTACGGCGCGGGGAAGACGTCCATCACCTCGTCGAGGACGGTCCGGCAGAAGTCGAGCACCGGTTCGTGCACCCCGAGCACGGTGTCGCACACGCCCCAGCGCGGCCACACGTCGAGCCGCCGCCCCGGCACGGTGCCGAGCTCCGGGTAGGCGGCGATCGCCGCCCGTACGTGCCCCGGCATCTCGATCTCCGGCACGACGGTGACGCCGCGCGCGGCCGCGTACGCGACGAGACCGGTCAACTCCTCGCGGGTGTACGCCCCTTGGTGCGGGAACGGCTCGGCGCGCCGGCCGCCGACCTCCGTCAGGAGCGGATACGCGGCCACCGGCATCCGCCAGCCCTGGTCGTCGGTGAGGTGCAGGTGCAGCACGTTCAGCTTGTGCAGGGCGAGCAGGTCGACGTACCGGCGCAGGAGGCCGACCGGCTGGAAGTGCCGTGCCACGTCGAGCATGAACCCGCGCCAGCCGTGCCGGGGCACGTCACTGATCTCGACGCACGGCAGCCGCCACGGGACGTCCGCCTGCGGGGTGCTCGACAGGGCTTCGACGGGCAGGAGCTGACGGATCGTCTGGATGCCGCGGAGCAGCCCTGTCAGGTGCGCGGCGCGCAGCAGCACCGCGTCGGGGCCGACCGTCAGGCCGTAGCCCTCCTCGCCCAGACCGCCGAGGCCCGGATCGAGCGCGAGCACGAAGGGACCGTCGGAGGCGGGGGACAGGGGCAGCCCGGTGGCCGGGGCCAGCAGGGTGCGGAGCAGATCGGCGGCGGGCCCGGCGCCCGGGGACACCCGGACGGTGGTGTGCGCGTCCAGGGTGAAGTGGCCCGGGCGGTGGGCGAGGTGGGTGGGCAGGGGGACCAGCGAGGGCCGGTGTGCGGGCACGGTGGATCTCCAGTATTCCGGGGGAGCGGGCTCAGCCCTTGACGGCGCCGGCCGCGAACCCCGACGTCACGTGCCGCTGCAGCAGCAGGAAGACGACCAGGGCGGGCAGGGCGAACAGCGTGGAGGCGGCCATCGTGGCGCCCCAGTCGGTGCCGAACGTGTTGTGGAACGAGGACAGCCACACCGGCAGCGTGCGGTGGTCCTGTTCCTTGATGATCAGGAAGTTGGCGTAGGCGAACTCGTTCCACGCCGTGATGTAGCCGAACAGCGACGTCGCCATCAGCCCCGGCGCGAGCAGCGGGAACGCCACGTGCCGGAACGCCCCGAGCCGGGTGCACCCGTCGACCTGCGCCGACTCCTCCAGCTCGGCCGGGATCGTCGCGATGAACCCGCGCAGCACGACGATCGTGAACGGCAGCGTCATCATGAAGTAGACGAGGGTCAGCGTCGGCAGCCGGTCGAGCATGCCGGTGTCCCGCGAGATGATGTACACCGGGATGATCAGCGACTCCCACGGCGCCATCTGCGCGACGAACACCATCAGCATGAACTGCCGCCGCCCGCGCCAGCGCATCCGTGCCACCGCGAAGGAGGCGCCGAGCGCGACCAGCAGGGCGAGCGCCACGGCGCCCAGCGTGACCAGCACGCTGTTGCGCCAGAACAGCCCGAAGCCGTCCGCGTCGATCGCCCGCCGGAAGTGGTCCAGCGTCCAGCTCTGCGGCAGCAGTTGGGGGTTTTCCGACTGGATGTCCCGGGACGGCTTGAAGGCCGTCGCGACCATCCAGTACACGGGGAAGAGGCAGAGGACCACCGTCACCGTGGCGGCGGCGTTCAGCGGGAGGCGGCGCAGGGCGGCCGGTGGCGTCACAGCTCGTTCTCCTGTCGGAACATCTGCCGGAAGTAGGCGACGAGCACCCCGGACATCAGCAGCACCGTCACCATCGACGCGGCCGCGCCCAGGTCGTAGCGCTGTCCCGCGAGCGCCGTCTGCACGGCGTACACCGGCAGGATCGTCGTCGCGTCGCCGGGGCCGCCCCTGGTCATCACCCAGATCTGCACGAACGCCTTGAAGGTCCAGATCACTTCGAGGGAGAGCACCAGCATGAAGATCGGCCGCACGATCGGCAGGGTGACCGAGCGGAAGATCCGCGGCCCGGACGCCCCGTCGATCCGGGCCGCCTCGTACAGTTCGGCCGGCACGGTCGTCAGCGCCGAGTACAGGGTGATCGCCGCGAACGGCACCGACTGCCACACCACCAGGGCCACCAGGATGGTGAAGGCCGCCGGGCCGTGCGCCAGCCACGGATACCCGTCGAACGACGAGAAGCCGAGGCCGGTCAGGGCGTGGTTGACGATCCCGAACTCGGAGTGGAACAGCCACTGGAAGACGGTGGTCGCCGCGACCACCGGCATCGCCCAGGTCAGGACGAGCGCGCTGAGCACCGCCGTGCGGCCGAACCGGCCGAGCCGCTCCACCATCAGCGCCACCAGCGTCGACAGGACCATGATCAGGGCGACGTTGACGGCCATGAACAGGAACGTGCGGCGCACCACCGTCCAGAACCGCGGATCGGAGAGCAGGGTCGTGTAGTTGTCGAAGCCGGTGAAGTGCGCGTCGCCGAGGATGAGTTGGCGCAGACCGAAGTCCTGGAAGGAGATCAGGACGGCCCGGGCCAGCGGATAGACGAGCAGGTAGAGCATGCCGAGGACGGCGGGCGCGACGAGCAGGTAGGGCCAGGCGCCCGACATCGTGGGGCGGCGGTGCGGACCCGGTGGGCGCCGGGGCGGCCGGGTGAGGGCGGGGGGCGTGGTCCGCTCGCGGACGACCGGCACGGCGCACACTCCTTTCGGGGAAGCGGGTGGTCAGGAACCGGAGGTCATCGCGGAGGTGATGGCGTCGGACGCCTTCGCCGCCTCGCGCGCCGGATCGCCGCCGGCCAGCACCGCCGTCATGTAGTCCTTGATCGGGTTCTTCGCCTCGACGGCCGCCCAGCCCGGCGTGTTCGGCGTCGCGTGTCCGACGGCCGCGCCGACCGCCATCGCCGAGGCGCCCGGATCCTTCGCCACGGCGTCGGCCAGCGTCGTCCGGTTCGGGACGTAGCTCATCGCGACGGCGAGCTTGCGCTGCCAGGCGTCGCCGGTGAGTTCCTTGACGAAGGCGTACGCGGCGTCGTGGTGCTGCGAGACGGCGGGGATCACCAGGTCGGAGCCGCCGGTGAACACCGCGCCCGGGGTGTCGGCCGTTTTGCCCGGGATCGGGAAGAAGCCCAGCTTGCCCTTGAGTTCGGGGTTGTTCTGGGCGACGACCGCGGCGCCGCCGGGCACGCTGACGACCTGCGCGACCTGCCCCTTGGCCATCACCTCGGCCTGCGGCGGCTGCGCCTCGTCGGAGTCCTTGGGTCCCTTGCCGAGGGCCTGGAGCTTCTCGTAGAAGGCCATGGCGCGCAGTGCCTCGGGCGTGTCCAGGGCGCCCTTCCACGTGCCGCCGGTCTCGGTGGCCAGGTCGCCGCCCTCGTCCCAGACGAAGCCGGAGAGCGTGTACCAGTTCTGGCCCGGCAGATAGATGCCCTGCTGCTTCCCCTTGTTGAGCTTGCGGGTCGCCGCGATCCACTGGTCGCGGGTCTTGATGGCGGTCGCGTCGATGCCGGCCTTCTCGAAGAGGTCGGTGCGGTAGACGACGACGCGGTTCGCCGCGTAGTACGGGATGCCGTACTGCTTCCCCTCGTAGGCGCCGGGCTCGGCGAGGCCCTTGAGCCAGTCCTTGCCGCCGAGGTCGTCGACCTTGTCGGTCAGGTCCTGGAGGCCGCCGCTCTGGGCGAACTGGGCGACCTGGGTGTTGCCGGTCTCGATGACGTCGGGGGCGTCGTTGCTGGCGAGGGCGGCCGTGACCTTCTCGCCGATGCCGTCCCACTCCTGGATCTGGATCCGCGCGTCGATGTCCGGATGGGCGGCCTCGAACCCCTTCTCGAAGTCCTTCTGGAAGGCGGCCGACACGCTGTCGCGCATCAGCCACACGTCGATGCGGGTCCGGCCGCCGTCCCCGGACCCACCGTCGGCGGAGTCGGACGAACTGCAGGCACTGAGCCCGGCCACCGCGACGAGCGCGGACAGACCGGCGAGCAAGCGGAGCTTCACGGTTCACCTCTGGGAGCCGGACCTGACCAGTTGGCAACTGGTCAGGTGACCTCTGGTGGTGGAGAAAGGTGGCATAGACCAATGGACGCGTCAACCCCTGCGGAACTCACGGCAGTTGATGGCCCCTGCCGCTGGTCAGTTGTCGATCTCCGCAGCGCCGTGGTCAACTGGTCAGGCGACTGGTCGTACGGCACGAGGGGGCGGGAGTGAACGCGGACGCGGGCAGGGAGGCGCCGGGGGCGGTGCTCAAGCGGGAGCGGGTGCGCGACCACATCCTGGAACTCATCGAGTCGCAGCGCCCCGGCGACCCGATCCCCTCCGAGCGCACGCTCTGCGCCCGCCTCGGCGTCTCGCGCCCCACGCTGCGCGCGGCCGTCGACGAACTCGTTGTCGCGGGCCTTCTCGTCCGCGAACACGGGCGCGGCACGTTCGTCGCCCCGGAGAAGATCACCCAGGAACTGGTCCCCGACGAGCAGGGTCTGGCGGTGCCGCAGGCCGCCGGCGCCTGGTCGAGCCGGCTGCTGGAGTTCACCACCGTCCAGGCCGGCGCCCGCGTCGGCCGCAAGCTGCGACTCTCCCCCGCGGCGAAGATCGTCTACGTGGCCCGGCTGCGGCTCGTCGACGGGGCGCCGATGGCGATCGAGCACCTGCACATCCGCGCCGACCTCGTGCCTGGCCTCAGCGCCCAGGAGCTGGAGAGCGGTGACCTGTACGAGCATCTGCGCGCCCACCACGACGTTCACGTCCGCGAAGCCGTCCAGGCGATCGAGCCGACCGTCGTGACCCGCGCCGAGGCCGATCTGCTCGACGTCCCCGAGCTGTCCCCGGCCCTCCTCTTCGAGCGGCTCACCTCGGACACCGAGGGCCGGCCCGTCGAGTACGTGCACTCGCTGTACCGCGGCGACCGCTACCGCATCGTCTCCAGGCTGACCCTGGGCCCCGCCGCGACCGCCGTCGCCCCGCTGCCCGGCCACCACCCCGGCATCCCGCCGGGCGACTTCGCGCACGGCGACACCGTCGCCTCCTCCACCCGGGGCGACATCCAGGCTCCCTGACCACGCCCGGCGCCCGCCTGCGCGCCGCCGTGCCCGCCGCTGGTTACCGTTCCGCCATGGCCGACTACCGCATCGAAACCGTCCGCAACGGCGACCGCGACTGGACCGCGCGCAACGACCGGGGCGCCGAGGTCCGCATCGCCCCCGCCGACTCCCCGGCGGCCCAGCCCTCGTTCACCCCCGTGGAGCTCCTCCTCGCCGCGCTCGGCGGCTGCGGCGGACTCGTCGTCGACCGCACCGCGCGCACCGTCCCGCACGACGACCTGCGGATCGTCGTGGAGTCCCGGTCGCGGCCCGAGGACGACGGGCGGGTCGGCGTCGTCCGCGTCTCCTACGAGATCGCCCTGCCTGAGGGCGACACCGACGCCGCGGAGGCGCTGGAGCGCGGCATCCGGCTGACCCACGAGAAGTACTGCACGGTGAGCCGCACCGTCGAGCACGGAGCCCGGGTCGAGGCGACGGGACCCGACGGCACCGTGCTCTTCATGGGCGGCTGACACGACGCGCCTCATGGGCGGCTGACACGACGCGCCTCATGGGCGGCTGACGCGACGGAGCCGGTGGCTGCCGCCACCGGCTCCGTCAGGGACCGTCCGCACCCGCTACGGCAGCGCGTGCACCTTCGGACCGACCGCGTTCGACCAGGCGTTGCCCGCCGTCGCGTCCCAGTTCGTCGACCAGGTCATCGCGCCCCGCAGGCCCGGGTAGGTCTTCGCGGGCTTGAACGAACCGCAGCCGGTGCCGCGGGCCAGGCAGTCGAGCGCGTTGTTCACGACCGACGGGTCCACGTAGCCGCTGCCCGCGCCACGGGTCGACGCGGGGACGCCGATGCCGACCTGCGACGGGTCGAGGCCGCCCTCCAGCTGGATGCAGGCGAGCGCCGTGAGGAAGTCGACGGAGCCCTGACTGTAGACCTTGCCGTCGCAGCCCAGCATCGAACCGCTGTTGTAGTACTGCATGTTGACAACGGTGAGGATGTCCTTCACGTTCAGCGCGGTCTTGAAGTACTCGCCGGACGTGGACTGCATGTCGATGGTCTGCGGCGCCATGGTGAGGACCAGCTTCGAGCCGGCCTTCGCCGACAGTGCGCGCAGGGCCTTCGTCATGTAGGTGGAGTTGAGGCCGTTCTCCAGGTCGATGTCGACGCCGTCGAAGCCGTACTCCTGCATCAGCGCGTACGCGCTGTTCGCGAACGCCGTCGCGGACGCGTCGCTGTTGACGGAGATGCTGCCCTTCTCACCGCCGACCGAGAGGATCACCGACTTGCCCGCCGTGTGCTTCGCGGCGATGTCCGCCTTGAAGTCGGCGGCGGAGGCGTAGCCGACGGCCGGGTCCAGGTTGAAGGTGATCTGGCCGGGCGTGGTCGTCGCGTCGGCGAACGACACCGCGATGATGTCGTACTGCGCCGGGACGTCCCGCAGCTTCTGCACGGTGGCGCCGTTGTTGAAGTTCTGCCAGTAGCCGGTCAGGGCGTGCTTGGGCACGGTGCCGCCACCGCCGCCCCCGCCGGACACGGCCGTCCGCGCGGACACCGCCGTCGACTTCGCGGACTCGCCGGCCGCGTTGGTGGCGCTGACCTGGAAGCTGTACGAGGTGTCGGCGGCGAGCCCGGAGACCGTCGCCGACGCGCCCGTGGCCGAGGCCACCTTCGCGCCGTCCCGGTAGACGTTGTAGCCCGTCGCGCCGGAGACCGGGCTCCACGACAGGTCCACGGACGACGACGTGGCCGTGCCCGCGGCGAGCCCGGTCGGCACGGCCGGTATCTGCACCGGGTCGCTGCCGCCGCCCCCGTCGGGGCCGTAGACGTTCACGTCGTCCACGTAGTAGGCGCTCTGGCCGTACCAGCCGTGCGTGTAGACCGTGACCGACGTGGTGTTCGCGCCGGTGGTGAAGCTGGTGGTGAGCTGCTGCCAGGAGGAGCTGCCCGGCGACCACGTGGAGACGTCGGTGGTGCCGGTGCCGCTCGCGCCGAGGTAGGCGTAGCCGCCCTGCACCCAACTGCTGAGGGTGTACGTCGAGTTGGGCTTGACCGCGACGGTCTGGGTGCACTTGGCGTTGTCCTGGCCCGCGGGCGTGCCCTTGAGCGCCTTGGCACCGCCGTGCACGGGGGAGGAGACGACCGAGCCGCTGCCCGCGGTGCAGGTCCAGTTGCTCAGGTCGGCCTCGAAGCCGGCGTTCTTCGCGACGTTGACGTCCGCGGCCTGCGCGGGAGCGGCCAGCGCGGTGACGCTCAGCGCGGCGGCCGAGACGACGGCGAGCGCGCCGCCGAGCCACCGCCGGGGGACGGGTCCGCGGGATCTGCCGGATCTGCCATGACGTGCACGGTCCACGAGGTGCCTCCGGGGGAGAGGTGAGGGGCGGATGCGTACGACGGTGGCCACCGGTGCGCTTTGCTGTGCGCCAAAGCTGGTCCAGACCAATCGAGTTGTCAAGACCTCTGGAGGCACGAGGTGCGATGAGTTCCGGGGTCCCGCAGGGTCATAGGGACGAGGAGGTCGCGATGACAACGGACGAGAACGCGGGAACGGCGCTGAACGTGGAGTTCAGCGCCGTCCTGGAGAAGAGCCCGAACCCGGGCGGATGGACCTACGTGGTGTGGCCGGAGGCGGCCGCGTTCTTCGGCACCCGCGGACTGGTGAAGGTCGGCGGCACCGTCGACGGGCAGCCCTTCCGCAGCTCCTTCATGGCCCTGGGCGACGGCCGGCACAAGCTGCCCGTGAAGGCCGACGTGCGGCGGGCGATCGGGAAGGAAGCGGGCGACCGCGTCACGGTCCGCCTGGCGGAGCGGCTGTCCTGACGCTCAGAGCAGCCCGCGCGCGTACGCCGCCTGCCCCACGTGCTGGAGGTCGTCCGACAGGACGCTCACCAGCCGGACGCCGAGCGTGACCGGCGGGTCCCAGCCCTCGTCGACGACGCGGTCGAGACCGGTGTCCCCGAGGCCGCCGAGGTACCCGAGGGTCTGCTCGTGCACGGCGTCGTAGTACCCGGTCAGCAGCTCGCCCGAGGCCACCCGCACCTGGCCGACCTGCTTGGGCGTGTGGCCGTACCCGGTGTCCGTCTCCGAGAGGGGCAGGTCGAACCGGCCTGCCCAGCCTCCCGCGAGCCACACCTGCTCCAGTCCGGCGGCGTCGGCGACGTGGTCGTCCTGGACCCGGGTGAGGTGCCAGATCAGCCAGGCGATGGAATTCGCCGTGTCGTCGGGCCGCGCGTGGAGATCTTCTACGGAAAGCCCGTCGACGACGGCGTGCACCTCTTCCTGAATACGGTTGTATCCCTCGATGAGAACCTCGTGTGAGCGCATGAGGTGCAGTTTCGTCGACGCAGTGGATTTCGGCCAACGGAGCCGCCGAATATGCCAGGAGACTGGCGTGAAAAGCATGGTGACACTGTGTACGAAGTGCCGATACTCATCGTGTGGGACGGTTGAACATTGTTCGATGCCAACGCGTCTGAGAGCAATTCCCTTGATCGTCCCAGCCGTTGTGGTGGATCACCGGTCAATTGTCGGCCGGGTGATCTTCAAAGGCGCCAGGCAATGGGGGAGATCGTGCACGACGAATTCCTGTGCCATGTCACCGCGTACGGAATCTGCGGCGGACAGCGCGTAGGGGTCCCGCTCGGCAGTTATCGCGCTCCGACCCTGCCGCTCGCCCTGTGGTGGCTGCGCGACCGCGCCACCTGGATCGCCGAACGGCTCGACCCGCGCCCCGAACTGCCCCACTTACCCGAGGGCGCCCTCATGCCCGTCTCCGACGACACCCCCGACGTCCCCACCCTGCTGCGCGCCTGGTGCGCCGACGCCGCCCGGCAGGAACTCGTCGCCGAGGAGCTCGCGGGCGGCCGACTGGTCCGCATCGCCACCCGCGACGACACCACCGAGTACGAACTCCTCGCCGAGTCCGTGGACGCCCTGCGCATGGCCCGCACCGTCCAGCGCGCTGCCGCACCACGCCGCGGCCCCGGTCTCCGTATGACAGTCATGAGTAGTAACCGACACGGGTGAACCGCTGGCCGCGCGGCGCTTACCTGCGCAAACGCTAGGGGAGTGTGGTCACGCACAGTGATCACCACGACCTCGGGGCCATCTGAATGAAGCGATTGTCCGCCACCCTCCTCACCCTCGCCGCCGCCGCGGCGGCGCTGGCGCCCGGCGCCACCACGGCCCAGGCCGCGTCCGGTCCCGGCCAGGTCTGCTTCTGGACCGAACCCGGCATGCACGGCCAGGCCTGGTGCTACGCGCCGCCCGGGTACGCCGAGGCGGAGAACGGCACACAGCGTCACGCCTACTCCTTCGAGTCCCGCGCCGGACAGAGCGTGTACGCCATCAGCTACACCGTCTCCAACTGCCTCTACCGGGAGATCAGGCCCGGCGACTACTCCGACAACTGGGAGTGGGCGCAGAAACTCGACGGCGTCGCCGACAACACCCTGGGCTGCGAGCCGGGCTGACCCGGCCGTGCACCGTCGACCACGACCGTGGGCCCTCGTCCTCGTCGCCGGCCTGCTCCTGCTCGCCGGCTGCGCACGACAGCCCGCGCGACCGGCCCTCTCGCCCGACGACACCATCAGGGCCGCCCAGCAAAGGCTCACCGACCGCTGTCTCACCCGCCAGGGCCTCACCCCGCCCCGGCCGGGCCGGCCCGCGGCGAGCCCGGCGCAGGAACAGCGGATCGCCGCCGCTCTGTTCGGCCGGCCGCCGGCCGAACTGACCCTGACCCTCGCGAACGGAGTCCCCGTCAGCGCCCACACCGACGGCTGCCTGGCCGCGGCCCAGCGCACCCTCTACGGCGACGAGAAGCGCTGGTTCCGCGCCTCGACCGTCGTCAACAACCTCAAGCCCGAAGCGGCCTACCGCAAGAGCAGCCTCGCCTCCGTGCGGGCGCGACACCGGACCGAGCTCACCGACTGGCGCCGGCTGCGCGCCCACGCCCTGGACGCGTCCCGGCGCGTGCTGGCCACCACCGACCACCGCTGACACCACGTCACCCGACGTACCCACCAAGGAGAAGCACGACCATGAAGCACCCCTTCGCCCTGCTCGCCGCCGCCGTCCTCGCCCTCGGCGGCGCCGCCGTCACCACCACCGCGTACGCCGCCCAGTGCCCCAGCGGCGACTTCTGCGCCTGGACCGACGCCAACTACTCCGGCATGCGCTGGAACTGGTCGGGCGACGACCACGACTGGGAGGACGGCATCCAGGACGAGGACTCCTCCTGGGCCAACCACGGCATCACCGGCCCCGGCATCAAGGACCACGTCCAGGTCTACGAGAACCCGGGCCTGATCGGGCTCGGCACGGTCTGTCTCGCCCCCGGACAGGAGATCCCGTCCGACGGCTGGGGCAACGACAGCGGCGACTCCCACACCTGGCAGATGGGCTGCTGAACTCCCGTGGCGGCGACGGGCGTTCAGAACGCGTCGACCGTATGAGGCAGTAGCTCCGTGTGCAGCGCGGCGTCGAGCATCGACGCCGCGCCCGGCGTGTGCTCGGCGGCGAGCCCGGCCCGTACCAGCGCACGCACCGGCGTGGCCCCCATGTAGGCCGACGCCAGGTCCCGTGCCTCCAGGGACAGGTCGGGCGCGTCCTCCGTCGCCGCGTACGAGAAGCCGTCCGGCGACGCGATCAGCCGGTAGGAGCCCGCGTTCGCCGGGAGCCGCTCGTCGTGCACCGCGAGCACCACGTCCACCGGCGCCGCCCACGTGCGGGCCGCGAACGCCGCCCGGACGTCCACGAGACGCACCCACAGCGACGGGAACGACGCCGTCACCCGCACCTGGTCCCGGTCCGCCGCGAACAGCAGCAGCGGATCGTCCAGCGGGCGGCCCCAGGCCCGCACCCGGCCCGTCAGATCGATCGCCGTGAGATAGCTCCACAGGGTGGCCGCCACCTCCGCGGACTCCGCCTCCAGATCGTCGACCCGCACCAGACCGGGCGTGTGCGCGTCGTCGTCGCCCGGCTTCGTCCGGTAGATCGCGTACCCGGCGACCGGATCGCCCAGGGCGACCACCCGGGGCGGCGACAGCTCGTCGTCCTCCTCGTCCTTCTCGACCAGCCACTCCTCGCGCCACCACGCCTCCGTGCGCGCCTGCCGGCCCGCGCGGCGGGCGCGCGTCGCCTCGAAGAAGGGGGCGAGGGCGGCGGGCGCGGCCCCGGGGTCGACCAGCCGCAGCGGGCGCGGGTCGGGCGCCACGCGCAGCGCCAGCGCGCGCCGCGAGTCGATCTCCACGGTCGTGCCGTACGTCGCGGGGCCGAAGCCGAACCGGCCGTAGATCGACGCCTCCGACGCCCAGAGCGCGACCAGCGGCGCACCCTGCTCCGCGCACCGCGCGTACAGCTCGCCGATCAGCGAGGAGAGCACGCCGCGTCTGCGGTGCGTGGGCGCCACGGACACGAACGTCAGTCCTGGGCAGGGGAGTTCACCGCCGCCCGGCACCGAGAGCGAGAAGGGCAGGGCCGCCGCGAAGCCGACCAGCTCGTCCCCGTCGTAGGCGCCGATCCGCAGACAGCGGGACAGCAGCTCCTGCTGGTGCCTGCGCTGATCGCTCTCGGGCGATTCGTGGAAGACGAGATGGGCGAGCCGCAGGGCGCGCTGGATCTCGGACTCGGGGACGGTACGGATCTGGACGGAACGGGCGCTCATGATCATGAACCCTAGCCCGGCCGCGGCGCCTGCGCCCTCGCGGCCGCTGCGGGAGGCGCCGTGCCCGGCGCCACCCGCAGCCTTCCGCCCCAGCGGCGCCGACTCCGCTGTGGGCGTCAGGCGGCAGGGTCCGGGCCGTCCTGCCGTCCGTGCGGCACCGAGCTCGCGCGAGACTCACCCGAACCTTCGGGTGCGCGGTGCCGCACGGATGCAGCCGGGCGGAGATTCTTCCGCCCGGCGTCTCAGCGCTGCGGGGAGTGGTCCCGCAGCCGGTGGTTCAGCCGCTGCATCCCGCGCCGCGCGTGGCTCTTGACGGTGCCCAGCGGGAGACCGGTGCGCTCGGCGATCTGCGGCTGCGTCAGGTCCTCGTAGAACGCCAGCCGCAGGACGGTGCGCTGCGGCACCGGCAACCGGGCCAGCTCCTGGGACACCAGGACCCGGTCGACCACCGCGTCGGCGTCCTCGCAGGGGGCGAAGGGCCGGGTCGCCGCCCGGTCCAGGAGCGCCGCCCGGCGGGTCCGCGCGGCCAGCGCGTCCGCCACGCGGCGCCGGGTGATCCCCGACAGCCACGCCGCGGTGGAGCCGAGCTCCGGCCGGTAACCGGCCCTGCCCCGCCAGGCGGCGAGGAACACCTGCTGCGTGACGTCCTCCGCCTCCGCGCTGTCGCCGAGCCCGCGCCGGGCCAGGACCCTGACCAGCGGGGCCCACCGCCGGTAGACCTCCGCGACGCAGGCCGCGTCGCCACGGGCCATGCCCTGGGCCAGGACCGCTTCGGACGCCTCGCGCGCACCGATGTCGCGCGACCGTACCGCTCTGCTCATCGCTGACTCGTCAACTCCTCTGCGCCTGCCCGTACTCGGCCGTCACACCCGATCAGCCTGCAGGAACGCACCGATCGGAACCGGGCGGACCCGGTAGGTCCCCGGTGCGGAGCGGTCATCCTGGAAACACCCGGTGCCGGACCGCGACTCGCATCGTTTGTGCGTCGTATCGTGGGCCGATGGACGAGCTCCCAGTCGGTACGGAACAGGGCACGGGCATCACCACCGGTGGTCTCGCGCGGCGGATCGGAGTGTCACCGACGACCTTGCGCACGTGGGATCGTCGCTACGGTCTCGGACCGGCCGACCGTTCCCAGGGCCACCACCGGCGGTGGACCGCGCAGGACGTCGCCGTGGTCGAGGAGATGTGCCGGCTCACCGCCGCGGGCCTCGCCCCGGCGGAGGCGGCCCAGCTCGCCCGCAAGCACCTCGAGGGCGCCCCGCCGGTCGTCGTGCCGGCGCCGCGGGCCGAGCCCGACCCGCCCCCGACGGCGGCCGCGCTCGAACGGGAGCACCGGGGGATCTCCCGCGCCGCCACCCGCCTCGACTCACCGGCCGTGCAGACCCTGCTCACGGAGGCCGTGGACCGGCACGGGCTCGTCGCCGCCTGGCAGGACGTGATGGTGCCGGTGCTGCACGCGGTGGGCCGCAAGTGGGAGGAGGCCGGCGACCGGTACGTCGAGGTCGAGCACCTGCTGTCCTGGCACGTCTCGCGGACCCTGCACCGGGCGACCCCGGCCGAACCGGCCGCGCCGCTGCCACCGGTCGTCCTGGCCTGCGTCCCCGCCGAGCAGCACTGCCTCCCTCTGGACGCCCTCGGTGCGGGCCTCGCCGAACTCGGCGTGCCCCAGCGGATGTTCGGGGCCGCCGTGCCCGTCGAGGCCGTGGCCGCCGCCGTGCGCAGGACGGGGCCGCGCGTCGTCGTGCTGTGGGCGCAGGCCCGGTCGACCGCGAGCCTGCCGCTGGCCCGGCACCTCGCCGACACCCGCTGGGGCGTGCGCGGCGCCCGCGGCAAACCGGCCGTGATGCTCGGCGGGCCCGGCTGGGCGGGGCGCATCGCCGGGGGCACGCTGCGCCCGGCGACGCTGCCGGACGCCCTCGCCCGGATCCGGCGGCTCTACCCGGAGCTCGCCGCCGCCCGCCCCTGACCGCCCGTCGGCCGGCCGGCCCGCTCAGTCCAGCCCCCGTGCCGCCCGGAACCGGGCGAGCCCGTCCGCGAGCTCGACGACCGGGTCCGGATAGTCGTACGCGGCCCGGTCGAGGCCGGTCAGCTTCCACGGTTCGTGCACCGCGGCGCCCGACAGGTCGGCGAGTTCCGGCACCCAGCGGCGCACGTACGCCCCGTCGGGGTCGTACCGCTTGCCCTGGGTGACGGGGTTGAGGACCCGGTTGGGCCGGCTGTCCGTGCCGGTGCCCGCCATCCACTGCCAGTTGAGCTGGTTGTTCGCCACGTCCCCGTCCACCAGGAGTGCCAGGAAGTGCCGCGCTCCCACCCGCCAGTCCACGTACAGCGTCTTGGTGAGGAAACTCGCCGCGAGCAGCCGGCCGCGGTTGTGCATCCAGCCCTCGTGCCGCAGCTGCCGCATCGCCGCGTCGACCACCGGGATTCCCGTACGGCCCTCCTGCCACGCCTCGACGTCCTGGCGGGCGGCCGCCGCCGAGCGCCAGCGGTCGCCCTGGGTGCGGTAGTCGTCGTGCGCGGCGGCCGGCCGCGCGGCCAGCACCTGGTGGTGGAAGTCGCGCCAGGCGAGCTGCCGCACGAACGCCTCGGCGCCCGGCCCGCCGACCTTCGCGGCCCGGTGCACCGCCTCGACCGGGCCGATCGTGCCGAAGTGGAGATCCGGCGAGAGCCGTGAGGTGACGTCGCCGGCCAGGTCGTCGTGCCCGTCCTCGTACCCGGCGATCCCGGACCGCAGCCAGGCCGTGAGCCGGGCGCGGCCCGCCTGCTCGCCGCCCTGGGCCAGCCCCGGCGAAGTGCCGGCCGGGCGCTTCGGCAGCGATTCCGAGCCGATGCCGTCCGGGACGGTGATCGCGCGCGGCGCGCGGACGACGTCGCGCAGCGGCTGGGCCGACCAGTGCCGGTGGTACGGGGTGAACACCGCGTAGTGGTCCCGGCCCGCCGGGGTGAGCGCACCGGGCGGCACACAGGTCACCACCGCGTCGTGCACGACCAGGTCGCAGCCGCCGTCGCACAGCGCGTCGCGCAGCCGGTCCTCGCGGCGCTGGGCGTACGCGCTCACCCCGCCCGCCACGTGCACCGCGTCCGCGCCCGACTCGGCCACCACCTTGGCCACCTCGTCGGCCACGTCACCCGACCGCACCACGAGACGCCCGCCGCGCTCCCGCAGCGCCGCGTCCAGATCGCTCAGACAGTCCGCGAGGAACGCCTCCCGGTTCGGCGCCGGGAAGCCGGTGGACGTGATCCCCGCGTCCCGGACGAACAGCGGCACGACCGCGTCGGCGGCGTCGAGGGCGGCCCGCAGCGGCGGATGGTCGTGCACGCGCAGATCGGAGGTGAACAGGACGACTCGGACACGCACGGCGCCACTCCTCGGCAGAACTCGGCAGAACTCGGCAGAACTCGGTCGGACTCGACGGGACTCGATGGGGCGGTCACGGAACGCCGGGCGCACCGCGCCACCAGCTCTTCCGCCGCCGGGACGGGATCGGATGCGCCGGACGGCCAGTACGTCGAAAGCTGACAGGACTGCACCGCCCGACGCGGGGTATCAGCATGGCTGCGGGGGCCTCTCCCATGAAGGCCGACCGGGCGAGAGAGACACGAATGACCGAGTATCTGGACGGGACAGTGATCCCAACGGGCTTCGACACACCAGTCGAGCCGCTGCGGCGGGTGACCCATTACTCCGGCGAGCCGGGGTGCATAGCTGATGCCCGCATGTTCGCCGCCGCGTTCCTGACGCAGTTGCGGCAGGAGTGGTGCGTCGCGGTCGACCGCCGCACCGAGGGCGAGGCGCTCCTCGTCGTGAGCGAGCTGATCACCAACGCGGACCGGCACAGCCTGGGACCGTACGTGCTGGAGCTGGAGGGGACGGCGGGCCAGATCACCGTCACCGTCTACGACAGCAGCGCCGCCGTGCCGCTGCGCTACCCCCGCGACCCGTCCCGGATCGGCGGGCACGGGATGGAGATCGTGGACGCGCTCGCCGACGTCACCGTCGAGCGGGTGCCGGTCGGCAAGCGCATCCGTGCCGTCCTCACACTGACCTGAACGAGCGCCCGAGCCCAGCCCGTGACCGGGCAGCCCGTGAGCGAGCCGGTCCGTGACGTGAGTGGGCGCCTGGGCGAATTCCTCACCCAGACGCCCGACCCGGCCACCTCGCTCCGGCGGAGTCCTCCCTCAGACGGAGTTCGCCTCGGCCAGCATCCCGGACTTCAGCCGGGCGATGAGCTGCTTGATGAGCCGGGACACGTGCATCTGGGAGTAGCCGAGCCGCTCGCCTATCTCCGCCTGGGTCAGCTCCTCCACGAACCGCAGGTGCAGGAGCCGCCGGTCCCGCTCGGGCAGCTTGGCCACGAGCGGCGCGAGCGTGTGGAAGTCCTCCACCAGTTCCATCGCCTCGTCCTCGACCCCGAGGAAGTCGGCGAGGGCCGCCTCGCCGTCCTGACCGTTGTCGGTGGTGAGCGCCGCGTCCAAGGACGCGGAGGAGTAGCCGTTCGACGCCAGCTGGGCCTCCACCACGTCCGGCTCCGGCAGGTCCATCAGCGTCGCCAGCTCCGCGGTCGTCGGCTCCCGGTCCAGCCGGCTGCACAGCTCCTCGCGCGCCCTGGCCAGTTCGAGCCGAAGCTCCTGGAGGCGGCGCGGCACGTGCACGGCCCACGTGGTGTCCCGGAAGAACCGCTTGATCTCACCGGTCACGTACGGCAGCACGAAGGAGGTGAACTCCACCTCGCGCGAGATCTCGAACCGGTCGATCGCCTTGATCAGACCGATCATGCCGACCTGGACGATGTCCTCCATGTCGTCCGCGCGATGGCGGTAGCGTCCCGCCGCGAAGCGGACGAGCGACATGTTCATCTCGATCAGCGTGTTGCGTGTGTACTGGTACTCCTCCGTGCCCTCCTCGCACTCGGCCAGCCGCCGGAAGAAGTGGCGCGAGAGTTCGCGCGCGTCCAACGGGGCCACCCGACTGGGATCCGGGATGTCGTGGGGAGAAACCTCAGCATCCGTGGTCCGGGTCGTAACCGCAGTGACGTGCGTCCCGCTCATGGTGGAGTCCACCGTCCCTCCCACGCCGTGCTCCGGCGCAACGCTCTGTTCCATCATGGTGTTCCGGCGATTACCCGCGAACTCGCCGGTCATGCGGACAAGTTCTGGAGGTACGACATCAACACGGCAGACACAGCAGGCACGGTGCGCGATCTGGCCGCCGCGCTGCCCGGCAGCACCCTCGTCACCGATGCCGACGTACTGGCCTCGCTCGGCCACGACGACGCCGAGTGGGCGCCGACGGGCCGGGCGCTCGCGGCGGTGCGCGCCACGTCCGCCGACGAGGTGCAGGAGGTCGTGCGCGCCTGTGCCGACCGGCGCATCCCGGTCGTCACGCGCGGCGCGGGCACCGGACTGTCCGGCGGGGCCAACGCGGTCGACGGCTGTCTCGTTCTCGACGTCTCGCGGATGAACCGCGTCCTGGAGATCGACACGGAGAACCTGACGGCCGTCGTCCAGCCCGGCGTCGTCAACAACGACCTGAAGGCCGCCGTCGCCGAGCACGGCCTGTGGTACCCGCCGGACCCGGCGAGCGCCCCCTGGTCGACGATCGGCGGCAACGTGGCGACGAACGCGGGCGGCCTGTGCTGCCTCAAGTACGGCGTCACCCGCGACTACGTCCTCGGCATGGAGGTCGTCATGGGCGGCCCCGCGGGCCCGTACGGCAGCCGGGTCCGCCTGGGCCGGCGCACCACCAAGGGCGTCAGCGGCTACGACCTCACGAGCCTGTTCGTCGGCTCCGAGGGCACCTTCGGCGTCATCACGGAGATCACGCTGCGGCTGCGCCCGGCGCCCGCCGCGGAACCCCGCACGGTGGTCGGCGCCTTCGACAGCCTCGTCGCGGCCGGCGCCGCGGTCGCCCTCGTCACGAGCCGGGGCCTGGCGCCCGCCGCCCTCGAACTGCTCGACCGGGCCTGCATGGAGGCCGTCGAGGACTGGAAGCACCTCGGCATCGAGCCGGGCGCCGAGGCGATGCTGCTGGCCCGGCTCGACGCCCCGGGCGACGCGGGCGCGGCCGAGGCCGCCGCGGTCGCCGCCGCCTTCGAGGAGGCGGGGGCGCTGTGGGCCGAGCGGTCCACCGACGCCGTCGAGGCGGAGGCCCTCTTCGACGTGCGGCGGCTCGCCTATCCGGCCCTGGAGCGGCTCGGCCCGGTCCTCACCGAGGACCTGTGCGTGCCGCGCTCCGCCGTGCCCGAGATGCTCGCCACGATCGAGAAGATCGGCCGCAGGCACGGGGTGCGGATCGCCACCATCGCGCACGCCGGCGACGGCAACCTGCATCCGCTGCTGATCACCGAACCCGGCGACGAGGCGGCCCGTGTCGCCGCGCAGGCCGCCTTCGAGGAACTGCTCCAGGCGGCGATCGCCGCGGGCGGCACGGTCACCGGTGAGCACGGTGTCGGGCTGCTCAAGCGGGACGGCATGCGCAGCGAACTGGGTCCCGCCGTCTGTGCGTTGCAGACGGCCGTGAAGCGGACCCTCGACCCGCTGGACCTGTTCAACCCGGGGAAGGTCGTCGGCGAGGACTGACCTTCCCCGGGCGGCGGGTCAGCGCGGCAGGCCCGCGGGATCGGTGGCCCACGCGGTGTCCGGCCGGTCCGTCAGCCGGTACGCGAGCGTGCCACCGGTCCGCAGGAGGCCCGCGTCCGTCCACGAGCGGTCGAGGTCACGGCCGTTCAGCCGGACCCCGGCGACGTACGGACGCGTGGTGCCGGCGTCCGGGGCGTCGACCACGATGTCCGTGCGCCCCGGCCGGTCCACCACCGCGTGCGGGAACAGCGGGGTGCCGAGCAGCAGATCGGCGCTGCCCGGCGCCTTCGGGTACAGGCCGAGCGCCGAGAAGACGTACCAGGCGGACATGGTGCCGAGGTCGTCGTTGCCGGGCAGCCCCGAAGGACCGGTCCCGTACACGGTGTCGACGATCTCGCGGACCGTGGCCTGCGTCTTCCAGGGCTGTCCGAGCGCGTTGTAGAGCCACGGCGCGTGGATGCCCGGCTCGTTCGTCGGGTCGTAGCGCAGGGCGTCGCCGCCCTTCACCGACCACGAGCCGTCCGCCTTGTGGAAGAACCCGTCGAGCCGGCCGGCCGCCGTCTCGCGGCCGCCCATCGCCGTGGCGAGCCCCTGCACGTCCTGCGGCACCATCCAGGTGTAGGTGGCGCTCGTGCCCTGGGCGAAACCGCGGTCGCTGCCCGGGTCGAACGGCGTCACCCACGACCCGTCGAGATCGCGCGCCTGGACGTAGCCGGTCTCCGGGTTGAAGACGTTGCGCCACCACGTGCCCCGCTCGGTGAACGACGCGGCCTCCTCGTCCCGGCCGAGCAGCTTCGCCCACGCGCCGAGCGCGGCGTCCGCGACCGAGTCCTCCAGCGTCTCCGCGGCGCCGCCCCAGCAGTGGCAGACGTCCTGTGCCGCGTAGTGGGAGCTCAAGTACTGCGCCAGATTGGGGCGTTGGCCCTCGCACTGGCCGGGGCAGCCCTGGTCCGACAGGCCGGCGTCGCGCGGCACGGTCGCCTGCCGGGCCAGCGATGCGAAGGCGCCCTCGTAGTCGAAGTTGCGCACTCCCATCGCGTAGAACGTGGCGAGGGTGGCGGCCGACGGGTCGCCGGTCATCACGTGCGTGGCGCCGTTGACGTGCACCCAGCGGTCCCACACGCCGTCGTTCTGTCCGGCGAAGTTGTAGAGGGACTGCGCGAAGTCGCCCGCGACCTTCGGTTTGAGCAGGGCGAGCAACTGGATCTGGGCCCGGTACTGGTCCCAGCCGGAGAAGTTGCTGTACTGCGCCCCCTGGCCGCGCACGACGCGGTGCGGGGCGCCGTCCATGCCCGGATAGCGGCCGTCGGTGTCGCTGATGATGTTGGGCTGCATCAGCGCGTGGTACAGCGCCGTGTAGAACGCGGTCCGCCGGGCCTCGGTGCCGCCCGATATCCGCACCGCGTCCAGTTCGTGGTCCCAGTCGCGCCGCGCCTCGGCCGCCACGTCGTCGACGCTCGCCCGCGGCGCGATCTCCTCCCGCAGGTTCGCCTCGGCGCCCGCGAGCGAGACGTACGAGATCCCGAGCCGCATGTGGACATCGTTGTCAGACGCCGTGTCGAAACCGACCCAGCCGCCCGAACCGCGCCCCGCGCGGTCCGCGCCGGTCGCGTATCCCTCGCCGCCGCCCCCGCTGGTCGACCCGGGCGAGACGGTGGCGTCCCGCCAGGTGCCGTAGGACGAGAAGGCCCGGTCGAAGGAGGCGCTGAAGTGGAGCTTGTAGTAGCTCTTGCGGTTGTTCACGCCGCCGTTGGCGCGGCGCCCGCAGAACGCACCGGTCAGCACCCAGCCGGTCACCTTGCGGTGCGCCCGGTCGATGTCGACGTGCGCGTCCTCGCTCCCGTTCAGGGAGTTGGAGGTGCGGAAGAGGAGCGAGGCGGCCTTGTCGGCGGGGAACGTAAAGTCGGCGACGCCCGCGCGGCGGCTCACGGACAGGTCCGCCGTCGCGCCCGAGTCGAGCCCGAGGGTGTACCGGCCGGGCACCGCGCGCTCGTTCGCGTGCGAGAAGTCCGACGCGTAGAGCGCGTCCTTGGTGTCGGCCGAAGGGGACGAGGTGACGTCGCCGACGAACGGCATGATCGGCACGTCGCCCGCGGCCCCCGGGTTGCAGCCCGCGCCGTTGACGTGGGTGAGGCTCAGGCCGCGGATGCGGGTGGTGTTGTACGCGTAGCCGTTCGCGGCGCCGGTGCTGGTCTGGTCGCCGGTGGTGCTGGTCGGGGACCAGGCGATCATGCCGTACGGGCGGGTGGCGCCCGGGTAGGTGTTGCCGCCGTTGGCCGAGCCGATGAGGGGGTCGACCGAGGCGGTGGGCCGGGCGGGCGGCGCGGCGGCCGAGGCGAGGGGCGCCGCGAGGGTCATGGCGAGTGCGGTCGCCAGGCCGAGCGCCGCGGGTCTGCGGAGAGGTCTGTGGAGCCGGTGGAACACGTCGCGGAACCTTTCGGAGTCGGGACGGAAGCCGTCAAGGCGCCGCCGAGCGTAGTTCGTTGGGCCGCCCGACGGGGACGACAGTGCGCACCCTCGCGGTGAACGCCCGGTGAAGCCGTCCGTGCTTGGCGGGCCTTTTGCGCGCCGCGCCGAGAGAAATGAGGCATTTGTCGGTTTATCGGCTCTACGGTGCGGGGGTCGGTGTCCATGAGGGGGGACGCACAACGTGCCCCCACGTGGCGCGGGTTGGGATGTTCATGAGTGGTATCAGCCGCAGAGGCGCGGCCCGCCTGGGTCTGGGAGTAGGGATCGGCGCCGCGGCCGCGACGCTCGCCGGGTGCGGGAGCGGCGAGGAACAGGGCCGCCCCCCGGCCGGCCCCGGCCACCACCCGGACCGGCCCGCCGCCGCCCCGGCCCCCGCCAAGAAGGCCCCGCCCCGGCTGATCGGCGACGGCTCGACCTCGTACACCGGCCGGCAGCCCCACCAGCCGGCCGCGCCGGTCGCCCTGGAAGCCGGCCAGACGCCACCACAGTTCGTGATCTTCTCCTGGGACGGCGCGGGCGAGGTCGGCAACGGCCTCTTCCCCCGGTTCCTCGAACTGGCCCGCGAGCACGACGCCCACATGACCTTCTTCCTCTCCGGCCTCTACCTGCTGCCCGAGTCGAAGAAGCGCCTCTACCGCCCGCCGAACAACCCCGTCGGCGCCTCCGACATCGGCTACCTGACCGACGGCCACGTCAGGGAGACCCTGAAGTACGTCCACCAGGCGTGGCTGGCGGGCCACGAGATCGGCACGCACTTCAACGGGCACTTCTGCGGCGGCCCCGGCTCCGTCGGCAACTGGAGCGCCGCGCACTGGCGCAGCGAGATCGAACAGGCCAGGTCCTTCGTCAAGTCCTGGCGCAGCAACACCGGTTGGCACGACCACCCGTCGCTGCCCTTCGACTACGACCAGGAACTCATCGGCGGCCGCACCCCGTGCCTGCTGGGCCAGGAGAACCTGCTGCCCGTCGCCCGCGAGCTCGGCTGGCGCTACGACGCGTCCTCGCCCGGCGGCCTCCAGCGCTGGCCGGACAAGAAGCAGGGCGTGTGGGACCTGCCGCTGCAGGGCATCCCGTTCCCCGGCCACCGCTTCGAGGTGCTGTCGATGGACTACAACATCCTGGCGAACCAGTCGAAGAACACCACCCGGGCGCCGTCCTCCAACTACCCGGGCTGGCGCACCCAGGCCACCCAGTCCTACCTGGCTGGCTTCCGCCGCGCCTACGAGACGAACCGGGCGCCCTTCTTCATCGGCAACCACTTCGAGGAGTGGAACGGCGGCATCTACATGGACGCCGTCGAGGAGAGCCTGAAACAGATCGCCGGCCACAAGGACGTACGGCTCGTCTCCTTCCGGCAGTTCGTCGACTGGCTCGACGCTCAGGACCCCGCGGTTCTGGCCAAGTTGCGCGGCCTGGAAGTGGGGGAGCGGCCGCCGGGTGGCTGGTCGGCGTACCTGCGGCCGGAGAAGCGGCCGAAGGCCGGTGCCGGCGGGGCGGCGAAGTAGGGCAAGATCGAAGACAGCAGACGAACAGTGCAGCCGACGGACCTGGAGGCAGTGGCATGACCCGGCCGATCACCGCGGGAGTGGACGGATCACCCGAGAGCGCGGCGGCGGCCGCATGGGCGGCGCGCGAGGCGGTGCGCAGGGACCTGCCGCTGCGCCTGGTGCACGTGGGGCAGCGGCTGCCCGAGACGCTGGTGCTCGCCGCCCTGGAGGACACCCAGGACCGCCAGGACCGCTGGGCCGGCGACCTGCTCGCCGAGACCGAGCAGGAGATCGCCGAGCGTCACCCCGGGCTCGCGGTCACCACGGACGTCCTCGGTGAGGACGGTGCCGCGTCGCCCCTGGTGGCCGCGGCGGGCGACGCCGAACTCCTCGCGCTCGGTGCGCGCGGCCACGGCGCCCTGGTCGGGTTCCTGCTCGGCTCGGTGGGCCAGCAGGTGATCGCGGGCGCGGAGCGTCCCGTGGTGCTGGTCCGCGAGGGCGACGAGGCGAGCGCGGAGGCCGCCGGGCGGGACGTGATCGTCGGACAGGAGGGCGACCCGGAGGACAGCGCCGCGGCCCTGGAGTTCGCGTTCACCACCGCGGCGGCGCGGGGTGCGGGCGTCCGGGCGGTGCGCGCGTGGAGCCTGCCGCCCGTCTTCGCCTACAGCCCCGCCTCCCTCGCCCTCCTCGACGAGTCCGGCGGCATGGAGCCGCACGAGAAGAAGGCCCTCGCGGCGGCCCTCGCGCCCTGGCGGGAGCGGTTCCCCGACGTGCCCGTCACCGAGCACGTCGAGATCGGCAGCGCGGGACAGGTCCTCCTGTCGGTGGCGTCCGAGGCCCAGCTCCTCGTCGTGGGGCGCCGCGCCCGGCGCACCGCCGTCGGCGCCCGCATCGGCTCCGTCGCCCACGCGGTGCTGCACCACGCGCCGTGCCCGGTCGCCGTGGTGCCGCCCGCCTGAGCTTCGGCCGTCAGGTCCCGGTGAGCGACACCGCGCTCACCGGGCAGGCCCGCACCGCCTCCTTCACCATCGGGTGCTCCGCGGCGGCCTCGGCGCGGCCGGGGAGCACCTCGCTGAAGCCGTCGTCGTCCTGCGTGAACACGTCCGGCGCGGTCAGCGCGCACATGCCCGCGCCCACGCACCGCTCCTTGTCGACCTCGATCCGCACGGCGCTCACCAGGCCACGGGCAGTTCGAGCATGCCCTGGATCGTGTCGCCCGGCTTGTGGGGGATCTCCTCGACCGGGGCCGCGAGCCGCAGCCCCGGGAACCGTTCGACGAGGGTGCGCAGGGCGATCTCCAGCTCCGCGCGGGCCAGGTTCTGGCCGAGGCACTGGTGGACCCCGAAGCCGAACGCCAGGTGGTGGCGGGCCGACCGGTCCCAGTCGAGGGTCTCCGGCGCCGCGAACGCGTCGCCGTCCCGGTTGATGAGCGAGGTCGAGAACACGACCCCCTCGCCCGCCCGGATCGTCGAACCGGCCACCTCCACGTCCTCCTTCGCCACCCGCAGCAGCCCGTCCGCGATCGACAGGAACCGCAGCAGCTCCTCCACGGCGACGGCCGTGGTCGTGTCCCCGGCCCGCAGCGCCGCCAGCTGCCCGGGATGGCGCAGCAGCGTGTACGTACCGAGCGAGATCATGTTCGCCGTCGTCTCGTGCCCGGCCACGAGCAGGATCACCGCGAACGCGATCAGCTCCTCGCGGTCCGGCGGGCCGTCGGGACCGTCCCGGTGGATCAGCTCGTCGAGCAGCCCGTCGCCCGGGTCTTGGCGCTTGCGGTCGATCAACGTGCCCAGATACGCGTCGAGTTCGACCCGGGCGCGCTCCACGTCGTCCGCCCCCGGCCCGCGCAGGAGGCGCCGGGAGCACTCCTCGAAGAACTCGTGGTCCGCGTACGGCACCCCGAGCAGCGCGCAGATCACCATCGACGGCACGGGCAGGGCGAACGCCGACACGAGCTCGGCCGGCGGGCCCTGCCGCTCCATCGCGTCGAGCAGCCGGTCGACGGTCTCCTGGATGCGGGGCCGCAGGGCGCCGATCCGCTTGAGCGAGAAGCTGGGGATCAGCAGGCGCCGCTGGGCGTTGTGCTCCGGGTCGTCGACGCCGAGCAGCGCCACCCGGCGGGCGCGCACGCCGGCGAGCCGCTCGGTCGGGAACGGGAAGCCGGGGCGCTGCCGGTTGCTGGAAAGACGAGGGTCGGCGAGCAGGTCACGGGCGAGGGCGTGCCCGGTGACGACCCAGACCGACCGGCCGTCGAAGAACGTGACCCGGCCGAGCGGTCCCGCCTCGCGCAGCGGGGCGTAGGCGGCGGGCGGGTGGTAGGGGCAGCCGCGGTCCTGCGGGAAGGACACGGGCGCGGGGTCGGATGCGATCGGGTGGGGGTCCTGGCGGGCCGTTTCCGTAGTGGATTCCGTCATGGAGCGGATCGCCTCGCAGTAACTCGATGATGCGCACGGAGCCGGTCGTTCCGTGCTTCTGTCATTGGATGCCCCAGGCATCTACCGGGTCGACGGCAAGACCGGCCAGTTCGTTCGGACGGGGTATCTGGCCGGGGCCTTTCGCTCGCGTTCGAGGCGGGCGGCGGTGTGCTCAGCTCGGGCGGGGGCGCCGGCGGAACCGGCCGCACCGGGTGCGCGCCCCGCGCGGCCTGAACCGATCGTCACGGCGACCGGAATCGTGCCGTCCGGCGGCGCGGCGGGTGCGTCCCGCGCGCGGGACGCGGCGGGTTGAGTCTCCCCTTACGTCAGGCTGCACGCTGTACGCCGACGAAAGGGCACGGCCATGCACTACTCGATCGGACAGGTCTCGGACGCCGCCGGGGTGACGGTGCGCACCCTGCACCACTACGACCGCACCGGACTGCTCTCGCCGAGCGACCGCAGTCCGGCCGGCTACCGCCTCTACGGCGACGCCGACCTCGCCCGGCTCCAGCAGATCCTCTTCTACCGGGAGCTCGGCTTCCCGCTGGAGGAGATCGCCGCGATCCTCGCGGATCCGGCGGCCGACGTGCTGGCCCATCTGCGGGCCCGGCAGCGGCAGTTGACCGACCAGATCGAGAAGCTCAGCCATCTCGTCGAGGTCGCCGAGCACGCCATCGAGGTGCAGCAGACCGGGGTGCGGCTGACGCCGCGGGAGCGGTTCGAGGTGTTCGGCGAGATCGCCTTCGACCTCAGCTACGCCACCGAGGCCCAGCTGAAGTGGCAGGAATCGGAGGGCCACCGCAAGGCGATGGCCAGGGCCGCGGCCCACACGAAGGACGACTGGCGCACCCTGATGCGTGAGGCCGCGGCCTGGCGCAAGGACCTCCTCGCCGCGTACGACGACGGACACGCCGCCGACAGCGCGGAGGCGATGGACCTCGCCGAGGAGCACCGCCGGCACACGGCACGCTGGTTCACCCCGTGCCCACCGGACATGCACCGCCGGATCGCCGCCGACTTCCCGCGCGACGCCCGCGCGTTCGCCCTGGTGGTCCCGCCGTCCCAGCAGCGTCCGGGGCTCGCCGCGTTCCTGCGGGACGCGGTGGACGCCAACGCGCTGCGGGTGCGGCGGGCGGAGGAGGGCGAGTGATCCCCGCCGCCGCCGTACCCCTTGCCGCCGTACCCGGTCCACATGCTCGCTCCTGCCCGCATGCTCGGCCCCGCCCGCGCCGTCGGTCCCGCCCGCACGACCCGTCCCGCCCGCACGACCCGTCCCGCACCCACGGCCCGTCCCGCACCCACGGCCCGTCCCGCACCCATGGTCCACCGCACCCCGAGGAGTCCCCATGCGCATCCTGATCGCCGCCGCCGGATCCCGCGGTGACATCGCCCCGTACACCGGGCTCGGCGTGGGGCTGCGCGGCGCCGGGCACGACGTCGACATCGCCACGCAGGAGGAGTTCGCCCCGCTGGTGCGGGCGGCGGGGCTCGGGTTCCGGGTCCTGGCCACCGGCCCGCGGGACGGTGCGGGCGGCGGGGCCGGGCGGCGCGCACTGATGCGGAACGCCGCCGCGTTCACCGCCGGGCTCGGCCGCGGCTTCGCCGACGCGGTCGCGGACGGCCCCGACCTGATGCTGCTGTCCGCGACCACGACACCGCTCGGCTGGCACGTCACCGAGGCCACCGGCATCCCCGCCGTCGGCGCCCACCTCCAACCCAACGCCCCCACCGGGGAGTTCGGCCCGGTCGTGTCCGGCACCCGCTCGCTGGGCCGGTACGGCAACCGCGCCGCGGGCCGGTTCGCGCTGCGCATGGTCGACCGGATCTACGCCCCGGCCGTACGGGAGCTGCGCGAGCGCCTCGACCTGCCGCCGGCCCGCGGCCCCGAGCTGCGTCGCCGCGAGGAGGCCGCCGACCGACCGGTCCTGCACGGCTTCAGCGAGGTCCTGGTGCCGCGTCCCGCCGACTGGCGCCCGGGCCTGGAGGTCGTCGGCACCTGGTGGCCGCACGTCGAGCGGCACCGGCTGCCGCGCGCGGTCGAGGACTTCCTCGCGGCGGGGCCCCGCCCCGTTCTCGTCGGCTTCGGCAGCATGGCCGCAGGGGAGGGGGAACGGCTGAGCGCCCTCGTCGTCGACGCGCTGCGCCGGGCCGGGCTGCGCGGCATCCTCCAGTCGGGCGCGGCCGGACTCGCCGCCGAGGCCGACGGTGTCCTCACGGTCGGCGATCTGCCGCACGCGCTGCTCATGCCCCGGACGGCCGCGGTCGTCCACCACGCGGGCGCCGGGACGGCGGCGGCCGCCGCCCGTGCCGGGGTGCCGTCGGTCCCGGTGCCGGTCACGGCGGACCAGCCGTTCTGGGCGCACCGCCTCGTCGCGGCGGGCACGGCCACCGCACCGATCCCCTTCGGGGAGCTCACCGCGGCTCGCCTCGCGCACGCGCTGCGCACGGTGACGGACGTGCCGGGCAGCCGCGACGTGGCCGCCCGGATCGCCGCGGAGGACGGTGTCGGCACCGCGGTCAAGGCGATCGACCGGCTCATGCCGTGAGGACCACCCCGTGAGGACGCCGCCGTGCGGACCACCCCGTGAGGGCGCCGCCGTGCGGACCAGCCCGTGAGGACCACCCGTGAGGTTCATGCCTTGAGCGCGACCACGGCCTCGTCCGTGTAGGGCAGGAACGTCAGCGTCTGGTGGAAGTACAGCTCGATGCCGCTCGCGTCGTGCGTCGTGTACCCGATCGCCAGGTCCTCGCCGAGCCGCAGCTCGAAGTCGCCGCCGCGGGTCGACAGGACGAACGCCCCGTTGAGGGCGGGCGCCCAGATCAGCTCGCCGTTGAGGATGCGGCTCAGGTGGTTCGCGATCGGATAGCCGTGGTCCGAGGTCTCGCTGACCGCCGTGTACGCGTCCGCGCCGAGCAGCAGCGAGTACGGGCCGTCGACGCCGGCGAGCCGCAGCGCGGTCAGGGCACGGCTGATCGTGTCCGGGTAGTCGCGGGGCTCCGCGGGCAGGCTCAGGACCGGGTTGGAGGTCCGCGAGCGCAGCCCCTCGATGCCCGCCGCCGCGTACCCGTCGAAGACCGCCTGGTCCTCGGCGAACGCCATGGCCCGCGCGGCGTCCTTCACCGGCTGCCAGTCGGAGTCCAGGGAACCCCGCTCCACGTCGTCGACCGCCTCGCGGCTGACGGTGAACGGCACCCGCAGCTCGACCAGCTGCCGGACCCCGCGCAGCCGCGCCGTCACGCCCGGGGCGGGCGGCGTGATGTCCGTGAGGTGTCCCGTGCCGACGGCCGCGAGCTCCGGACCGTCGGGCCCGGTCACGTCCACGACGCGGCGCCCCGCCACGTGGCGCTGGAACGTGCGCCGCGCCTCCTCCTCGATCTCCGCCCAGGCGGCGGGCGTGATCGGCGCGAGTTCCCGGTGGAGGTTCGTACTCATGGGGCTGGGGCTCCTTTGAGGCTGCCGATGCCCAGCGAGCCGTCGACGACGACGTCGGCGGAGCTGGGCGGCGGGTCGGGCAGATCGTCGAGGAAGTCGGCGCTCGGCACGTGGAAGAGGCATCCCGTGACCGCCGCCGAGAAGTCGAGGATGCGGTCGTGGTTGCCGGGCGGGTCGCCGAGGAACATGTTGCGCAGCATCCGTTCGGTGACGTCCGGGGTGCGGGAGTAGCCGATGAAGTAGGTGCCGAACTCGCCGCTGCCGACGTGCCCGAACGGCATGTTCTCGCGCACGATCTGCCGCTCCGTGCCGTCCTCGTCCACGATCGTGTTCAGCGCGACGTGCGAGTTCGCGGGTTTCACGTCGTCGGCCAGCTCGACGTTGGCGGTCTTGGTGCGGCCGATGACCCGCTCCTGCTCGTCGGAGGAGAGCGCCTCCCAGGCCGCCATGTCGTGCACGTACTTCTGCACGATCACGTACGAGCCGCCCTGGAAGTCCGGGTCCTCGTCGCCCACGAGGACGGCCGCGGCCGCCGCCCGTCCCGTCGGGTTCTCGCTGCCGTCGACGAAGCCGAGCAGATCGCGCTCGTCGAAGTACTTGAAGCCGTGCACCTCGTCCACGACGGTGACCGCGCCGCCGAGCCGGGCCACGACGAGGCGGGCCAGCTCGAAGCAGAGGTCCATCCGGCGGGCCCGGAAGTGGAAGAGCAGGTCGCCGGGGGTGGCCGGAGCCAGGTGCCGGGGGCCGGCGAGCGCCTGGAAGGGACGCAGCTCGCGGGGCCGGGGCCCGCCGAAGAGCCGGTCCCAGGCCGTGGAGCCGATGCCCACGACACATGACAGCCCGTCGCCGGGGGAGCGGAACCCGACGGAGCGGCCGAGCCCGGGCAGATCCTCCAGCGTCGCGCGCACGGCGGTCTCCCCGCCGGGCGCGACGGTGACCACGAGGAAGACGGCGGCCTTCGCGGGCGGCGTGAGGACGGACTGCGGCTCGGCCACGGGGGCTCCCGTCTCGCAGGGCGGCGATTGCTGGCGTTTGTCACTGTATGGGCAGTGGTGGAACGCGGCATGTGCGCCCGTTGGTGCCGTGTGTCCGACCTCACCCGGGCAGATGGGCCGCGCGGTGCGAAGCACCGTTGGTTCGCTGTTAAACTTTGAACCAGGCCCCGACCGTTCTCCCCCGTACGGTCGGGGTCCTTTGCGTTCCGCACGCCGCGCGCCCCTCCAGCGGGCCCTCGCCGGCGCACCGCGACGCCCCGCCGGAGCCCCGTCACGTGGGCCGGCCCCACGCTCGCACCCACCCCTTTGACTCCCTCTCGCACTCCTCCGGCGATCCAGGGCGCCGTTCTGCGCGCCCAGACACGCGTCTCGGGGGGACATGTGTCTCATTGGGACATCAAGAGTTACGCTGGTGGCACGGGGGTCGGACATAAGCGACAGAGGAGTCGAGTCATGAAGGCGCTTCAGTACCGCACCGTCGGGTCTGCACCCGAGGTCGTCACCGTTCCCGATCCGGAGCCGGGTCCGGGGCAGGTCCTCCTGAAGGTCACCGCCGCCGGCGTCTGCCACTCCGACATCGCGGTGATGAGCTGGCCCGCCGAGGGCTTCCCCTACGAGCTGCCGCTCACCCTCGGCCACGAGGGCGTCGGCACCGTCGCGGGGCTCGGCGCGGGCGTGACCGGCCTGAAGGAGGGCGACTCCGTCGCCGTCTACGGCCCGTGGGGCTGCGGCACCTGCATCAACTGCGCGCAGGGCAAGGAGAACTACTGCCTGCGCGCCGCCGAGCTCGGCATCAACCCGCCCGGACTCGGCGCCCCCGGCTCCATGGCCGAGTACATGATCGTCGACGACCCGCGCCACCTCGTGCCGATCGACGGCCTCGACCCCGTCGCCACCGTGCCGCTCACCGACGCCGGACTCACCCCGTACCACGCCATCAAGCGCTCGCTGCCCAAGCTGGTCCCCGGCTCCACCGCCGTCGTGATCGGCACCGGCGGCCTCGGCCACGTCGCCATCCAGCTGCTGCGCGCCATGACCGCCGCCCGCGTCATCGCCCTGGACGTCTCCGAGGACAAGCTCGCCCTCGCCCGCACCGTCGGCGCGCACGAGGCGATCCTGTCGAACGCCGAGGCCGCGGCGAAGGTCAAGGAGCTGACGGGCGGGCGCGGCGCCCAGGCCGTCTTCGACTTCGTCGGCGTGCAGCCCACCGTCGAGACCGCGGGCGCCGTCGCCGCCGTCGAGGGCGACGTGACCCTCGTCGGCATCGGCGGCGGAACCCTCCCGGTCGGCTTCGGCGCGACGAACTTCGAGGTCAGCGTCACCGCCCCGTACTGGGGCAGCCGCGGCGAGCTCATCGAGGTGCTCGACCTCGCCCGGGCCGGCGCCGTCTCCGTGCACACCGAGACGTACTCGCTGGACGACGCGCCCAAGGCGTACGAGCGGCTGCACGACGGAAAGGTCAACGGCCGCGCGGTCATCCTGCCCAACGGCTGAGACCGGCCCCGAAAGGGCGATTTTCGGCCACGGAATTGGTGCAGCGCTCAACTGTCGGCGTGGAGGGGTCTGTTCCGGGTGACGGGTGATCAATAGCCTGAGGCAGACCGCTCGTCACCCCACTCAGGGAGCTCCATGTCCACCGCGCAGATTCCCGACATCCTCTCGCCGGAGTTCGCCGAGAACCCCTACCCCGCGTACCGCGTGATGCGCGAGTCCGCGCCCCTCATCTGGCATGAGGCGACGCAGAGCTGGATCATCTCGCGGTACGCGGACGTGGAGCGCGTCTTCAAGGACAAGCAGACGCAGTTCACCACGGACAACTACAACTGGCAGATCGAGCCGGTGCACGGCAAGACCATCCTGCAGCTCAGCGGCCGGGAGCACGCCGTGCGCCGGGCCCTGGTCGCCCCCGCCTTCCGCGGCAGCGACCTGCAGGAGAAGTTCCTGCCGGTCATCGAGGCCAACTCCCGTGATCTCATAGACCAGTTCCGGGCCACCGGCTCCGCCGACATCGTCGGGGACTACGCGACCCGCTTCCCGGTCAACGTCATCGCCGACATGCTCGGCCTCGACAAGGCCGACCACGCCCGCTTCCACGGCTGGTACACCGCCGTCATCGCCTTCCTCGGCAACCTGGCGGGCGACCCGGACGTCGCCGCGGCCGGCGAGCGCACCCGCGTCGAGTTCGCCGAGTACATGATCCCGATCATCCAGGCCCGCCGCGAGAACCTGGGCGACGACCTGCTGTCCACCCTGTGCGCCGCCGAGGTCGACGGCGTGCGGATGAACGACGAGGACATCAAGGCGTTCTGCAGCCTGCTGCTCGCCGCCGGCGGCGAGACCACCGACAAGGCGATCGCCAGCATCTTCGCCAACCTGCTGGTGAACCCCGAGCAGTTGGCCGCCGTCCGCGAGGACCGCTCGCTGATCGCCCGGGCCTTCGCCGAGACGCTGCGCTTCACCCCGCCCGTCCACATGATCATGCGCCAGTCCGCGGTCGACGTGGAGGTGAGCGGCGGCACCATCCCCGCCGGGGCCACCGTCACCTGCCTCATCGGCGCGGCCAACCGCGACGAGAACCGCTACAAGGACCCCGACCGCTTCGACCTCTTCCGCGACGACCTGACGACCACCACCGCGTTCTCGGCCGCCGCCGACCACCTGGCCTTCGCGCTCGGCCGGCACTTCTGCGTGGGCGCGCTGCTCGCCAAGGCCGAGGTCGAGATCGGGGTGAACCAGCTGCTCGACGCGATGCCGGACCTGCGGCTCGCGGACGGGTTCGACCCGGTCGAGCAGGGCGTGTTCACCCGCGGCCCGCAGTCGCTGCCGGTGCGGTTCACACCGGCGGGTTCCTGACCCCGAACCGTTCACGGGTGTATGATCCCAGCATGCATCGTTCTTCGTGTCTGAGCTGGTGGCGCCTCACTTAGAGGCGGCCACAGTCATGCACGTACAAGGGCCGTCCGCCGGACGGCCCTTGTTGCTTCTCCCCGGAAGCCCTGCCGTCCCGAGGACGCCCGTGAGCTTCGGGAGAGACCATGAGCAGCACCACCGACGTCCTCGGCACGTCCGCCGCACAGGCCCGCAGCCGCGAGCTGGAGGAACTCATCCGCAAGGACCCCGGACAATTCCGGGTCCTCACCGGGGACCGGCCCACCGGCCGGCTCCATCTCGGGCACTACTTCGGCACCCTGCACAACCGCGTCAGACTCCAGGACCTCGGCGTCGAGACGTTCGTCCTGGTCGCCGACTACCAGGTGCTCACCGACCGCGACGTCGCCGAGAACCTCACCGAGTACGTCGAGGAACTCGTCCTCGACTACCTCGCCATCGGCATCGACCCGGACCGCTCCACGATCTTCACGCACAGCGCCGTGCCCGCCCTCAACCAGCTGCTGCTGCCGTTCCTCAGCCTCGTCTCCGTCGCCGAACTGAACCGCAACCCCACGGTCAAGGACGAGATCGCCCACTCCCGCCAGTCCGCCGTCAGCGGCCTGATGTTCACCTACCCCGTCCACCAGGCCGCCGACATCCTCTTCTGCCGGGCGAACCTCGTGCCCGTCGGCCAGGACCAGCTGCCCCACCTGGAGATCACCCGCACCGTCGCCCGCCGCTTCAACGACCGCTACGGCCACGGCACACCGGTCTTCCCGCAGCCCGAGGCGCTGCTCTCCACCGCCCCGCTGCTGCTCGGCACCGACGGCACCAAGATGAGCAAGAGCCGCGGCAACGCGGTGTCGCTGTCCGCCGACGCCGACGAGACCGCCCGGCTGATCCGCGGCGCCAAGACGGACGCCGAACGGCACATCAGCTACGACCCCGCCACCCGCCCCGAGGTCTCCTCGCTCGTCCTGCTCGCCGCGCTCTGCGAGGAGACCGACCCGGTCCAGGTCGCCGCGGAGATCGGCGACGGAGGCGGCGCCGCCCTCAAGCGACGCGTCACCGACTCCGTCAACGCCTACCTCGCCCCGATCCGCGCCCGCCGCGCCGCCTACGCCGAGGACCGCCGGCTCGTCCGGGACGTCCTGCGGGCCGGCAACGAGCGGGCCAACGCCATCGCCGAGGCCACCCTCAGGGACGTACGGGCCGCCATGAACGCCGACTACTGAAGAGCGCCGGGCCGCCCCGTCGGGGGCGGCTCACTGCACGACGGGCGTGAAGCTCACCGGCAGCGACGTCAGACCCCGCATCCAGATCGACGGGCGCCACGTCAGCTCCTCCGGCTCCACGGACAGCACGAGATCCGGCAGCCGGTCCAGGAGCGTCTCCACCGCCGTGCGCGCCATGACGTCGGCCAGCAGCGGAGCCGGATAGGGGCAGCGGTGCTCACCGTTGCTGAACGACAGATGGGCCGCGTTCTCCGCGCCGACGTGCGACTCCGGCCAGATCTGCGGGTCCGTGTTCGCCGCGGCGAGCCCGAGCACCACGCAGTCGCCCGCCCGGATCTGCCGGCCGCCGAGCTGGATGTCGCGCACCGCCCACCGGCCGATGAAGTTCTGCGTCGGCGTGTCCAGCCACAGCACCTCGTTGAGCGCCTCGCCGACGCTGAGCCGGCCGCCCGAGACGTTCAGGGCGAAGCGCTCGTCGGTCAGGAGCAGGCGCAGCGTGTTGCAGATCCAGTTCGACGTGGGCTGCTGGGCCGCCGCGATCACCGAGATCAGGTCCTGCACGATCTCCTCGTCGGACAGGCCCGCCGGGTCGTTGATCATGCGTGAGGTGATGTCGGGGCCGGGCCGCTCCCGCTTCTCCTTCACCAGGTTCTGCAGCCGCTCCCCGACCCGCACGTAGGCGGCGACCGGGTCGTCGCCCTCGGCGGCGTCCAGCGAGATCCGCAGGTCGTCGACGAAGTCCTGGGTGTCGGATCCCAGGTCGGGCAGCCCGCACAGCTGCACCACGGCCCGCATCGGAAGGGCGCTCACATAGGCGCCCATCAGCTCGGCCTGGCCGCTGCCGGAGAACTCGGAGATCAGCCGGTCGGCGATCTGCGCGCAGTCCCTGGCCAGCTCGAACTGGTCGACCTGCCCGAGGGCGTGGGTGATCACCCCGGCCCGCCTGCGGTGCTCCTCGCCCTCGGTGAACAGCACGGACGGCTGGTAGCCGACGAACGGCAGCAGCGGCCAGTCCGCGGGAATGTTCTCCCACTGGTTCCAGCGCCGCGAGTCACGGGCGAAGAGCTCGTCGTGCGCGGTGACGTAACTGAGCTCGGAGTAGCCGAGGACCAACCACGCGGGCACGTCCCCGTCCAGCAGCACCGGCGCCACCGGACCGTGCTCCCTGCGCAGGGTGCGGTACAGCTGGGACGGCGTCTGCTGGTACTGCAGGCCGCTGAGCGGGACCGCGCCCGCGTGCGCGGGGCAGCCGGGCGGGGGCGTCGTGTTCTGCTCGGTCACGGTGTCGTCTCCTGGGCCATGGCCAGTTCGTAGAGGTGGTCCACGAGGGTGATCAGCACGTCCTTGCCCGACGAGCGGACCCGGGCGTCGCAGTCGATCATCGGGACGTGCGCGGGCAGCGCGAGGGCCTGCCGGATCTCGTCGAGGGAGTGCCGCACCGGCTCGTCGTCGAACCGGTTGACCGCCACCACGAACGGCGTCCCGTGGTGCTCGAGCCGGTCGATCGCGTACCAGGACTCGTCCATGCGGCGCGTGTCGACGAGGACGACCGCGCCCAGCGTCCCGGAGAACAGCCGGTCCCACAGGAACCAGAACCGCTCCTGGCCCGGCGCCCCGAACAGGTACAGGACCATCCGGTCGTTGAGGCTGATCCGGCCGAAGTCGAAGGCGACCGTGGTCGTCGTCTTCGCCGCCACCCCCGCCGTCGAGTCGACGCCCACGCCGGCCTGCGTCATCACCTCTTCGGTGTTCAGCGGCCGGATCTCGCTGACGGACCGGACGAGCGTGGTCTTGCCGACGCCGAACCCGCCCACCACGACGATCTTCAGGCCGGTGTCCGCGAGCGCGCCGAGCGGTGTGCGCACGGCGGGAAGGTCAGAGGTTGCGGAGCCCATGGAGCACCTCCTTGAGAAGGGCGGAATCGGGGAGCGCGGCGACGGCCGGGGCCGCGCGCGGATGACGGGCGGTGATCTTGCCGCCGGCCAGCAGGTCGCCGAGCAGGATCCGCACGACCGTGATCGGCATCCGCAGTTCGGCGGCGATCTCGACGACGGCCGTCGGCCGCCGGCACAGCTCCAGGATGCGGACGTGCTCGGACTGCATCCCGGCGGCCGGCTCGCACTCGCTCACGATGAGCGTCACCAGGTCGAACGAGGTGTCGTCGACGCGGCTGCGGCCTCCCGTGACCGTGTAGAGCCGGTCCGGGTCGCCGGTGTCGACCGGCCGGCGGGGGGTCACGAGGCGCCGCTCCCGGTGGCGCCCTGGCGCGGTTCGGCGCGCAGGTGCTCACCGATCTGCTCGACCAGCTCCGTCATCTGATGGCCCACCACGCCCGGGTCGGCGTCCTCGTCGGCGACCACCGCGAGGTGCGCGCCCTCGCCGGCGTCCACGATGAACAGCAGGCCGCCGTGGAACTCGGTCATCGAGTGCCGTACGCCGCCGGTCCCGTCGCCGAACTCCACGGACGCGCCCTGGGCGAGCGCCTGGATCCCCGAACAGATCGCCGCGAGCTGGTCGGCCTGGTCGAGCGTCAGGTGCTCGCTCCAGCACAGCTTCAGCCCGTCCCGGGACAGGACCAAGGCGTGCCGCGTGCCGGGGGTGCGCTCGAGGAGACTCTCCAGGAGCCAGGTCAGGCTGGTGTCAGTGGTCTGCATGGCGGGGTCGGGCGGGGGAGAGGTCCGGCGCTGCCGGTCCGCCGCCCGTGCCTCCAATCTCACGGTGTAGAGCGGGGGTTGAGGTTCCGTCGGGGCGCCGGGGGCTACTCCGGCCGGTCGCCGTCCTTGGCCTTGCGGGCCCGGTGGAAGGCGCCGAAGCGGGCGCCCGCGTCACGGGCGGGCTTCGGTGCGGGCTCGGCGGCGGGGGTGCCGGGAGCGCGGTCGCGGTCCTTGTCGGCGGCGGCCATGGTGCGGCCCGGCGGACGCACCGGCAGGCCGTTCGGCGTGGCGCCGGCGGGCTCGGCCGGCGGCGCGGCCTGCTGCGGCACCGGCACGGGCACGTCGGCGCGCTCGTGCGTCTCCGCGGGGGCGGTGCGCGGCGCGACGACGGGCTGCGGGACCGCTTCGCGCTGCTGGGCGAGGAGCTGGGGCGGCAGCAGGACGACAACGCCGGTGCCGCCCCGCGAGGAGGGGCGGAAGTTCACGTCGATGCGGTACTTCGCGGCAAGCCGGCCCACCACGGCGAGGCCGAGCCGGGTGCCCTGCAGCGAGGCCAGGTCGGTGACCTGTCCGGACACGGCCTGCTCGGCGTGGCGCATCGCCGCGTCGGCCATCTTCAGACCGCTGTCCTCGATGGTCACGACGAGGCCCGCGGAGCGCTCCTCGACGTAGACGTGCACCTCGTCGATGGGCGGCGAGAAGTTCGCCGCGTTGTCCATCAGCTCGGCCAGCAGGTGCATCACGCCTTCCGCGGCGAACCCGGCGATCGCCGCACCGGTGGAGCAGTGCAGCCGCACCCGCTGGTAGGCGGCGATGCGGCCGACGGCGCCGCGCAGCACGCTCTCCATCACGATCGGCTTGTTCCAGGCGCGGCTGGAGCGGCCGCCCATCAGGAGCGCCAGCCGGTCGGTCATCAGACCGAGCTGGGACGTGGAGTGGTCCAGGCGCAGCAGGTCGCCGAAGACGTCCTCGCCGTGCCGCTCCTGCATGCCGCGCAGATCGGCCAGCATGCTCACGGACTTGGCCTGCACCCGGCTGAGCGCCTTCGCGGAGGCGGCCTGCGCGGCGGCGCCCCGGCGCTCGCTCAGGGCGAGTTCCCGCAGGAAGGTCTCGGCCGGAACCCTCAACAGGGGGTTGTCCGGCCAGGTGAGTTCGGCGAGCACCGTGTCGGCGGACGCGCCGTCGCGCAGCCGCCCCACCGCGGTGGGGAAGGTGACGGCGGTCAGCCGGTCGAGCTCGGTCGCGGCGCGCTCCAGCTCGCCCCGGGCGGCGTCGCGCTCGGCGGCGCTCTGGGCGGCGGTCCGTGCGGACGCCTCGACCGTCGCCGTGAACTCGTCCAGGATCCGCCGCAGTTGGGGGTCGGACGGCGGTGCGGCGGCGACCGGCGGGGCGCCCGCCGCGTCGTGCAGCCGGTGCGCGACCGCGGGCAGGGTGACGTTGACGAGCTGTGCGGCCTCGGCCGCCTGCTGGGTCAACCGGCTCTGGGCCAGGGCGAGTTCGTCCCGTGCCCGGGAGGCGTCCCGGCGGGCCCGGCCGATCGTCACGGTGTGCGCGAGGACGACGGCGGCCAGGCACCCCCACGCGATCACGGCCGTCCACACCGCCCAGGTCCTGGCGGCCGCCGGGGCGACCGCGGCCGCGCTGCCGGCGACGGCCGCCGCGGCCACGAGCACGGTGAGCGCAGCGACCAGCGAGGTGCGCCCCGTTCTGGCTATCGCGTGCGGGCTGGGAGGAGCAGGCACTGACATTCCGCGGTCCCTCGGTCCTTGAGTGCGGGAAGCGACGAGCCGACCGGTCACGTCGGCTGCGGATCCGGGCAGCGGCCGCCGAAGAGGACGCCGATCTTCCGGACCGTACGAGCGTTCATGCTAGCCATGCCGCGCGCCGAGCAGACCGGACAAGCCGGGCAGTCCGCCCGATCGGCCACTTCGTCGTGAACTCGCCGCCCTGATCGGCGGAGCGTGATAAGGCCGAACACCCGGATATGTCACGGAAGATGGAGCTCGGACGGGCGTTCCTGGCGGCGGCCGAGGGGTGTGCGCCGGGTCGTGCGCCGTCCGATCCCACCATCACCTTCTGTGCGAGCGAATGGTTTCGGCCAACGTCAGTCGGCTTCGACGATCCGCCAACGGCCCACCTCCTTGTACGCGGAGTCGTAGATCGCCGACCCGTCGCCCGCCGTCAGGGCGTAGTGGTGGAGATTGCCGCCCCAGTACCGAAGGATCCGGCCCAGCTCGCGTGCCGCGGCGCCGCTGTCCGTCGTCTCGTCCATGTCGACCTCGAGAAGGAACTTCATGCCTTCCACCCTGTCATTGAACTCCTTCTTGAGACTTTGACCCGAGGGGAGGGCGGCGAACGCGGTCTCGGACCACGAGGCCGAAAAACGGTGTGCATGGTCCGGCCGATCCCGGGCAGCAGGAGAAAGAGACAGCTCAAGCAGCCCCACCCCCCCCGGGCGCTCGAGTCTGTGGCCCCGCCGCCTCCTCTCCCCCCCTGTGAGGCGGGCGGGGCCTTCTCATGCGCGAGGTGACGCGACCCTAGTCCGCGGCGCCCGGCCGCCACTCGTGGGCCAGCAGTCCCAGCAGTACCTCGTCCAGGAACTCGCCCAGCACCCACGCCGACGAGCGCAGGACGCCCTCGCGGACGAACCCGTTGCGCTCGGCGGCCCGCAGCATCGCGTGGTTGTCCGCGAGCGTCTCGATCTGCAGCCGTTGCAGGCCGCGGACGACGAAGCCGTAGTGACAGAGCGCCGCGACCACGTCGGTGCCGTAGCCCTTGCCGCGCGCGGCCGGCAGCAGTCCGAGGCCGATGTGCGCGGCCCGGTTGTGGTTGTCGATGCCCCACAGCGTCGCCGTGCCGACGAGCGTGCCGCCGTCCAGCTCCACCACGGAGAACGGGACGTGTCCCGGTTCCTTGTCGTCGACCACGAGACGCGGATCCTTGGAGCCGGGCGTGATCGGCCGCCACGGCCCGCCCTCCGCCCGCGAGCCGTTGACCACGTCGTCGTAGAGCTCGGTCCGCAGAATCGGGATGTCGTCGTCGAAGCGGGCCCTGAGCCCGACCTTTCCGGCCTTCAGCATGCGATCTTCCTATCCGACCGTGCCGGGAGGCGGCAAGCGATATCGCGGTCGGCGGGAACCGGTGCTGCGGTGCAGGTCAGGGCGTCGCGGCCCCCAGCACGAGCACCTGGATCGCCAGGACGGCCGCTCCCCGCGCCCACCCGTGGAAGTCGTGCGGACCGGTCTCCAGCGGGACGGGGTCGGCGTCGGGATGGCGGCGGGCGCGGATCGTGGCGGCCACCGTGTCCCCGGCGACGTCCAGCAGGCCCACGCCCTCCCCGGCGAGCAGGATCTTCTGCGGCAGCGCCAGTTCGGCGATCTGCGCCACCATCACGCCGAGGGCCCGGGCCGCCTCGCCGATCACCCGGGACGCCACCGGTTCCCCCGCCGCGGCGCGGGCGAGGACCTCCGGATACGTGGCCGGCTGCCCGGTCGCCGCGTGCACCTGGCGGCAGATGGCGGGGATGCCGAGCAGGGCGCCGGCCGTGCCCCGTTCGCCGTCCGGGGTCAGCGGTCCGTACGGGTCGACGATCCAGCGCCGGCCGATGCCCCGCCCGGCGTCCCCCGTGCGGACCGGCCGGCCGCCCACCACCAGCGCGTACCCGATGCCCGCCCCGATGGTGAGCAGGGCGAACCGGTCGAGCCCCCGGCCCCCGCCGAACCACGCCTCCGCCTCCGCGAGCGCCGTCACGTCGTTGTCGACGACCACCGGCAGTCCCGTGCGGGCCCGCACCAGATCGGCCAGCGGGACATCGGCCCACCCCAGGAAGGTGTTGGCGACGACGACGCCGCGCGCCCGGGTGGGGCCGGCGATGCCGACCCCGATCCCGGCCAGCCGGGGATAGGAGGCGGCGAACTCCCGGGTCAGCGCGGCCAACAGCGCCGCCACGCCGTCGGGCTCGTGCGTGTCGAGCGGCACCGCGCAGCGGGTCACGACCTCGCTGCGCAAGGTGGTGACCACGCCGTACACCGCGTCCGCGGCGATCTTGAAGCCGGCGAAGTGCCGGGAGTCCGCGACGACGTCGAGGGGCTGGGCGGGGCGGCCCTGGCCGGCCGTGGCCGCCGCCGGTTCGGCGACGAGCAGACCGGACTCGGTCAGCGGCTTGGTGAGGCGGGTGAGGCTGCCCGCGGAGAGTCCGAGCCGACGGGCCAACTCGCCGCGGGAGAGCGGTCCGTGGGTGAGGACCTCGATCGCGACGGCCCGCTCTCCCGGGCTCAGCGGCAGCCAGTTCTCCTCAAGTGCCGTCATGCGTGCTCGCCTTCCCCGGACCCCGACACGTCCCCCGCCGCGCGGCCTCAGCCCTGGTAGTTGTGCGGCTGCTGCGCCGGGTCGGCCTGCGGGGCGGCGGCGTGGGCGAGCATCGCCTCCGCCTGCTCCTTGGGCAGCTGGTGCTCAGTGCCGCAGAACGTGCACTGCGTGCGGTACTTCGTCGAGATGGGGAAGAGCGGCACGAAGAACAGCGTGAACTTCGTGACGTACTTGCGCAGCGAGTGGGCGGCGGGGTTGCCGCAGCTGCCGCAGACGAGCGTGAGCATCGCCAGCTGGTACACCACGCCCCGCGTACCGAAGATGATCATTCGTGGTCCCTCCCTGTCCGGGGCCGCCGTGAGCGTCCCGAGGCCTGGCGCCATCGTAAGCAGCGGGGGCGCCGCCCTCACAGGCCGTAGCGGCGGGTGGTGTGCTCCTCCTGTGCGAGGCGGCGCAGGGCGGCCAGGACCGGCTCGAACAGGACGGCCCCCGCGACCGCCGCCTCCGCCTTCTCGCGGTCGTCGTCGAAGGCGTCCAACTGGTCGAGGTCGAGCCGGGCGACCGACTCCATGTGCGCCGCGTACGCGGCGAGGGTGTCGGGCCCGATGGTGTAGCCGAGCCGGGTCAGCGTCGCCATGGTCGTGACCAGCTGCCGGTAACTGGGGGAGAGGGCGCCGATCTCGCGCGCGTGGTGCCAGCCCAGGTCCCCCAGGAACCGGTCGACCCCCGCGGTCACCTCGGCCGTCGTCGGATCGTCCGCGGGCGCCTCCGGCGGATGCGGCAGCGCCCACATCGCGGCGCCCACCCGGAACGTGGTGCCGAGCGACTCGTCGTCGATGTGCCCGAGCACCTCGCGGGCGGTCGCCACCGGGACCCGGCCGATCTGGATCAGGGCCCGCACCAGGTTCAGCCGGCGCAGATGGGCCTCGTCGTACTCGGCCTGCGTGGCGCTGACCCGCCGCCCGGGCGGCAGCAGCCCCTCGCGCAGGTAGTACTTGATCGTGCCGACCGGCACCCCGCCGCGCTCGCTCAGCTCAGCCAGTCGCATCTCTTGTGCCCCTTCTTGGGAAGTGCCACTATCCAACCATCAGAACGCCGGGAATCCGAGGGGGAGCCGTGCCCGAGAAGCCAGGGGTCGAGCGGACCACAGCGGCCGTGGAGGGCGACGTCGTCGTCTTCCTGATCGGCATGCGGATCAATCACTTCTGGGCGGTGCACCGCTGGTTCCCGGTGTTCTGTGCGATGCCCATGATGCTCAGGGAACTGGGCAGGGACCGCAGCCTGGGTCTGCTCCACCACCTCCTGGGCACAGCGAACCCGCGCACCTACTTCGTCGTCCAGTACTGGGAGACCAAGGAGAAGCTGCTCGCCTACGCCGCCGCGTCCGACAGGCGCCACCAGCCGTGGTGGGCCCGGATCAACCGGTACGCGCGCAAAAGCCGGGGCCACGTGGGCCTGTGGCACGAGACCTACGTCGTGCCCGCGGGCTCGTACGAGACCATCTACGGTGACATGCCGCCGTTCGGCCTGGGCAAGGCGTACGGGACCCGCTCGCTCGCCGACGGCGTGCAGGCGCGGGACCGGCTCGCCGTCTGAGCCGGACACGCTGCGCCGCCGAGTCGTCACACGGCGTGCCGACACGTCCGCATTGTCGGGCCGAATCGGCATTCCGGGGCTCGTGATGCAAGGATTACGGCATGGCAATCAAGACCTACTTCGACATCACGATCAACGACGAGCCCGCCGGGCGCATCACGTTCAACCTCTTCGAGGACGTCGTCCCGAAGACGGCGGAGAACTTCCGCGCCCTGTGCACGGGCGAGAAGGGCTTCGGCTACGCCGGCTCGTCCTTCCACCGCGTCATCCCGCAGTTCATGCTCCAGGGCGGCGACTTCACCGCCGGCAACGGCACGGGCGGCAAGAGCATCTACGGCGAGAAGTTCGCCGACGAGAACTTCCAGCTCAAGCACACCAAGCCGGGCCAGCTCTCGATGGCCAACGCGGGCCCGAACACCAACGGCTCGCAGTTCTTCATCACCACCATCGTCACCGACTGGCTGGACGGCAAGCACGTCGTCTTCGGCGAGGTCGCGGACGAGGACAGCATGAAGCTCGTCAAGAAGATCGAGGCGCTCGGTTCGCGCAGCGGTGCCACCTCCGCGAAGATCACGATCGCCGAGTCCGGCCAGCTCTGATCCCCCGCGCCACCGTACGGAAGCCGGGTCCCGCCGCTGCGGCAGGACCCGGCTTCCGGCATGTCCGGGGCCTGACCGGACAGTAACGGCACAGTAAGACGCCCGACCCCAACTCCTGGGCGGACGGCTCGGGTTAAGGTCTCGGTCACCGAGACAGTGATCCAACTCGCCGTTTTCTCGACCCGGGAGGCTTTCGTGCGCCTGCGCACCGTACCCACGCTGCTGTTGTCCGCCGCCCTGACCGCCGGAGCCCTCGCCGCCACCGCGGCACCGGCCGCCGCCGCGACCACCGTCCAGGCCTCCTTCGAGGACCAGCTGCGCGCGATACCCGGTGTCACCGTCACCGGCGTGACGGACAAGGAGGGCTTCCCGCTCTACGCCCTGTCCATCACGCAGCCGATCGACCACACCGAGCCCCGGCTCGGCACGTTCGAGCAGCGGTTCACCATCTGGCACAAGTCGACCGCGAAGCCCGTCGTCGTCTACACCGGCGGCTACGGCCTGTCCTCGGCGACCCGCGAACCCACCACGATCCTCGACGCCAACCAGCTCAGCGTCGAGCACCGCTTCTTCGGCCCGTCCGTCCCGGCCGGCGCCACCCCCTGGGCGAAGATGACCGTGCCGCAGGAGGCCGCCGACGAGCACGCCATCGTGCGGGCGATCAGACCGCTCTACGAGAAGGCGTCGAAGTGGCTGGCCACCGGCGGCTCCAAGGGCGGCATGACGGCGACGTACCACTACCGCTTCTACCCGCGCGACTACGACGGCGTCGTCGCCTACGTCGCCCCGAACGACGCCAACAACAACGACGACAGCACCTACGAGCGGTTCTTCGACACCGTCGGCACCAAGGAGTGCCGCACCGCGCTCGCCGCCGTGCAGCGCGAGATGCTGGTGCGCCGCGACACCCTGCTGCCCAAGTTCGAGAAGACGGCGAAGGACGAGGGCTACACCTTCACCAACACCCTCGGCACCACCGACCGCGCCTACGAGTTCGCGGTCCTGGACCAGGTGTGGAACTTCTGGCAGTCCGGCACGGTCGACAACTGCCCGACCGTGCCCGACGCGAAGACCGTCTCCGACGACGAGCTGTACCAGTGGTCCCTCGACCACGGTCTGTCGATCTACGAGGACTCCACGCTCGGCGCGAACGGCTCGGGCCCCTACTACCGGCAGGCCGCCGCCCAACTCGGCTGGGCCGACCTGAAGTTCAAGAACCTCAAGGGCGTGCGCCACTACCCCGACATCTACCAGCCGAACTCGGTGCTCCCGGCCGACATGCGCACCACGTACGACGGCACCGTCATCAAGGGCGTCGACAAGTGGGTGCGCACGCGGTCGGAGCGGATGCTCTTCGTCTACGGGCAGAACGACCCGTGGAGCGCCGAGCAGTTCACGCCCAGCAAGAACGACTCGTACAAGTACGTCGTGCCGAAGTCCAACCACGGCGCCCGGATCTCGGCGCTGCCCGCGGACCAGCGGGACGCCGCGACCGCCACCATCAAGCGGTGGGCCGGGCAGTGACCGGCGCGGGTCAGCCGAAGCGTTCGATGCGGATGCGCTCCACCGGCTGACCCAGCTCGACCAGGAGCCGGGAGGCGTGCTCGGCGAAGGCGTTCGAGCCGCAGACGTACGCCTCCCAGGCCGGCGCATCCGGTGTGAAGCACGGCGCCAGGTGGTCGGCGGCCAACCGCCGGTGCTCCCCCTCGCGGGTGAGCACCGGGGTGGTCTCCGCCCCGTACTCGCCGGCGTAGATCAGGTCCTCCCGGGTGCGCGCCGACACGAACAGGCGCAGCGGCACGGTGAGGCGGTGCTGCCGGTGGTGGCGGACCATCGACATCAGCGGCACCACCCCCGAGCCCGCGCCGACCAGCAGCGCGGGCCGGTCGCCCGGCCACGCGAAGAAGCCGCTGAGCGGGCCGCGCACCTCCACCGCGTCGCCGACCCGGGCGATCGTGTGCAGGTACCCGGAGACCTCGCCGCCCTCGGCGTGGTCGAGGGTGAGCTCGATGTGCCCGGAGGCGTCGGGCGGCGACGCCAGCGAGTAGTGGCGCTGCGCCGTGTAGCCGTCGTCGGCGGTCAGCCGCAGCATCAGGTGCTGGCCCGGCAGATGCCCCTGCCAGCCGGGCACCGCGAACCGGAACGTCGACACGAGTGGCGTCTCCCGGCGGATCTCGGTGAGCTCGGCGCGCTGCCAGGTGGCCGCGGCCCGGTCGCTCACGGCGATCCGGCCGGGCACGGCGAACCGGGTCGGGGGAGTGAAGGTCTCGGACACCTGGTCAGTCACCTGCGTATCGCTGTTCTTCCCAGGGGTTGCCCCGGGCGTGGTACCCGTTCTGCTCCCAGAAACCGGGCTCGTCGTGGTCGAGCAGTCGCAGTCCGGCGAGCCACTTCGCGCTCTTCCAGAAGTAGAGGTGCGGCACCAACAGGCGGGCGGGGCCGCCGTGTTCGGACGGCAGCGGCGCGTCCTCGTAGGTGAACGCGACCCACGCCCGGCCGCCCGTCACGTCGGCGAGCGGCAGGTTCGTCGTGTAGCCGGTGTGCGAGTACGCCACCACGTGGGTGGCCGACGCGTCCGGGCGGACGGCGTCCAGGAACACGTCGAGCGAGACGCCCCCGAAGCGCACCCGGAACTTCGACCAGCTCGTCACGCAGTGGATGTCGCCCTCGTACGCGGACCCGGGCAGCGCCTGTGCCTCGTCCCAGGTCCAGGTGCGCGGCTCGGCGACCAGCCCGTCGATCCGGAACGTCCAGTCGCGCGGGGCGAGTTCGGGCGTCACCTCGGCCGACAGGACGGGCCAGTCGTCGCGTGCGTCGTACTGGCCCGGCGGCAGTCCCGGGTTGTGGACGCGGGGGCGGCCGACGAAGCCCCGGGTGGCGTGGCCGGTCATGCGAGGGCCTCCAGATCGGCCAGGACGGCGCGTTCGTCGAGCGTCGTCAGTGTGCGGTCGCGCATCAGCACCCTGCCATCGACGACGGTGTCCCGCACGTCGGAGGCCTGCGCGGCGTACGCCAGCATCGACCACGGATCGTGGCGCGGGGTGAGGTGCGGCCGGTCCAGGTCCAGGACGATCAGGTCCGCGCGCTTGCCCGGCTCCAGTGAGCCGAGCTCGGCGCCGAGGCCGAGCGCCCTGGCCCCTTCGACGGTCGCCATCCGCACCGCCTGCTCGGCGCCGACCGCGGTCGGGTCGCCGCCCGCCTTGTGCACGAGCGCGGCCTGGCGCACGGCGCCCAGCAGGTCGAGCGTGTTGGAGCTGACGGCGCCGTCGGTGCCCAGGCCCACGGTGACGCCCGCGCTCAGCAGCCGGGGCACGGGCGCGATGCCGCAGCCCAGCTTGAGGTTGGAGACGGGGCAGTGGGCGACGGACGTGCCGGTGCGGGCGAGCGCCACGATCTCCCCGCCGGTCAGGTCGACGGCGTGCGCGAGCAGCACGTCGGGCCCCAACAGGCCGAGCGAGTCGAGGAGTTCGACCGGCCGCTTGCCGTGGCGGGCCTCGACGGTGGCGACCTCGGCCGCGTTCTCCGCCGCGTGGATGTGGATCAGCGCGCCGAACTCCCGGCCGAGCGCGAAGATCCCGACGAGCTGGTCGGGGGTGAGCGTGTAGGCCGAGTGGGCGAAGAGGACGGGTCGGGTGCCGGGGGACTGGCTCCTGGCCGCCAGGTCGCGGCGGGCCCAGTCGAGGCGGGTCGCGTACTCCCGGGCGTCCGGCGGCTCCGGCACGTCCATGAAGGTCGGCCCCGTGTGCAGCCGCCACCCGGCCTCCCGGGCCGCTTCCTCGGCGGCCTCGTGGAACCAGTACATGTCGAGCGCCGACGTCACCCCGGCCCGTACGCTCTCCGCGACGGCGACCCGCACCGCGGCCGCCACGTTGCGGGGATTGAGCAGTCGGGCCTCGGCGGGCACCACCCGGCCGAGGAACTCCTGGAGCGTCACGTCGTCGGCGGTGCCGCGCAGCAGCGTCATCGCCAGATGGGTGTGCGTGTTGACGAGGCCGGGCAGCACCAGGCAGCCGTGCGCGTCGATCTCGTCGGCGGGGGAGTGCCGGGCGCGCAGCCCGGCGGCCGGGCCCACGGCGACGATCACCCCGTCGCGGACGGCGACGGCCCCGTCCGGGACGACGGTGGAGGCGTCGTCGACCGTGAGGACGGTGCCGCCGTGGACCAGCAGGTCGACCGGGTCAGACAAGGTGGTCCTCCTCCTGCGCGAGGATCCGCAGCGCGTCGAGCGCCACGACGCTGCCCCGGGCCACGCCCTCGGCGACGACCTCGCGGTGCGGGTCGTAGCCGCCGGTGTTCTCCTCGTCGACCAGCTCGTCGGCGTTCGCCCCGTCGACGACCAGCACGCCGCCCGCGACGAGGCCGCGCAGCGACGCCGTCACGTACAGCGCGGACAGCTCCATCTCGATCGCGGCGAGCCCCGCCCTGTCGTACGCGGTCAGGGGGATGAGGCCGGGCTGGAACGCCGCCCGCGTCCACACGAGGCCGCGGTGGTGCGGCGCCCCCGCCTCGCGCGCCGCCCGGGTCAGGGCGAGCACGGCCTCGGGCGCGGACACCGCCGGGTACTCGGCCGGCACCAGCTGCTGCGTCACGCCGTCGTCGCGCACCGCCGCCTCGGCGATCACCAGGTCGCCGTCGCCGATGCCGCGGCGCATCGCACCCGCCGTACCGAACCGGACGAAGGTGCGCACGCCCGCGTCCGCCAGCTCCTGGAACAGCAGGATCGCGCCCGGGCCGCCCACGCCGTGCGAGGCGACGACGACCGGTAGACCGCGCCAACTCCCGCTGAACACCCGGTACTCGCGGTGGTAGGAGACCTCCTTCGCGTCGTCCAGGAGGTCGGCGACGGCCGCGGCGCGCGCCGGGTCGCCCACGACGACGGCGCGCGGCGGCAGGCCCGTGCGCGGTATCCGGGTGATGGGCAGCAGGTCGGGCGCGGTGGCGCTCATGCGGAGGCTCCAGTGGTGCCACGGCGTCGGGCCGTGGTGAGGAAGAGGGCGATCAGGGTGACGACGTACGGCGCCGCGTCCGTCGCCTGCCGCGGCAGGCCGAGGCCCTGGAGCCGGAACCCGGCGGCCTCCGCGAGCCCGAACAGCAGCGCGGCGAGCAGCACGCCGAGCGGGGCTTCGCATCGTAACCCCAGGTGAGCGGCGTGCGGCAGGCGGGGGGGCGTCGTCTCACTCGCCGAGAGACGACGCCCCCGCCGTGCCGGGCCCGACCGCGCCTGCCTGCCTAGGCCTTGCGTCCCACGCCGCCGTAGGCGTCGACCGCGGGAGCCTCCTGGTCGGCGTCGGCGTCCGGGCGCCAGTCCGTCACGCGCACGACTCCCGGCTCGACCAGCTCCAGGCCGTCGAAGAGGCCCTCGATGTCGGCGACGGGACGCACGTGGTACGGCACCGCGCCGCTCTCGTTGTACGCGTTCGACGCGGCGATCATGCCCTCGCTCGTCGAGGTGCTGTCGCTGACGACGAGGTAACTCCCGGACGGCAGACCGGCCATGAGGCGCTGGACGAGCGAGCGCGCCTGCTCGATCTCGGCGACGTGCCCCAGGGTGTTCAGGACCATCAGCGCGACCGGCCGCGTCAGGTCGAGCGTGGTCGCGGCCGCCTTGAGGATCGCGTTCGGGTCGTAGAGGTCGGCGTCCAGGTACGCCGTCTCGCCCTCCGGCGTACTGGTGAGCAGGGCCCGTGCGTGGGTGAGGACCAGCGGGTCGTTGTCGACGTACACGATGCGGGCGTCGGCCGCGGCGCGCTGCGCCACCTCGTGCGTGTTGTCGGCGGTGGGCAGGCCCGTGCCGACGTCCAGGAACTGGCGTACGCCCTGCTCGTTCACCAGATGGCGCACGGCGCGGCCCAGGAAGTGGCGGCTGGTGCGCGCCACGTCGACGAGGCCGGGGAATATCTCCTTGATGTGGTCGCCGATCTGGCGGTCCACCTCGTAGTTGTCCTTGCCGCCCACGAAGTAGTTCCAAAAGCGGGCCGAGTGCGGCGTCGTGGTGTCGATGCGGTTGCGGATCTCTGACGCGTCGGCGTATCCGGAACCCTGGTCCGACATGAAGTGCCTCCTCCAGCACGGTGATCGGCCCAGTCAATCATCAACTCCCTTGACGATCACATCACTTGCGGGGACCCACCGGCACCCCGAGCGGCCGGGCGAGACCGGTGATGCCCTCGTCGAGGCGTTGCAGGTGGCGCAGTACGCGGAAGGTGACGGTGTTCGCGGCCGGGACGCCGAGGCCGTCCGTCTCCAGCATCGCCGCGATGCTGGCGCCGGACTCGACGCCGCCCGGGGTGCTCTCGTCGTTCACGTGTGCGACGAGGACGTCGATGTTGTGGGCGATGCGCTTGGCCGCGCGTCCGAGCCGCGGGTCGGCCCCGACGCGCTTGCTGAACGGCACGAGTTCCGCGGTCGCCGCCAGCGAACGGGCGTGGTACGCGGACGTCTCCAGGAGCGCCACCAGATAGCGGGCGGTCTGCCGGCGCTCGCGCAGCGGCGTGATCGGATGCGTCAGCGGCTGGGTGGAGGCCCGCAGGTCGTCGAGCGCGGTGTCCAGGTCCCGCGCCTTGTCCAGCAGGTCGGCGGCGGGGCCGCCGCTGAGCTGTTCCACGGCGGCCGCGACGACGTCGCCGAGCCGTTCCAGGGTGGTGGCGAGGAGTTCGTCGGTGCGCGAGTCGGTGCGCACCGGCAGGACCAGCATCGCGGCGATGATGCCGCAGGCCGCGCCGAGCGCCGTCTCCTCGATGCGCAGCACCAGCACGTCGAAGCTGTAGGTGTTGAGGAGCGTGTAGAGCAGTCCCAGCATGGCCGTCACGAAGAACGACATCAGCGCGTACGACAGCGGGGCGGTGAAGAACATCGCGAACACGCAGACCAGGACCAGCACGAACGCCAGCCAGGTGTGGTTGCCGACCGCGCCGGCGAGGGCCACGCCCGCGACGACGCCGAGCACCGTGCCGAGCAGTCGCCGGTAGCCCTTGACCACGATCTCGCCGGTGGAGGCGGTGTTGAGGAAGACGACCCAGCAGGTGAGGACCGCCCAGTACCAGCGTTGCGAGGACAGGAACTCGCCGCCGACGATGGCCAGGGCGGAACCGACGGCGACCTGGAACGCGGCGCGCGTCGTGGGCCGCTTGAGTCCGGCCGGGTCCTCGGTCTCCTCGGCGGCCTCCTTCTCCGCGCCCGTGATGGAAACGTCCTCCGCGTCGAACTCCTCGCGGGACCGGATCGTGGCGGGGGAGTCGTCGGACTCGTCCTGCGGGCCGTCGAGCGCGAGCCGCAGGCCGAGGACCGCGCGGGCCGCCTCACCGATGCCGCGGAACACGTCCTGCACCGCGAGAGTGGTGCCCGGCGGTATCCGCTCCTCGTCGCGGTAGCCGAGCAGCCGGTTGCGGACGTGGGCGACGGCCGTGCCGCGATTGGCGTCGGCCGGCCGGGCCACCATCAGGTGCAGCGCGCCCAGATCGCGGCGGAGCGTCGCGGTCGCCTCGTCCTCGCGGCGCAGCAGCTTGCCGGTCGCCGGGACGGGGGCGTCGGGCAGGTGCAGGGTGAGGGTGTCGGCGCGCTCCGCGCTGCGGGCGTTCAGGAGCAGCATGCCCAGGCGCTCGGCGGCGACCTCGGCGTCCGCGACGCGGCGCTGGACCAGCGCGGCCGTCGTCTCGTCGCGGGTGCCGTCCTCCAGCCGGCCCTGGATCATCAGCGCCGCCTCGTGCAGCCGCGCCGTGTGCCGCCGCAGGTCGTCGAGGACGTCGTCGAGTTCCTCCGGCGGCGCGTCGAGGAGCCGGGTCTGCGCGGTGACCAGCTGCGCGAGCCGCGCCCTGAACGCCTCCCGCAGCCGCCCGAGCACCCGCTGCGGCGTCTCCGGCACCAGCGCGAACCTGGCCACCGCGCTGCACGCGAAGGCGATCGCCAAGGTGCCGAACAACCGCGGCAGTTGATCCACCGAGGCGTTCACGAACAGGGAGACGAAGTAGACCTGGAAGCCGATCAGGCCGAGCGCCGTGCCCCGGTCGCCGAACCGGCGGCTGTACACCGCGCCGAAGATCAGGGCGAGGAAGAAGAGGTCGCCCGCCACGACGTGGCTGTGCAGCAGCGCACCGAGCGACACGGCCGCGAGCGCCGTCGGCAGCCCCAGCGCCACCGTGAGGGCCTGACCGCGCACCGTCTTCTCGCGGATCGCGAAGGTGCCGACCATCGCGGTCATCGCGCCCGCGACCATGTACGTCACGTCCGTGCCGAGCACCGCGAGCACGGCGAGGGTCAGTCCGATCGCCGCGACCGTGCGGACCCCGGCCATCAGCCGCAGCAGCCCCGGGTCGGACGCCACGAAGCGATCCCATGTCCCGGTCAGGGAAGGCCGTCGCGCCACCAGTGTCACTCCAAGATCGATCCGTCGTTCGTGTCCCCGAGCATACGAGGACGTCAGCGCGGTCTCGGCGTGAGCACGGTGGGGGTGGTGCGAGGGACTCAGCGGCTCCGGTCGACCGCCCTGAGGACCGCCGCCACGAGCGGCCCCGACGACTCGCCGCCCCGGCCGCCGCGCTGCATCACGGCGGCCGCGGCGAGGTCCCCGTGCCAGGCCGCGAACCAGCCGTTGGGCTCCTTCTGCCCGATGACCTCGGCCGACCCGGTCTTCGCCCCGGTGTCACCGGTCAGTCCCGCCATGGACCCGGCCGCCGACCCGGAGGTCGCCGTGGTGTGCAGCAGCTCCCGCAACTGCCGGTGCGCACCGGGTTCGAGCGCCCGCTTCGCCGTGACGAGCGTGCGGTGGTCGACCGACGGCGCGACCAGATACGGCTGCCGGAACCGTCCCGTGCGCGCCGTCGACACCACCGACGCCATGGTCAGCGGGTTCATCCGGACCTCGCCCTGACCGATCATCGACGCCGCCTTCGACGCGGCGTGCTCCACCGGCACCGATCCGTCGAACGCGTCGACGCCGACCGACCAGCGCTCCCCGATGCCGAACACCTCGCGGGCCTGCCGCGCCAGGTCGTCGTCCGCGATCTTGCCCGCCTGCGTGATGAACGCGGTGTTGCACGACGCGGCGAAGCTGCTGCGGAAGGTGCCGCCCGCGATGTCGAAGTCGTCGACGTTGTGGAAGGTCCAGCCGCCGTACGAGGCGTTCTTCGGGCAGGGGTGCGGCTTGTCCGGATCGGCGAGCTTCTTCTCCAGGAGCAGCGACGCCGTGATCATCTTCATCGTGGAGCCCGGCGCCAGCCGCCCTTCGAGCGCCGTGTCCCGGCCGCTCCCACGGGAGTTGGCGACCGCCAGGATCTCCCCGGTCGACGGCCTCAGCACCACGATCGACGCGTCGGCCCGCAGCGCCACCTCCCGCTCGGCCGCCTGCTGCACCGCCGGGTCGATCGTGGTCCGCAGCCGTCCCGGCGTCCCTTCGCCCACCGACAGCAGCGCCTGGCCGGCCGGCGGTTCCGCGTCCCCGTTCGCCCGGCCCGCCGCCACGACCCGCAGCTCCACGGCCGGCCTGCCGCCCGCCGCCTTCCCGTACGAGCGGCGCAGCCCGTCGACGACCGGCGTCAGCGAGGGGAACGCCCGCGTGTCGAGCGCCCGCCCGTCCCGGTCAAGGGCGCGCACCGGCGCCGCCCCCGTCTCCTGCGCCGACAGCCGCCTCCCGGCGCCCAGGCGGGGGTGGAGCACGGACGGCGCCCAGTGCACGACGGCCTTCCCGTCGCCGGGGCGGCGCACCACCGTCAGCGCCGTGTCGTACGAGAGCGGGGCCCGCGCCCCGTCGTACGCGAACTCGGCCCGGACCGCGAAGGGCACCCGGCTGCCCGCCGGGGCACCGGGCGAGAGCTTCTTCGGGGAGAGGTGCGCCCGCTCCCGGTAGTCCCGCAGCGCGCGGCCGGCGGCGGCCTCGTCGTCGGTGCGGCCGGCCGCCCCTTCGGTGTCCCCGTCCGCCCACGCGTCCAGGAAGCCGTCGGCCGCCCGGGTGACTTCCGACGCCGACAGCGGACCGGTCCTCGGCGTCTCGTCGCCCGCCGCGACCACGGCCCAGGCCCCCGCTCCCGCACCGGCCAGGGCCAGCGCGGCCCCGCCGGTGATCCAGAGGTTCCTGCGCCTGCTGTGCCGTTCGCCGCCCACGGGCCCTCCGCCCTGCCGTTTCCCGGCGTCTCCCACTGCTCCGACGCCTCACCGTAGGCAGGTGGCGGGTCCACTTCCCTGTCGGAGTGCGCCGTTCAGGGCGTCGGGCCCGGAGCCTCCGGGACGGCCTCTGGGGGATTCCCCCCAACCCGCGGGGCGGGCCTGCCGGATGGTGCGGGGGAGGGAGACGCGGCCAGGCTTGACCCATGGACGCCAACGAGATCACCACGCCCCGCGGGCCCTCCCGCCGTTCCGTACTGGCCGTGGGCACGGCCCTGTTGACGCTCGGCGTGCCGGTGGGGACCGCCGCCGCGCGGACCCGTGACGCGCGGGTCCGGCTGCGGCTGCCCGCCCCGACCGGACCGCACCCGGTGGGCACGCGGTCGCTGCGCCTGGTGGACCGCTCCCGGCGCGACCCCTGGACGGGCGCGCCCGTCAGGGAGTTGATGGTCGACGTCCGGTACCCGGCCCGCAGTGTGGCCGGACACGCGCGGGCCGCCCAGATGACGGCCGGGGAGGCGGCGGGCTTCGACCGGCTCAACAACTTCGGCGGGCTGCCCGCGGACCGGGTCGACTGGGCGGCCACCCGCACCTTCGCCCACACCGGAGCCCCCGCCGACCGGCACGCGGCCCGCTCCGTCGTCCTCTACTCCCCGGGCGTCCTCGACCCGCGCACCCTCGGCACCACGCTGACGGACGAGCTGGCGTCCCGCGGCCACGTCGTCGTGGCGATCGACCACCCCTACGACGTCTCCGCCGTCGAGTTCCCGGACGGACGGGTGGTGACCAGCAGGCTGCCGCAGGAGTTCGAGGCCGCGCAGCAGGCGGGACCCGACGCGGTGACCGCGCTGCTGAAGAAGACGGCCGCCGTCCGCGTCGCCGACGTCCGCTTCGTCCTCGACGTCCTGGACGACGTCCTGCGCGACGCGCTCGGCGACGCCGCCCCGTGCGGCGCCCCGGTCGGGGTGTTCGGGCAGTCGGCCGGAGGCTTCGCCGCGCTCCAGGCGCTGCACGACGACCCGCGGATCGCCGCCGCGGCCGACCTCGACGGCGTCCTCGCCTACGTCCAGGACGACCACGACGAGGGCGGGCTCTCCACCGTGGCCGCGCAGGGCGTCGACCGTCCGTTCCTCCTCATGGGCAGCGACGGCGACGACCGGACCACGGTGCCCTCCTGGCGGGAACTGTGGCGGCACAGCACCGGATGGCGCCGCGATCTGACGGTGCGCGGCTCGGGGCACGCCACGTACACCGACGCGGCCACGCTCCTCCCGCAGGTCGCGGACCGGCTCGGCCTGCCGCGCGAGATGCTCACGGACTGGGTCGGCACGGTGCCCGCGGCCCGCGCCGTCGCCGCCCAACGCGCCTACGTGACGGCCTTCTTCGACCGGTGGCTGCGCGACCGCGACGACGACGGACTGCTCGACGGGCCGTCGCCGCGGTTCCCCGAGGTGGCCTTCGTCTAGGCACCGGCCGGACGCCGGTCCGACGCCGGTGTCAGCCCAGGCCGAGCGCGGCCATCGTGTGGTCGGCCATCGCGGACTCGCCGAGCGCGTTCGGGTGCACGGGGACGAAGTTGGTGCCGAAGAGCGCCGGCTCGACCCACCGCGTGCCGGTCTTCTGGCACGCGTCGTGCCCCTCGGACGCCGCGGCGAGATCCACGTACGTCGACCCGGTCTCGGCCGCGGCCCGCCGCACCGCGTCGTTGAGATGCGTCTGGATGTCGCGCACGTACGGTACGTCGCCGGAGGCGATCGGCATCTTCACGAAGCAGCCCGTCTGCGCCTTGGCCGGCATGATCCACGGATAGCCGAGGACGGCGACGCGCGCGTGCGGCGCCTTGTTCCGCACCGCCTGCAGGGCCGCCTTCACCGCCGGATAGGTCTTCGTGTCGATGTCGTCGCCGAACTTGCTCCCGTACTGCGACCGGCAGGGCGCGCCCTGCCCGGCGGACAGCACGCCCGCCGTGGCGCAGGCCAGGATCGTGCTGATGAACGTGTTGTTGTCGTTGCCGCCGATGGTCAGCGTCACCAGCCGGGTGTCGGCACCGAGCGCGTCCAGCTGCGGGGCCACGCCCGGGTACTGCGCCCCGGCGAAGTCCTTGGTCTGCGCCCCGCCGCACGTCACGTCCTTGAGTGCGGCGCCGGTGCGCTGGGCGATCACGTGCGGGTAGTTCGCGGTGGACCGGGCGCACAGCAGGCTGGCCGACGGATCGAGCGGCAGCACGCCGGAGGCCGCGCTGTAACTGTCGCCGAGCGCGACGTAGGGGAGGGGCTGCGGGGTGGCCTGCGCCGGAGCGGCCAGGCCGACAGCGGCGGCGGCGGTCGTGGCCGCCACGGCCGCGAGACGGCCCCTGAACGCGCGGATCGCCATCTGATGCTCCTTCGAAACCGGCTCGGCACAAGGCCAAGTTCCGTATGAGACAGGGGATTTCAGCGCGCTGACAGTTGAAGCTACCGACGAGTTTGAATTCGAGTCAATAGGCGTGCACGGGGTCGTGACCTGGGGGGAGTGGGGCGGTGGACGGCGTCGGCGCGGCGTCGGCGTGGCGCCCGCCCGGTCGACGGGGAAACGGCCTTTACGTCATGCCCATGGCGTGATCAGATCTCCCTCTGCACGGAACGGAAGTGACGGCCTCTGGGGAGGGGCCGTGGGGTGGGAGAGGGACGAACGGTGAACGAAGCCGTCCAGGAGACAGTTCAGTCGTGCCCGCAGTGCGGGGACACCATCAGATCCGACGCGCGGTTCACCACGTGGTGCACCGGCTGCGACTGGAACGTCGATCCGGCCGCGCCGGCCGAGGCGCAGGGGCGCGTGGAGAGGGTCCGGCGCGCGCTCGCACGGCGCCACGGTGAACGCCTCGTCGCGGAACTGACCACGGGCGGCGGCGGGCAGGCCCCGCCGCGACGTGGTGCGGCGGGCGCGGTCGCGCTCGCCCTGGCCCTGGTCGTGCATGCCGTCACCGCACTGCTGACCCTGGGCGGCCTCTGGCTCCTGGTCACCGGCTGGGGACACCCGGGCAGGCTGCTCGGGGCGGTCGCCCTGCTCGCGCTCGCCTGGACCCTGCGGCCCCGCTTCGGTTCGCTCCCGGACGACTGGCCCGTGCTGCGCAGGGCGGCGGCGCCCGTGCTGTTCGCGTGGGTGGACGAGGTCGCGGCGGTCGCCGGCACCCGGGGCGTCGACGCCGTCGTCCTGGACACCGACCTCAACGCGAGCGTCACGACGTACGGGGTGCGCGGCAGGCGCGTACTGACCATCGGGCTGCCCCTGTGGGAGATGCTCGGCCCGCAGGAGCGCGTCGCTCTGCTCGGCCACGAACTGGGGCACTTCAGCAACGGGGACACCCGCCACGGCATGGTGCTCGGCCAGGCCTTCCGGTCGCTGGGCACCTGGCACTACTACGTGGCCCGCACGCCGCACCCGACGCCGCTGGAAGCGGTTGTCAACCTGCTCACACTGGTGCCGCGGCTCCTGGTCGCGGGCATGATCCTGCTGCTCGACCGGCTCACTCTGCGGGCGACGCAACGGGCCGAGTACCTGGCCGACTCGACGGCGGCCCGGGCCGGCTCCACGGACGCCGCGATCCGCCTCATGGACAGCCTGCTGGTGGTGCCGTCCGCCGAGGGAATGCTGCGTCGCGAGGCCAACTCGCGCCAGGTGAAGGGCCGTGGCTCCGACCCGGAGGGCCTGTGGGGGCGGCTCGCCGCCCACGTGGGGTCAGTTCCCGGCCGGGAGTACGAACGACTGCGCAGGGCCGCCGTCCGCCGGGGTCACAGCGTCGACTCCACGCACCCGCCGACACATCTGCGCCGGGACGTCCTGCGGGCCGGTGCGCCCAGAGAGGCGGCGGTGCCGGTCGACGCCGAGCGGCACCGGGCCGTGGCCGACGAACTCGCCGCCGCCCGCGCGGAACTGGCGCGGCGCCTGCTCCGGGACGGCCTCGGGGAGTAGCGGAGCCGGTCGGCTCAGTGCTGCGGCTCGTCGGCCGGGGCGTGGCCGAAGTCGAGGACGTCCTCGGCGGTGCGCTCCGCCTCCTGCGCGGCCTCGCGGGCACCGGTGAGGACGTCACCCTGCTCGTCGACGAGACGGTCGTAGATGGGCGCCGGGGCGCTGGACGGTGCGGGCACGGTGAGTACTCCTGTGGCTGTCGGTACAGATGTCACCCGGTGGGGGACAAAGGGGGACCCTACGTGGGCGAAGTCGGCCGCCACCACCCGGGGTGGGGCATCCGACGGGGGATTGTAACTACTAGTATGTACGATGCTTGTCCGGCCCGACGCGGCCCGCGCGGCCCAACGGCCGTGCCCCGTACGGATCCTCGCGACCGCCCTCCCCGAAGGAGTACGCCCCATGCCCCTGGTCCGGATCGACGCCCTGACGGCGGACAGTGAGCGGCTTCACGCGCTGGGCCGCGCCGTGCACGACGCCCTCGTGGAGAGCATCGGCTTCCCGCCCGACGACCTGTTCCAGGTGCTGACCGGGCACGACGGGGAGCGCAGCGTCCTGCGGTACGGCCAGTACCTGGGGAACCGCGACGACGACCTCGTCCTCGTCGGCGTCACGATGCGGGCCGGCCGCACGCCCGACGAGAAGCGGGCCCTGTACCGGCGGATCGCCGAACTCGCCCACGCCTACGCGGGCACGGAGCCGCGCAACGTCCTCGTGACGGTCACCGAGAACACCTCGGTCGACTGGTCCTTCGGCGACGGCATCGCCCAGTACGCCCAGGAATGAGCGGTGAGGGGTGGCCGGCGCCCCGGATGGGCGCCGGCCACCGGCTCAGTGCCGCGCCGGGCCGGTCCCGCGCAGGCCGACCGCCGCGAGCACGGCCCCCAGCACACACAGTGTCCCGGTCACCGCCAGCGCGGTGTGCACGCCGTTCATGAACGCCTGGCCACTGCCTTCCACGACCGCCGCCCGCAGTCGCGCGCCCATGTCGTCGGAGACCGGCGCGACCCCCATCGCCACGGCGTCCCGCGCCTCCTCGAGACCGCCCGCCATCCGGTCGGGGACACCCGCCGCGGTCAGTTCGCCGGCCAGCGTGGCGCCGACCCGGCCGCTGATCAGGGAGACCAGGACCGAGGTGCCCAGCGCGCCGCCGATCTGCAGCGCCGTGGCCTGCAACCCACCGGCCACCCCGCCGTCCCGTACCGGGGCCTGCCCGACGATCGCGTCGGACGAGGCCGCCAGGACCATGCCGACGCCGAGCCCGAGCGTCACGAACGGCGGCCACATCGTGGCGTACGACGAACCGGTGTCCCAGGCGAGCATCCCGAACATCGACGCCGCCTGGAGCACCATGCCGGCCGGCATGGTGACCCGCGCCCCGAACCGCTGGGTGAGCGCCGCGCCGAGCGGCGACGCCACCAGCGAGGCGAGGCTCAGCGGCAGCGTGCGCACGCCCGCCTCGACCGGGGAGAGGCCGCGGACGTTCTGGAGGTACAGCATCACGAAGAAGATCACGCCGAGCAGCACGAAGAAGTTGAGCGCGGTGACGATCGTGCCCACGGTCAGGGCGCGGACCCGGAACAGCCGCATCGGCAGCAGCGGGTGCTCGATCCGGGTCTCGTACCGGCCGAAGACGGCCAGGACCAGCACGCCGCCGACGATGGACGCCAGCGTGCCGGCCGAGGTCCAGCCCCAGGTCTCGCCCTTGACCACGCCGAACACGACGGCGAGGAGTCCCGCGGCCAGCAGCACGACCCCGGCCACGTCGAAGCGGTGCCTGTCCGTCGCGTTCCGGCTCAGTGGCAGCACGGCCGCGCTGACCGCGAGGGCGACGACGCCGATGGGGGCGTTGATGAAGAAGACGGACTCCCAGCTGACGTGCTCCACGAGCAGGCCGCCCACGATCGGGCCGAGCGCGGTGGAGACCGCGGAGACCATCGCCCAGATGCCGACGGCCATGCCGAACTTCCGCGGGGGGAACACCGATCGCAGCAGACCGAGGGTGTTGGGCATCAGCAGTCCGCCGAAGAAGCCCTGCACCGCACGGAACGCGATGACCCCGGTGATCGACCCCGACAGGCCGATCGCGACGGAGGCGACGACGAATCCGGCGACGCCCACCAGGTAGAAGGTGCGCCGCCCGAACCGGTCGCCGAGCTTGCCGCCGAGGATCAACGAGGCGGCGAGGGCGAGCAGATAGGAGTTGGTGACCCACTGGAGGTCGGCGGTGGACGCGTGCAGGGACCGGCCGATCTCGGGGTTGGCGATCGCCACGACGGAGGCGTCGAGCTGCACCATGAACAGGCCGAAGGCGACCGCGAGCAGGGTCAGCCACGGATTGGCGCGCCTGCCGCGGGGTGCGGGGCCGGCCGGTGGAGCGGTCGTGGGCAGGGAGGAGTGATCCACGTCGGTGGACGGCATGAAGGGGTGCCCTGTCTTTCGGGTGAGGGAGGAAGGCCGCGCGGCCGCGCCCCCGCCGGCCGGGGCCGGGACGGGGGTGGAGGCGGGCGCGCGTGAATCGGTGCCGATTGGTGCTGAGGGGTACCGAGGGGTGCTGGGGGTGCCGGGTAGTACTGAGCGGTGCTACTCGGAGACCGTCGACGACGGGTGCAGCGCCCGCGTCAGTGACGTCAGGGCGCCGACGGCCGAGCCGAGCGCGTCGCGCTCGCCGTCGGTGAGGGCCTGCAGCGCCTGCGCGAGGTGCTTGCCCTCCAGGCGGCGCACCTCGGCGAGTTCACGCCGGGCGCGTGCGGTCGGGTACAGGTGGGCGATCCGCTTGTCCCCGCTGTCCTGGCGGCGGTCGAGAAGACCCTGCCGGGTGAGCTGGGAGACGATCGCGCTCACGTTGTTCGGCCGCATGAGCAGGGCGTCGGCGGCCTCGCGCACGGTGGCGCCCTCCTGCCGCGACACGAAGCGCAGCAGGGCGATCTGGGCGTCCGACGGCTTGGGCTGGTCGAAGTCCTGGCCGACCCGACGGTCGAGGGCCCGGTTCAGCGCGGGCAGGCAGGACGCGAGGGCGGTCGCCACTCGCTCGTGGTCCTGGTCGGCGGCGCGGGAATCGGGCATGGGCGCAAATGTAGGTCTGACGAGATAGGTATGTCAAAGGAGGTAATCGGTGGCGCGCGACGCCGGTCGGTCGACGGGGCAGCGATGAAAGTTGTAACGCCGAGAGGTGTTTACTTCTCATTAATGTTGTTGGTATCCCTTGGGGTGTCCGAGCCCAGGCCGCCTCCCGGCCGGGCCATCCCGGAAGGACCCAGCCCCTTGACCGTCACCGACGCGCAGCGGGGCGGCAGCGTCGCCGCCCCGCCGAGGGCGGCCTCCGCCCAGGACGCGGGCCCTCGGGCACGTGCCCGGCGACGGCGCCGCGACCATCTCCTCTTCGCCGCGTTCGCCGCTCCCAACTTCTTCTTCCTGTTGGTCTTCGCGTACTGGCCAGTGGTCTACAACGGCTACCTCAGCCTCACCGACTGGGACATGATCTCCCCGGTCAAGAAGTTCGTCGGCCTGACCAACTACGTGGACCTGATCGCCGATCCGGACTTCCGCGGCACGCTGTGGACCACGGTGCTCTTCGTCGTGGGCATCGTCGCGGGCGGCATGGTGCTGGGCCTGGCCATCGCGCTGCTGCTCAACCAGAAGCTGCGCGGCACGCGCGTCGTGCGCACCCTCACCTTCGCCCCGTACGTCCTGTCGGGTGCGGCCGTCGGCACGCTGTGGCTGTTCGTGTTCGACCCCAACTACGGCCTGATACGCCCCTTGACGGCCCCGCTCGGGCTGACCGCGCCGGCGATGATGACGGACTCGAAGTGGTCCCTGTTCGGGCTGGTCGTCGTCTATCTGTGGAAGAACACCGGGTTCGTCGCCGTGGTGTACCTCGCCGGTCTCCAGTCGATGCCGCGCGACGTGTACGAGGCCGCGGCCCTCGACGGCGCGAGCGCCTGGACCAGGCTCCGCCGGATCACGGTCCCGCTCCTGTCGCCGGTCACCTTCTTCCTCCTGGTGACCTCCGTCATCACCACCTTCCAGGCCTTCGACGTGATCGCCGTCATGACCGGCGGCGGCCCCGGCACCTCCACGTCGATCCTCAGCTGGTTCATCTACGACCAGGGCTTCCGCGCCTTCGACGCGGGCCGGTCCGCCGCCGGCGCCATGATCATGTTCGTGGTGCTGCTGCTCATCACCGGACTCCAGGCCCGCTACCTCGAACGGAAGGTGCACTACCAGTGAGCACCCTCGACACCGCGACCCGCTCGCCGGGCGCGACCGGTACGAGCGGCACCGTCCGGCGCAGAGCGGGGCGTGCGGGCCTGTACGTGCTGCTCGTCCTCGTCGCCGCCGTCACCGCGGGACCCCTGTACTGGCTGGTCTCCTCCGCCCTCAAGACCAACCCGGACATCTACAGCTACCCGACGCACTGGATCCCCACCGACCTGCGCTGGTCGAACTTCTCCGACGCCTGGAACGCCGCGCCGTTCGGCCGGTTCTTCCTCAACTCCCTCGTGGTGTCGGTCGTCGGCACCGCGATCGAGCTCTGCGCCGCGCTGCTGTGCGCGTACGCCTTCGTCTTCCTGCCCTTCCCCGGCAAGCGCGTCCTGTTCATGGTGCTGCTCGGCGCGATGATGGTGCCGGGCCACGTCACGCTGCTGCCGAACTTCCTCACGGTCGCGCAGCTCGGCTGGGTCAACACCTGGGCCGGCCTGATCGCTCCTGGCCTCGGCTCCGTCTTCGGCACGTTCCTGCTGCGCCAGCACATGCTGACGCTGCCCAAGGAGGCCATGGAGGCCGCGGAGCTCGACGGGGCCGGCCATCTGCGCCGCCTCGGCACGATCGTGCTGCCCATGTCGCGGCCCATGGTCGTCACCGTCGCCGTCGTCGTGATGGTGACCAAGTGGAACGACTTCATCTGGCCGCTGATCGTCACCAGCAGCGCCGACATGCGCACCCTGCCCATCGGGCTGCTCTTCCTCAAGAACCAGGAGGGCTTCGCGAACTGGGGCCCCATCCTGGCCGGCACCGTCATGGTGATCGTGCCCGTCCTCGTCGTCTTCTTCCTCGCCCAGCGCCACATCATCGCCGGGCTGACCCAGGGAGCCGGAAAGTGAGCCCCGTACTCCGCAGCGCCCCCGTCGGCCGTCGCGCCCTGCTCGGCCTCGGCGCGGGAGCCGCCGCGTCCGCGCTGCTCACGGCCTGCGGCTCGGCGAGCGGAACCGTCGCCCAGCCCGCCGGCGACGTCCCCGCCCGATACGGGCGGCGCACCCGCGTGGTCCTGTGGTCCACGTTCGCCGACGTACCCGGAAAGGCGCTGCAGACCCTCGTCGACCGGTTCAACGCCGGGCAGCGGGACATCTACGTGGACGTCCAGTTCCAGGGCTCCTACGACGAGTGCGCGCAGAAGGCCGTGGTCGGCCTGGTCGCCGGGCAGGTGCCCGACCTGTGCGTGCTCTCCGACGTGAAGTGGTACAAGTTCTACTTCGGTGACGCGCTGGAGAGCTGGGACGACTACCTCGACCCGGCGTGGATGGACCGCACCTACCAGCCCAAGCTCCTGAAGGAGGGACGGCTCAAGGGGCACACCTGGTGGCTGCCCCTGGCGCGCTCCACGCCGCTCTTCTACTACAACCGGACGCTCTTCCGGAAAGCGGGAGTTCCGGACCGTGCGCCCCGGACCTGGGACGAGCTGTACGAGTGGTCGAAGGACATCACGAAGCTCACGGTGAAGGGCAAGCGGGTCGCCCTGGAGGCGTACCAGAAGATCGACGGGGACTGGATGTTCCAGTGCTCGGCCTGGCAGTGGGGCGGCGCGTACTCGGACGGCCTCGACGTCACCATCGACCACGGTGGTGCGGTGGCCGCCGCCGAGTGGCAGCGGCGCCTCGTGCACCGCGACAAGATCGCCTACATGGCGGACTCGCCGCAGAACGACCTGGCGAACCAGCTGATCGCCACCCACGTGAACTCCACGGGCGGCCTCAAGATGCTGACCGAGGCGGCCAAGGCGGGCGGCTGGGAGCTGGGCACCGGATTCCTGCCCCGGCAGGAGGAGTTCGGGGTGACGACCGGTGGCGGCGGGCTCGGCATGTTCCGGCGCACGCCCCGCGAGCGCAAGCAGGCGGCCGCCGAGTTCGTCCGCTTCCTGGCCCGGCCCGAGAACGCCGCGCAGTGGTCGGTCGACACCGGCTACATGCCGGTCGTCCCCGCGGCGACGAAGACACCGGTCCTCGCCCGCCTCATGAAGGACGACCCGAACGTCCACACGGCGGTCGAGCAACTTCCGCTGACCCGCAAGGGCGACCAGGTCCGCATGGTGGTGCCCAACGCCAACGTGCAGATCTACACCGGACTGCAGAACGTCTGGTCCGCCGACGTACCCGCCGAGAAGGCCTTCGCCGCCGTCGCCGAGCGGCTGCGCAAGAACGTGGACCGGCACCGCGACAGCATCGAGGAGCACCTGTGACACCGGGCCACCGCACCGCCGGGAACCGCCCCCTGGTCTACGGGCACCGGGGCGCCCGCACCGAGGAACCCGAGAACACCCTGCGGTCCTTCCGGCGGGCCGCCGAACTCGGCGCGGACGGCATCGAACTCGACGTCCGCGTCAGTGCCGACGGCCGGCTCGTCGTGATCCACGACGCCACGGTCGACCGCACCACGGACGGCGAGGGCGAGGTCGCGGCGCTCACCCTGGCCCAACTCCGTTCCCTGGACGCAGGATCGGGCGAGCGCATCCCGACCCTTGACGAGGCCCTGGCGTCCTTCGACGGCCTCGTCCAGGTCGAGATCAAGGCGCCGGAGGCGGTGCGGGTGATCCAGGACCTTCCGGAGCGCGCGGTCCTCACGTCCTTCCACCCCGAGGTGCTGGAGGACGCCGCACGCCGCCTGCCCAAGGTGGCGCGCGGGCTGATCACGCACCGTCCCGGGGACGACATGCTGCGCACGGCCAAGGACCTGGGTGCGGCCTGGGTGTGCCCGGAGCTCACGGACGCGCTCACCCCCGGTCTGGTGGAGCGGTGTCACGCGGCTGGTCTGCGGGTGGACGGCTGGCCCGCCGCCGACCGTGAACTGCTGCACGGATTCATCGAGTTGGGGGTGGACGCCGTCACCACGGACCACCCCGGACGGATCGAGGAGTGGCTGACGGGCTGAGCCCCGTCAGTCGTCAGCCGTCATCTGTCGCAACCGTCGTGACGGCGCGGGGCACGGCTCACAGCCAGCCCCGCGCCGCCAACTCCTCCCGGAACCGGCCGTACGACGCGTCCAGAGCGGCCCGCTCCGCCGGAACGGGCAGCACCTCGTGGCCCGAGTCGGGCGTCATCGTCGCGGCCGCCGTCGTCAGGTCGGCGTGCAGCGTGCCGGCGGCCGCGAGCAGCGCGGCGCCGAAGGCCGTCTCGGCGCGCCGCGCCACCCGCAGCGGACGGTCGAGGACCGTCGCGCGGATCCGGTTCCACAGCTCGCTGCGGCTGCCGCCCCCCGCCGCGTACAGCGGTCCGGTCACGGCTACGCCGAGCGCCGACAGCCGTTCGAGCGCGAGCCGTTCGACGAAGGCGACGCCCTCCAGGTCCGCGCGGTGGCGGTCGGCGTCGTCGACGGGGGAGCCGAGCAGGAAGCCGCGGGCCGCGCTCGACACGAACGGGAAGCGCTCGCCGTCGCGGCGCAGCGGATAGGCGACGCAGGAGGCAGGGCCGCGGTACGCCGCGGCCGCGTCCAGTCGTGGCAGGTCGGCGGGGTCGGTGGCCGCGAGGGCTTCGCCGCCCGTGCTGGACGCCCCGCCCGGCAGCCACCAGCCGTCGGGATGGCGGTGGCTGTAGACGGCGCCCGACGGGTCGACGGGAAGCTCGCGCGCGACCCCCTTGAGGACGTACGTGGTGCCCAGCACGCCCACGAACTGGCCCGGCGACACGGCGCCCGTGGCGAGCTGGCCCGCGCACCCGTCGGTCATCCCGAGCCGCACCGAGCACCCCTCGGGCAGCCCCGTCTCGGCCGCCGCCGCACGGCACACGGTGCCCGCCGCCGTACCCGGAGCGGCGACCTGCGGGAGCAGCGCCGAGGGCACGCCGAGCGCGTCGAGGGCCTCGTCGGCCCAGCCGCCCGCGCGCGGGTCGTAGCCGGTCTTCAGGGCATGGCTCCAGTCGGTGGGCACCGGCCCGCCGGTCAGGTGCCGGCCGAGCAGATCGGGCGTGTGCAGGACGTGGCGGACGGCGGAAGCGCCGTACGCGCGCACGCACCAGGCGAGGCGGCCGAGCGCGGCGGTCGGGCCGACGGTGATCCCCAGTTCCTTCCAGCGCGCCGAACCGGCTTCCTGAGCGAGGGAGTTGAGCTCTGCCGCCCGCCGGTCGTCGTACATGAGGGCCGGGCCGAGCGGCGCCCCCGCGGAGTCCGCGGGGACCAGCGTCCCGGACGTGGCGGACACCGCCACCGCCACCACCTCGCGCCCGCCGCCCGGCAACTCCGCGGTCGCCCGGCGCAGCGCCCCCGCCGTGGCCGGCCACCACGCACCGGCGTCCTGCTCGCTGGTGCCGCCCGGACCGCGCTCCGGCGCGGGCAGCGCGGCCCGGGCCTGCGCGGCCACCCGGCCCGCGGCATCGGCGCACACCACCCGCACCGCGGCGGTCGCCACGTCGATCCCCACGACGACGGGGGCGGGGGCGGGGGACAGGGCGGTACTGCTCATCGGCGAGCGGTCCTCTCGGTCTCGGCTCAGCTGCGCTCAACTGCCGCGACGGCCACGCCACGACACGGCGGGACACGGCGGCGAGCATCGCCCTGTGAAATTAACACGCCCGATGATGAAAACAACCCCGGCTATCGGTCGCCGGCGCCCGCGCGGTCCGCGGAGTCGGTGCCGCCGTCGGCCGCCGCCACCCGCACCTCGGTCTGCCGGCGCAGCGAGCGCACCAGCTCGGCGTCCACGGCCGCGTCGACCACGACCTGGTCGAAGTCGGCCACCGGCGCCACCCGGTGGAGCGCCGTCCTGGCCAGCTTCGTGTGGTCCATCAGGAGCACCTTGCGGGTGCCGGACGCGAGCATCGCCCGCTTCACCAGGACCACGTCCTGCTCCTGGTGGTACGTCATGCGCGCGTCCATCGCCGACGTCGACACGATCACCATGTCGACGGAGAGCGCCTCCACCGCCTCCACGCAGGCCACCCCGAGGAACGAGTCGTGGGTGTGCGAGTACTCGCCGCCGAGCGCCAGCAGCCGGATGCCCTCGCGGCCGGCGAACACGTCGAGGACCCGGCGCGCGTTGGTGACCACGGTCAGCGGGGTGACGTCGACCAGCAGGGCGGCGAGCGCGAGCGCGGACGTCGAATCGTCCAGGAGCACCGACATGCCGGGTTCGACCAGCTCGGCGGCCGTCCGTGCGATGGCGTCCTTCTCCGCGACGTTCACCCCGAGGCGGTAGTCGAGATTGGACTCGAAGACCGTCGACGGCAGTGCGGAGGCGCCGCCGCGGAACCGGCGCAGGACGCCGCGCCGGGACAGTTCGTCGAGGTCGCGGTGGACGGTCATCAGGCTGACGCCGGTGAGCTCGGCGAGCTCCGCGCCGGTGGCCGTGCCCTCTTTCAGGACGTGCTCGGCGATGGTCTGTCTGCGGGACTCCGCCCCGGTGGTGGTCATGCGGACAAGTCTCCCGTACGGGTGGTGCGCACGGTGCGCGTGGGGACGTTCAGGGACAGCAGCGCGGCGGTGTCCGCGCCGAGTTCGAGCTCGGTGACGGCCGCGTTGTCCAGCCGCGGGAACACCGCGCGGTACCGGCCGACGGGCACCCCGAGCAGGGCGCACAAGGTGATCCGCAGGAGGGTGTTGTGGGCGACGACGAGGACGGTGCGGTCCGGGTGGCGTGCGGCGATGTCGCGCAGCGCCGCCGTCGCCCGGCGGGCCGCCGCCGACGGGACCTCGGAGCCGGGGAAGGCGCCCGACTCGGCGTCGGCGCGGAACCGGCGCACCGCCTCGGCGTCCTCCGCGGCCATCTCCTGGACGGTGCGGCCCTCGCCCCAGCCGAAGTCCACCTCCCGCAGTCCCGCCACGACCTCGGGGACGAGCCCGAGCGCCTCGGCGGCCGGGCTCGCGGTGCGCACGGCCCGGCCCAGCGGGGAACTGACGACCGCGTCCACACCGCGCCGCACGGCCCATGCGCCCAGGTCGTCGGCCTGGGCGAGGCCCTCGTCGGTGAGCGGTACGTCCGTGATCCCGGCGTACCGGTTCTCGGCGTGCCAGGTGGTCTGGCCGTGACGGACGAGCAGCAGCCGGGACGGCATCGTGCTCCCTCCTTGCGCGTCATGGGCGTCCTCGGAGCCGTCCGAGGACGTCGTGGGTGTCGGGAGACGGCTTGAACTGGACTTATTGATAATTCAAATCGGCGGTGTTAAATCTATCAGCCATCATCGAAGAAGGGTTGCAGCCGCATGCGCATCCTCGCCGCCGGCGACCATTTCGTCCGCCCCGATCTCCTGCGCGCCGCGCTCACCGCCGAACTCGGCTCGGCGCGGGACCACCACCCGGCCCCCGAGGTCACCGAACTGACCCTGCCCTGGCCGCACGAGCCGTTCGGCCCGGTCGGCACGGTCGTCGAGGCGAGCGGCACCGAGGACACCCTCATCGAGGCGCTCGCCGGGGCCCGGATCTGTGTGACGCAGATGGCGCCGTTCACCGAGAAGGTCTTCGCCGCCCGCCCCGAGCTGCGCATGGTCGCCGTCTCGCGCGGCGGTCCGGTCAACGTCGACCTGCCCGCCGCCACCCGGCACGGCGTCGCCGTGAGCTTCGCCCCGGGCCGCAACGCCCCCGCCGCAGCCGAGTTCGCCATCGGCCTGATGCTCGCCGCCATGCGCCGCATCACCACCGCCGACGCCGCCCTCAAGAAGGGCGTGTGGCGCGGCGACTTCTACGCGTACGAGGAAGGCGGCATCGAACTCGACGGCGCCACCGTCGGACTGGTCGGCTACGGCGCCATCGGCCGGATCGTGGCCCGGGTGCTGCGCGCCTTCGGCGCCCGGGTGCTCGTCGCCGACCCCTACGCCGACCCGGCCGCCACCCGCGCCGACGGCGTCGAACTCGTCGACCTCGACGCCCTGTTGCGGGCCAGCAGCGTCGTCAGCCTGCACGCCCGCCTCACGCCCGAGACCCGTCACCTCATCGACGCGGCCCGGCTCGCCCTGCTCCCCGAGGGCGCCGTGCTCGTCAACTCCGCGCGCGGCGGCCTCCTCGACTACGCGCCGCTGCCCGGACTGCTGCGCAGCGGCCGGCTCGGCGCGCTCGCCCTGGACGTGTACGACGTCGAACCGCCGCCCGCGGACTGGCCGTTGCACGACGCCCCGAACGTCGTCACCGCGCCGCACCTGGCCGGCGCCACCCGCCAGACCGCCCACCGCGCCGCCGCGATCACCGCCGCCGAGGTCGGCCGTTTCGTGCGCGGCGAGGCCCTCGCGCACCCCGCCAACCCCGAGTCGACCGCAGCCGAGACCACCGGACCGAGGAGCACGCCATGACCGACGCGGCGCCCGGCACCACCGAACCCCAGGACGCGCCCGGCACCACCAACTCCCAGAACGCGCCCAGCGCCACAGCCACTCAGGACACCCTCGGCACCATCAACCCCCAGGACGCGCCCGACACCATCGCCACTCAGGACACCCTCGGCACCACCGCTTCCCAGAACGCGCCCGCCACCACCGCCTCGGCGGACCCCGGCCGGTCGATCGTGATCGGCGTCGACATCGGCACCTCGGTCACGAAGGCCGTCGCGTTCGCCGCCGACGGCACCCCGCTGGCCCGGGCCTCCCGCCCCTCACGCATCGAGCGACTGCCCGGCGGCCGGGTGGAGCAGGACCTCGACGACGTCGTACGGACCGTCACCGAGGTGGTCCGCGAGACCACGGCCGCGCTGCCCGAGCCGCCCGTCGCCGTGGCGCTCACCGGGCAGGGCGACGGACTGTGGCTGCGCGACGCGGCGGGGCGGCCCGTGCGCCCCGCGATCTCCTGGATGGACGGCCGCGCCGCCGACCGCGTCGGCACCTGGCTGGCCGACGGCACGATCCAGGAGGTGTACGCGCGCACCGGATCCGGCATGTTCCCCGGCTGCCACGCCCCGCTGCTGGCCTGGCTCCAGGAGCACGAACCCGAGGTGCTCGCCCGGGCGGCCACCGCCGGCTACTGCGTGGACGCCGTGGCCCAGCGGCTCACCGGGCGGACCTCTCTCGACGCCGCCGACGCCACCCTGCCCTTCCTCGACCCGGTCACCCGCACCTACTCCCGCGAGGCGCTCGCCGCCTGCGGCATCGCCGAGCAGGCCCGGCTGCTCCCGCCGCCCGCGCCGCCCGGCACCGTCCTCGCGCTCGACCGCCACGGAGCCGAACTCCTGGGCCTGCCCGAGGGGTTGCCGCTCACCGCGGGCCCGTACGACCTGCCCGCCTGCGCCATCGGCAGCGGTGTCCGCGAACCCGGCGACGGCGTCGTCATCATCGGCACCACCCTCGCCTGCCAGGTGCTGACGGACCGCGCCCGCATAGACCCCGCGGCCGAACCCGCGGGGATGTGGCTGTGCATGCCCGAGCAGGACCGCTGGCTGCGCGCGATGCCCGCGATGGTCGGCACCGCCGCCCTCGAATGGGTGCTCGCCCTCACCGGGCGCGGCACGGACGACCTCGACGGCCTGCTCGCCGCGAGCCCGCCCGGCGCGCGCGGCGTCACGGCCCTGCCGTTCCTGTCCGGAGCGGGCGAGCGGGCCCCGTTCGTCGACCCCGCGGCCCGCGGCCGGCTCGACGGACTCACCCTCGCCCACACCCCGGCGGACGCCGTCCGCGCCGTCTGCGAGGCCATCGGCTACGCCGCCCGGCACTGCCTGGAGACGGCGGGACTCACCGGCACCCTCGCGGCCTGCGGCGGCGGCAGCCGCTCGGGCCCCTGGGCCCAGCTCGTCGCCGCCATCGTCGGCCGCCCCGTGCGCATCCCGCTGGAGGAGGAGACCGGCGCACTCGGCGCCACGACCGTCGCCCGGCACGCCCTGGGACTCGCGCCCGCCACCGGATCGCAGGCCGTCCGCACCCTCGTCCCGCGGCAGTCGACGCGGGACGTGTACGAGCGGGGATACGCCCAGTACAGAGCGGAATTGGACAGGACGAGGGCGCACTGGTCGGCATAGGATCACCGCGCGATCCGCACCGGACGCGACCGACTGGAGGGCACCATGTACGCGAGAACCCTGGGTGACGACGGCGCCGAACTCAGACCGCTGGAGCCGTGGCTGGCCGAGGAGTTCCTCGCCCACATGGACCGGGGCCGCGACTTCGTCGGCCGCTTCATCGGGCTCGCCGACGCCGTCCACGACCTGGAGTCGAGCCGCGCGTTCCTCCAGGCGTACGCCGAGAAGGCGGCGGCCGACGGCGGCCGGATCCACGGCATCTGGTACGACGGGCGACTGGTCGGCGGCGTCCTGCTGCGCACCATGGACGTGGCCCAGGGCACCGCCGAGGCGGGGTGCTGGCTGGAACCGTCCGCGGTCGGCAAGGGCCTGGTGACCCGCGCCGCACGCGAGCTCATCGACTGGGCCGTCGAGGAGCGCGGCATCCACCGCGTGGAGTGGCTGGTCGCCCCGGCGAACGAGGGCAGCGTCGCCGTGGCCCGCCGGCTCGGCATGACGCGCGAGGGCCTCATGCGGGAGTGCTTCCTGCTGCGCGGCGAGCGGCTCGACGCGGAGATCTGGTCCGTGCTCGCCCCGGAGTGGCGCAAGGGCAAGGAGAGCTCCCGAGCCTGATCAGGGCGCCGGCGGAAGCGGGTTCGCTTCGGGCCAATCGTGTCCAACTCGGCGTCGGGGCAAGCCCGTTGCCGCTACACAGGAAAGCAGGGGAACGGGGGAGCGGTCGACACGGGGAGGGCCATGCCATGGTCACCATCAACGTCGCGCTGTTGCTCGGCGTCATCGCCATCCTGCTGCTGCGGCGCCCTGTCGCCGCCAGAAAGCGGGGCGACACGCTGATGGTGATGATCATTCTGCTGGTCATCGGCGTCCTCATCGCCCCCACCGCCCTCGGTGAGGCCATCACCAACGGGATGTCGCAATTGGCCAACAACATCTCTCAGTGGGCCAGTTGACCCTTCAGTCGTCGAGGGCGCGGGACAGCGTGTCCCGCAGGAAGGTGACGAGCCAGTCCTGTGCCGGGGTCCGCGCGTGCGCGTGCCGGGCGTAGACCGACACCTGCGCCGGCTCGATGTCGAACGGCAGCTCCAGGAGTCGCACCCGGTGGTCCGCGGCGAACATGCGGGCCACCAACCGGGGCGCCATCGCGACGAGTTCACCGTCCTGCACCAGGTACGGCAGCCCCGCGAACCGGCTCACGTCCAGCGCCACCTGCGGCAGCAGCCCCTGCGCCTCCAGGGCCCGCCGCGGCCCGTCGTGCCCGGCCGGGCCCGTCACCGTCACGTGCCGCTCGGCGGCCAGCTCCGCCAGGCTCATCCGGTCGCCCCGCAGCCGCGGATGATCCTTGGCCACCACCGCGACGTACCCCTCGGAGAACAGCGGGATCCGGGCCATCCGCGGCGAACCGAGCGGTGGTGACGCGATGAACGCGTCGATCTCGCCGCGCGCCAGCTGGTCCGCGACCCCCTCCACGTCCAGCGAGCGCACCGTCAGCGTCGCGCTCGGCGCGCACCGCGGCAGCGCGGCCATCACCCGGGGCAGCAGCGCCACCTCGCCCAGGTCGGACAGGCATACCGTGAACGCGGCCCGTGCCGTGGCCGGGTCGAACGAGCGGGCGCCGCTGACCGCCGTCTCGATCTCCGACAGGGCGCTGTGCAGCGGTTCGTACAGGGCGCGCGCCGTGGTCGTCGGCGCGAGCCCCGAGCCCGTCCGCCGGAACAGCTCGTCCGCGAAGCGGCGGCGCAGCTTCTGCAGGCCGTAGCTGACCGTCGGCTGGGTCACGTGCAGGGCCTCCGCCGTCGCGGTCACGCTGCGGGTCTCGTACAGCAGCACGAAGGTCCGTACGAGGTTGAGGTCGAAGTCTCGCATTATCGATCCTGTCTATGAAGCGGCTCGGCAACATTGATTGGAGCACGGTACGCATTCTCCCTACGCTCTGCGGCATCACCGCCGGTCAAGGAGGACTTGCGCATGCCGACCGCACGACGGATCGCCCATGAGTTCCTGGAGCGCCGGGGACTGACGACGGTCTTCGGCAATCCCGGCTCCAACGAACTGCCGTTCCTGGCCGAACTGCCGGACTCGTTCCGGTACGTCCTCGGACTGCACGAGGGTGTCGTGGTCGGCATGGCCGACGGCTACGCCCAGGCGACCGGCCGTCCGGTGCTGGTCAACCTGCACGCCGCCGCCGGGTCGGGCAACGCGATGGGCGCCCTCACCAACGCCGTCTACGCCCGCTCGCCGCTGGTGCTCACCGCCGGTCAGCAGGTGCGTTCGGCCATTGGCGTCGAGGCCATGCTCGCCAACGTCGAGGCCACCCAGTTGATGCGGCCGCTCGTCGGCTGGGCCGGCGAACCCGCCTGTGCGGACGACGTCCCGCGCTCCCTCGCCCAGGCCGTCTTCGAGGCCGAACTGCAGCGCCGCCCCACCTATCTCTCCGTGCCCTACGACGACTGGGCCGCCGAGGTCGAGCACGCCGACGTGCTGGACCGCACCGTGCGCCGCGGCCTCGTCCCCGACCCGGACCAGCTCGACGCACTCGTCCGGGAGGTGGGAGCCGCCCGGCGGCCCGCCCTCGTGCTCGGCGGCGACATCGACACCGACGGACTCTTCGACCGGGCCGTGGCCTGCGCCGAGCACCTCGGACTTCCGGTGTGGGTGGCGCCCTCCCCGCACCGGCTGCCGTTCCCCAACCGGCACCCGCTCTTCCGCGGGGTCCTGCCCGCCGGTATCGGAGCGGTCTCCGCGGAGCTCGCCGGGCACGACCTCGTCCTCGTCCTCGGCGCCCCCGTCTTCCGCTACCACCAGCACGTCCCCGGCCCCTACCTGCCCGACGGTGCCCGCCTGATCCAGGTCACCGACGACGCCGGCGCCGCCGCCCGCGCCCCGATGGGCGAGGCGCTGGTCGCCGCCCCGGGACCCGTCATCGACGCCCTCCTCGACCGGCTGCCCCCGCGCCAACAGGAGCACCAGGCAAGGGAGTTCACTGAGCCTCCGCAACCGGCCGAGGCGGCGGGCGCCCTCCATCCCGAGCAGGTCTTCGCCGCCCTGCGCGACACCCGGCCGGCCGACACCCGCTACGTCGTCGAGTCCACCTCGACCAACGCCGCCTGGTGGCGCCAGATGGACCTGCGCCACCCCGGCTCCTACTTCTTTCCGGCCTCCGGCGGGCTCGGCTTCGGACTGCCGGCCGCCGTCGGCATGGCCATGGGCGACCCGGACCGCCCGGTCGTCGCCGTCGTCGGCGACGGCTCCGCCAACTACGGCATCACGGCGCTGTGGACCGCCGCCCACTACAAGGTGCCCGTCACGTTCCTGATCCTGCGCAACGGCACCTACGGAGCACTGCGCTGGTTCGGACGGCTGCTCGGCACCCCCGACGTGCCCGGCACCGAGATCCCCGGCCTCGACTTCACGGCGCTCGCCGCCGGATACGGCGTCCCGGCCACCGCCGTCACCGAACTCGACGAACTGCGGGCCGAGTTGAAGACCCCCGCGACCGACGGGCCCCGGCTCGTCCAGGTCGACACCCACCTCACCACACCGGAGTGACCATGACCCTCCTCACGGACCCCCGCTGGCACGACCGCATCCACCTGGGCGGCTGGACGGCCGGCTCCGGCGGCACCTCCCCGGTCGTCGAACCCGCCACCGGCGACCGGCTCGCCTCGATCGGCAGCGCCACCGCCGACGACGTCGCCCGCGCCGCCGCACGGGCCGCCGAGGCCCAGCGGGACTGGGCCCGTACCGCCCCCGCCGAACGCGCCGCCGTGCTGCGCAGAGCCGGTGACCTGTTCGCGGAGCACGCCGCCGAACTCCAGGACTGGCTGATACGCGAGGCGGGGTCCACCCGCGCCAAGGCCGCCGTCGAGACCGGCTTCGCCGCCGCCGAGTGCCACGAGGACGCCGCGCTGCCCGCGCACCCCCTCGGCGAGGTCCTCAGCACCGAGGCGCCGCGCTGGTCGTTCGCCCGCCGGGTGCCCGCCGGGGTCGTCTCGGTCATCGCCCCCTTCAACTTCCCGCTGATCCTGGCGATCCGCTCCGTCGCCCCCGCGCTCGCCCTCGGCAACGCCGTCCTCCTCAAGCCCGACCCGCGCACCGCGGTCTGCGGCGGCGTGAGCATCGTCCGGATCTTCGAGGAGGCGGGGCTCCCCGAGGGGCTGCTGCACCTGCTGCCCGGCGACGCGAGCGTCGGCGCCGCGGTCGTCGAGGCGCCCGAGGTCTCCGTCGTCTCCTTCACCGGGTCGACCGCCGCCGGACGCAAGGTCGGTGAGGCCGCGGCCCGCCACCTCAAGAGCGTCCACCTCGAACTCGGCGGCAACAACGCGCTCGTCGTGCTGCCCGGCGCCGACCTGGCCGCCGCCGCGTCGGCCGGCGCGTTCGGCTCCTACCTCCACCAGGGCCAGATCTGCATGGCCACCGGCCGCCACCTCGTCCACGAGTCCCAGGCCGACGAGTACGTCGCCCTGCTCGCCGAGAAGGCCGCCCGCCTCCCCGTCGGCGACCCGGCCACCGCCGACGTCGCGCTCGGCCCGATCATCGACGGCCGCCAACTCGCCCACATCGACCGGGTGGTGACCGAGAGCGTCGCCGCCGGCGCCCGGATCGTCACGGGCGGCAAGCCCGCCGCCCCGTACTACCCGGCGACCGTCCTCACCGGCCTCGACGACACCACCCCCGCCTGGCGCGAGGAGATCTTCGGACCCGTCGCCCCCGTCCGCACCTACCGCGACCTCGACGAGGCCGCCCAAATCGTGGACGACTCCCCGTACGGGCTCTCGGTCTCGCTGCTCGGTGACGTCGGCACCGCGATGACCCTCGCCGACCGCATCAGCTCCGGCAAGATCCACATCAACGAGCAGACGGTCCTCGACGAGCCCGCCGCCCCCTTCGGCGGCACCGGCGACTCCGGCAACGGATCCCGGTTCGGCGGCGCCCGCGCCAACATCGACGCCTTCACCGAGACCCAGTGGGTCACGCTGCGCCCGCACATCGCGCCGTACCCCTTCTAATCCGCGCGCCGCCCCAGCCTGCTCCCCACTCCGCTCCCCACCCCGCTCCCCCCGCGCACCCCCGTCCCCGCATCTCCCCATCTCCCCATCTCCCGCATGTTTCCCGTATGTCCCCATCCGCTCGACCCGCAAGGAGTACGGCAATGACGACGTCTCCCACTCGGGGAGTCACCACAGCGGTGCTGTGCTGGCTGACCGTCCTGCTCGAGGGGTACGACCTGGTGGCGCTCGGCGCCACCATCCCCACCCTGCTCTCCACCCACCACCTCGGCTTCACCGCCGCCGACGCCACCGGCGTCGCCACCGTCTCCCTCGTCGGTGTCGCCGTCGGCGCCGCCGGACTCGGCCCGCTCACCGACCGGTTCGGCCGGCGCGGCATGCTCATCGGGTCCGTCCTGCTCTTCTCGGTGTTCACCCTGCTGACCCCGCTCGCACCGAACGTGACGGCCTTCGGCGCCCTGCGCTTCCTCGCCGGACTCGGACTCGGCGCGTGCATGCCCGTCGCGCTCACCGTGATGGCCGAGAACCTCCCCGAACGGCGCCGCGCCAGCGCCAGCACGTTCACCATGACCGGCTACCACGTAGGCGCCGTCCTCACCTCCGTCCTCGCACTGGCCGTCGGCAACGACTGGCACTGGCTGTTCTACGGCGGCGGCGTCGCGGGCCTGCTCGTCGTCCCGCTGATGTGGTGGCGGCTGCCCGAGTCCGCCGCCTACCTGGCCGCGAAGGCGGAGCCGGAGGGCGAACGCATCGGCATGCGCGACCTGCTGGGCCCGCGACTGCGCCGCACCACCCTCGCGATCTGGGGCGGCTCCTTCATGGGACTGCTCCTCGTGTACGGGCTGAACACCTGGCTGCCGCAGCTCATGCGCAGCGCGGGCTACCCCATCTCGCGCTCCATCGCCCTGCTGCTCGTCCTCAACATCGGCGCGGTCATCGGGCTCGTCGTCGCCGGGATCGTCGCCGACCGGTACGGGATCCGGCGCATCGCCCGCATCTGGTTCGCCACCGGCGCCGTCCTCCTCGCGGTGCTGAGCCTGCGCATCGACAACAGCGTCCTGCTCAACGCGCTCGTCCTGCTCACCGGCGTCTTCGTGTTCTCCGCGCAGGTCCTCATCTACGGCTACGTCGCCCAGGTCTTCCCGGCCCGCACCCGCGGCACCGCGCTCGGCCTGGCCTCCGCGGTGGGGCGGCTCGGCTCGATCACCGGACCGTTCGTCACGGGCGCCCTGGTGACGGCGGGCATCGCCCACCCCTGGGGCTTCTGGTTCTTCGCCGGCGTCGCGGCCCTCGGGCTCGGCGCGATGATGCTGCTCTCGAAACCCGTGGCCGAGCCCGTGGCGGTGCCCCGGGTGGCGCTCAACAACTGACGCCGCCGGACCCCGCGAAGGGGGCCCGTGGGCAGCACCGCCCCGCTGGGTTAGGGTTACCTAACCAGCGGGGCGGTGTCCGTCCTGCGCGCCTTCCCCCCAAGGAGTCCGCATGACGGCGACGCCCGCCGCCGAGCAGCCGACTGCCCCCGCGTCCGCCGGGCCGGCCCGGGATCCGCGCCGCTGGCTGATCCTCGGCGTGATCTGCCTCGCCCAGCTCGTCGTCATCCTCGACAACACGATCCTGAACGTCGCCGTCCCCACCCTCACCGCCGAGCTCGGCGCCACCACCGCCGACGTCCAGTGGATCATCAACGCGTACGTCCTGGTCCAGGCCGGCCTGCTGCTCACGGCCGGCGCGGCCGCCGACCGCTACGGCCGCAGGCGCCTCCTGCTGACCGGCCTCGCCCTGTTCGGCCTCGGCTCCCTCGCGGCCGGACTCGCCCAGGACACCGGGCAGTTGATCGCCGCGAGGGCCGGGATGGGCGTGGGCGGCGCGCTGCTGCTGACCACCACCCTCGCCGTCGCCGTGCAGGTCTTCGACGACGAGGAGCGGGTCCGCGCCATCGGCATCTGGGCCGCGGTGAACGCCCTCGGATTCGCGGCGGGGCCGCTGGCCGGAGGCGTCCTCCTCGATCACTTCTGGTGGGGGTCGCTCTTCCTGGTCAACCTGCCCGTCGTCGCCCTCGGTCTGGTCGCCGTCACCGTCCTCGTCCCGGAGAGCCGGGCCGAGCGCAGCCAACGCCCCGACCTGCTGGGCGCGTTGCTGTCCACGGTCGCCATGACGTCGCTGGTGTACGCGGTGGTCTCCGGACCCGACCACGGCTGGACCTCGCCGTACGTCCTCGCGGGCGCGGGCCTGGGCGCGTGCGCGCTCACCGGGTTCGTCCTGTGGGAGCGGCGCGTCACCGACCCCATGCTCGACATGGGCTTCTTCCGCGACCGGACCTTCACCGGCGCGGTGTTCGGCGCCGTCCTCATCACCTTCGGCAGCGGCGGCGCCCTGTACCTGCTGACCCAGCAGCTCCAGTTCGTCCTCGGGTACGGGCCGTTGGAGGCGGGCCTGCGCACCGCGCCGTTCGCGCTGACCGTCGTCCTGCTCAACTTCACCGGCCTGTCGGCCCGGTTGAGCACCCGCCTCGGCATCCCCGGCGCCGTCGCGCTCGGCATGACGCTGCTCGCCTGCGGGCTGGCGGCCGTCGCCCTCGCGGGGCGGGTCGTGGACGGATACGGCGGGCTGCTCGTCGGCCTCGTCCTGATGGGCGTGGGCTGCGCGTTCGCCAACCCGGCGATGGCCGTCGCGGTGCTGGGCGCGATACCGCGCGAGAAGGCGGGCGCGGGTGCGGGCATCGAGGGCACGGTCACCGAGTTCGGCAGCGGTCTGGGCGTCGCCGTGCTCGGCGCCGTCCTCAGTGCCCGGTTCTCCGCGCTCGTGCCGGCCACCGCCGCGTCGCTGCCCGCCGCCCTCGCCGCCGCCGACTCCGCGACCGAGCGCCACACGGTGACCCGGGCGTTCGGCTCGGCCCTGGAGACCGGTCAACTCGTGGGCGCGGCGGCCGTGCTGACGGGTGGTCTGGTCGCCTCGACGCTGCTGCGCCGGGCGGCCCGCACGGCCGCGCCCACGCCCGTTCCGGTCACAGATCCAGCGTGAGGCGTCCCCTCTTGGCCCGCGACACGCACACCATCATCGTGTCGTTGCGGTCCCGCTCCTGCGCGGTGAGCACGCTGTCGCGGTGGTCGACCTCGCCCGCGAGCACCTCCGTCTCACAGGTGCCGCAGGTGCCCTCGGTGCAGGAGTGGAGCACGTCGACCCCGGCGTCCTGCAGCGCGGCGAGGACCGACCGGTCGGCGGGCACCGTCAACGCCCGTCCTGACCGGGCCAGTTCGACCTCGAACGCCTCGTCCCCGCCCGGGTCGGCGGCCGTCGTCGGCGAGAAGCTTTCGGTGCGCAGCGCCGCCGCCGGCACCAGCTCCTCCACGGCGGTGAGCAGAGACTCGGGCCCGCAGGCGTAGACGAGTTCGCCCGGCCGCAGACCGGCGAGCTGCGCCGCCAGGTCCAGCGGCCCCTCGCACAGGTGGACACGGTCGGCCGGATGGCGGGCGGTCACCTCGTCGGTGAACGCCATCGACGAGCGGGACCGGCCCCCGTAGAACAGCGACCACTCCCCGGCGGCCGCCAGCATCGGCAGGATCGGCGTGATGCCGATGCCGCCCGCCACGAACCGGTAGGCGGGCGCCGGTTCGAGGCGGAAGTGGTTGCGCGGCCCGCGAGCCCGCACCCGGCTGCCGGGCGCCAACTCCCGGTGCACACGGGCCGATCCGCCCCTGCCGGCCGCCTCCCGCAGCACGGCGATCCGCCACGAGCGGTCGTCGCCGCCGCACAGCGAGTACTGCCGCTCAAGACCTTCGCCGACGATCAGGTCGATGTGGGCGCCCGGTTCCCACTCGGGCAGGGGCGCGCCGTCGGGGCGGCGCAGGATCAGGGAGACGACGTCGTCGGCCTCGGTGCGGCGTTCGGCGACGACGAGTTCGAGCGGCTCGCTCACGGGGTGTGCTCCTCCTCGGAGACGGTCGGGTGGTCGGGGTGGGCCAGCATCCACTCCCACATCGCGACGGGGTCCTCGGCCTCGTGCCGCGCCCCGCAGTGGCAGCGGCCGCTGAGCAGATCGGTGCCGGGCAGCCAGTCGACGCGGTAGACGACGCCGCTCATCCCGCGGCCAGCTTCGCGAGGATGCGGCGGGCCGCCAGTCCACCGGTGTCGATGTTGATGCTGAGCTCCTGGTAGCCGTCGGCCTCGGTGTCCAGGGAGCGCTGCAGCAGGTTCAGCGCGTCGACGTCCTGCATGACCACCGTGTGGTTGAAGTCCCGCAGGAACGTGGTCACTTCGGCGTCGTCGACGGCGAAGTTCCGGGACACCGCCCAGAAGTCGTAGACCTTGCCGGGTGCCGACGGCGTGATCGCGTACGTGATCTCGGTGAGGAACGCGGGGGAGTCCTGTCCTGTGGGGCTGATCCGGCTGTGCAGCAGGTACAGGCACGGCGCGTGGTACTCGATGTCCTGCAACCGCTGGATCCGGCCCTCGATCCCGGTGGAACGGGCGTAGAACGGCGGGCACTCGGCGTCCGTCATGTGCCGCGAGACCCGCACCACGCCCGCGCCCTCGTCGACCTCCGTGGTGATCGGCGTCTCGGCGACCTCGGGGGTGCCGATGTAGCCGCCGTGCAGATACGTCTCGTGGGACAGGTCGAGGAGGTTGTCGACGAGGAGGCCGTAGTCGGCGTCGATCGGCTCCATGCCCTGCACGGTCACCCAGCCGTCGGCCACGAGGTGCGGGGCGCGCGGGATCGTGTCGGGGTCGGCGAGCTCCGGGTCGCCGATCCACACCCACACCATGCCGTCGAGCTCGGCGACCGGGTACGAACTCACCCGCGCCGTCCGGGGAACGCGTTTCTGCCCCGGCACGAACACACAGGTGCCGGTCGTGTCGTAGGTGAACCCGTGGTAGCCGCAGACGACCCGGTCCCCGTCGAGGCCGCTCGCCGAGAGCGGGTAGCGGCGGTGCACGCAGCGGTCGGCGAGGACGACCGGGTCGCCGGCCTCGGTGCGGTAGAGGGCCAGAGGTTCGCCGAGGACGGTACGGCCGAGCAGTTCGCGGCCTACCTCGGCGGACCAGGCGGCGACGTACCACTGATCACGGGCGAAAGCCGAGTGTGCGGGCATGACGGGCGTCCCTCCGGTCAGCGCGCGGCGCCGTCGCCGCGCGTGGGGACCAGAGTGGTGAGCGGGGCCACGCGCTCACAACGGGCCTTCCGTCAGGCGGAAGCCGGCGGCCGGGACGAGACGGGTTGCCAGCCGAGGGCCCGGGAGATGCCACGTCCGGCCAGTTGGACCGCCGGAATCAGTGCGGGTGTCCGCGCGTCCGCCACCGGCACCACGACCGAGACGGCCGCGACGACGTCGCCGTGCGGTCCGCGCACCGGCGCCGCCACCGACAGCGCGTCGTCGGTGATCTGACGGTCGCTCACCGCGACGCCGCCGCGCCGCACCTCGGCCAGCATCCGGCGCAGCAGGTCGTGATCGGTCACGGTGTACGGCGTGAACGCGGCGAGCCCCTCGGCGCCGTACCGGTCCTGGACGCCGGGGCCCGCGTGGGCGAGCAGCACCAGGCCCACACCCGTGGCGTGCAGCGGCCAGCGCGCGCCCACCCGCGAGTGCACCCCCACCGCCGAACGCCCCGACAGGCGCTCGATGTAGACGACGTCGGACCCGTCGCGCACGGCGAGGTGGACGTTCTCGTGGGTCGCCTCGTAGAGGTCCTCCAGGAACGGCAGCGCCGCCTGCCGCAGTCCCAGGCCCCGCGGGGCGAGCGCGGCCAGCTCCCACAGCCGCAGGCCCACGTGGTAGCGGCCCGCGTCGTCCCGCTCCAGCGCGCCCCACCCGGTCAGCGCCGCGACGAGCCGGTGGGCGGTGGCCAGCGGGAGGTCGGCGCGGTGGGCGAGCTGGGTGAGGGTGAGGGCCGGGTGGTCCTGGTCGTAGGCGCCCAGGACGTCGAGGAGGCGGTCGGCGGCGGACCGGTGCACCGGGGCCGTCCTACGGGGTCGGGCAGTGGTCGCGGAGGAAGCCGAGGAGCGCGGCGTTGAACCGCTCGGGCTGCTCGGCGCCCGGCAGGTGACCGGCTCCGTCGACGACCACGAGCGTGGCGTCGGGGACGAGGGAGGCGATCGACTCGGCGGCGGCGACCGGGGTGTAGACGTCGTCCGCGCCGACCACGACGAGCGCGGGCACCCGGGCCGCGGCCAGGGACTCCCGGTAGTCGGGGCGCTCGGCCCGGCCGCGCAGCGCCGCCGCGGCGCCCCGCGGATCGGTCGCCCGCATCATGGCGAGCACCCGGTCGGCGACGTCGGGCAGCGCCGTCACGTTGTAGGCCGCGAGCATCTTGTCGATGACCTCGTCGGCGTACCCGCCCATGCCCTCGGCGAGCAGCCGGTCGGCGAGGGCGTTGCGCAGCGACTTGCCCTCGTCGGTCTCGGCGGGCGCCGAGGTGTCGCTGAGGACGAGCGCCCGCGTGCGGTCCGGGTGGCGCAGGTGGAACTCCATGGCGATCTGGCCGCCCATGGACACCCCGCCCACCACGGCCCGGCCGGCACCGACGTGGTCGAGGAGCGCGGCGACGTCGTCCGCGAACCGCGCCAGGAGCACGGAGCCTTCGGTGACCTCGCTCTCGCCGTACCCCCGCAGGTCGGGGGTGAGGACGCGGTGTCCGGCCGCGGCGAGCGCCTGCGCCTGCGGCCGCCACAGGGTCCGGTTGAAAGGGTGCCCGTGCACGAGCACCACCACGGCACCGTCCGCGGGACCGAGGTCGTCGTAGTGCAGGACGGCGCCGTCCACCGTGAATCGACCCATCGGACACTCCTGACCTGGACTGCGGAACCGGTGGCGGCACGGTACGGCCCGGCCGCGCCCGTGATCAAGAGGATTGCGGCGCCGCAGCCCGGCGGGGTGCGGCACATCCGGTACGGCGCAAGCCCGTCGGCGCCGATGATGAGGACATGGCGCGACTCCACGACATCGTCATCGACTGTGCCCGCCCCGCGGCGCTCGCCCGGTTCTGGGCCGCCGCGCTGGACGGATACGCCGTGGCCCCGTACGACGAGGCGGAACTGGCCCGCCTGCGCGCCCGTGGCATCGCGGGACCCGAGGACGATCCGACCGTGCTGGTCGAGCCCCGCGACGGCGGCCCCCGGGTGTGGTGTCAGCTCGTGCCCGAGACCGGGCGGGGCAAGAACCGGGTGCACCTCGACCTGACCTGTCCGGACACCGGATCCGCCGCCGAACTGGCCCGCCTCACCGGCCTCGGCGCGACCCGCCTGGCCGACCACGACGACCACTGGGTCCTCGCCGATCCCGAGGGGAACGAGTTCTGTCTGTTCCCCGTCGGGGCCTGAGGGCGTCCGGCGGCGTCGGCCGTCAGTCGAGGGCCAGACCGCTGCGCCCCGTCGCGTTCAGCCGGTCCGGCGTGAACCGGCCCTCCCAGGTGCGCTCGTAGTGCTCGGCGGGGAAGTCGCTCGGACTGGAGCCGGAGACGAAGGCGTCCCGGACCTCGGCGGCGTAGCGTTCGTTGCGGGCGCACCACGGGGCCGCCGGGATGTACATGACGTTCCCCCAGCCCTGCTGCCCGGTCACCGGGGCCACGCTGTGGATCATGTCGCAGTGCCACCAGACCGAGTCGCCCGCGCGGACGTCCGGGATCGGGGTGAGCGCCCGGTACAGCATCGGGTGCCAGCGCTTCGTCACCGGGAAGACCTGGTTGACGGTGACCCCGCACATCGAGTCCTCGGGGACGTCCGGCAGCAGCGGGCGCAGCAGCAGGTACGCCATGACCTCCGGGACCGGCACCGTGTGCAGCACGCCCTGGTCGGCGGCCATGTCGGACAGCGCCGTCCAGCCCTGGAAGGTGCGGAACGCGGAGCACATGGTGGAGCCCGGGTACTGCGGACCGGTCGTCCGGTGCGCCGGGTCCCACGGGTCGTACTCCTCGACGCTGCCGTCGAAGACGTGCCGGAACGCCTCCTGGTACTCCCGCGTCATCCACAGGTCGAGCGTGCCCGGATCGCAGTGGGTGCCGAGGCCGGCCGAGTCGGTGCCCGGCGGCCGGCGCCGGATGCGGTCCGGGTAGAGGGCGTCGCGGTCCGGGTCGAACCAGCGGGTGCCGTCGGCCGAGGTGTGCCGCCACTGGGAGTTGAGGAACGACTGGACCGTGGCCATGCGCTCCGACTGGCGCGCCTGCATCTGCGCCTGCGACCAGTAGACGGGGTAGATCTCGGGCTTCGACCCGACGCTGCCGAAGAAGTCGTCGCCCGGTCCCCGGTACGTCTCGAAGAACCGGTTGCGCTTCACGTAGTCGACGATGTCCGCGTCCCAGTCGAGGGCCTGCTCGCGCGGGAAGTGCCCGCGCACGACGAGACAGCCGCGGCGGCGCAGCTTGGCGACGTCGTCCGGGGCGACCGCGCCGGCCCGGATCGCGTCGTACTCCAGGACCGGCCACACCTGGTCGCCGCGCTCGCGGTCGGCCTCGATCTCGGCGATCCGTGCCTCGACGCGGCGCTCGGCCGCCGCGAAGACCTCCGCGACGGTGCGGCCCGACGCCTCGATCCGGGACCGGAGCGCGGCCTTGATCTCCCGGACGGCGGCGCCGAGGTCCTGCGGGGTCTCGTCCCAGTGGGGGAGGGCGGGGGACGGGTGGGCTGCTGCGGCGAGCGGCATCGCTCGGCTCCTTTGGTCAGGACTCCTTACTAGAAGCAAAGTAGGGGCGCCCCGCCGTTTAGGCAAGAGTCCTTACTAGACTGGTGCGCATGGCCCCACCGAAACCGTCCCTCGAACTGCTGCGCGCGCTCACCGACGAGAACGTGCTGCGTGCCCTCATGTCCGAGGCCCGGCTGACCCGCGCGGAGATCGCCGCCCGCACCGGCATCTCCAAGCCGACGATCTCCGACAGCGTCCAGCGCCTGAGCGAGGCGGGCCTCGTCGTCGACACCGGTGAGCGCACCACGGGCCGCGGCCGCGTCGGCTCCTATTACGCGCTCGGCCCGGACCTCGGCGCCGCGCTCGTCGCCGGTGTCACCCAGCACCGGGTCACGGCCGAGGCCGTCGACGCACTCGACCGCGTCCGCGCACGCGAGGAGCTCGCGCTCGGCCCCGGCGCCGGACCGCAGGCGGCGGCCGACGCCCTCGCCACCGTCGCGAGCCGCCTCGCCGGCCGCGTCCGCGGCGGTCTGCGCACGGCCGTGATCAGCGCCGCCGACCCGGTGGACCGCACGAGCGGACGCCTCGTACGGCTGCCCGACGCCCCCTTCCTCATCGGCGACCTCGACCCGCCGGCCGCACTCGCCGCGCACGTCGCCGGTCCCGTGCACGTCGACAACGACGTCAACTGGGCGGCCCGCGCCGAGCACACCGACGGCCGCGCCCGCGACGCCGACGACTTCGTCTACCTCCACCTCGGTGAGGGCCTCGGCGGCGCCGTCGTCAGCGACGGCGCCGTGCGCCGCGGCCACCACGGCTTCGTCGGCGAGATCGCCCATCTGTGGACCCCGGGCCCGGACGGGACGGCCATGCCGCTGACCGAGGTGTTCGAAGCGCTCGGCCTGCGCAGGCCCGGCTCCACCGCGATCGACGTCGACGCGCTGCGGACCCGGATCGCACCGGGCGCCGCGCACGCCGACGAGACCCGCACCGCGCTCGCCCGGGCCGTCGGCGCGGTGCTGGAGGCCGCCGTCTCCCTGGTCGACCCCCGGCTGATCGTCATCGGCGGCGAATGGGGCCCCGACCTGGTCGACACCGTCGCCGACCACTTCGCCCGCAGCCCCCGCCCCGTTCCCGTACTCCCCGCGACGCTGACCGAACCCGAGCTGACCGGCGCCCGCCTGCGGGCCGTCGAGGAACTCCGCGCGCTGATCCTGAGCCCCACGCGCCCCACTTCTTCCCCGTGACCCGACTACCGCACCCAGGAACCCCGTTGACCACGCAGCCCCACGAGAACCCGACCGCGCCCGACGTCCGTCTCGTCGTCACCGACATGGACGGCACCCTGCTGGACGCCGACGGCCGCGCCCACGCCTCCCTCTGGCCGCTCCTGGCGGAGCTGAACCGGCGCGGCATCGTCTTCTGCCCCGCCAGCGGCCGCCAGTACGCCACGCTCGCCGACCAGTTCGCCGCCGTCGACGACGGCGGCATGGTCTACATCGCGGAGAACGGCACCTACGTCGTGCGCGGCGGCGCCGAGATCAGCTCCGACCCGCTCGACCCGGCCGTCGCCGCCTGGATCGTCAAGGAGGTGCGGGCGCTCACCGGCGACGGGGTCGACGTCGGCGCCGTCGTCTGCGGCAAGAAGTCCGCGTACGTGGAGCGTTCCGACGAGGCGTTCATGACGGAGGTGCGCAAGTACTACCACCGCCACCAGATCGTCGACGACGCGACGGCCGTCGACGACGACATCCTCAAGGTCGCCCTCTTCGACTTCGGCCGGGCCGACCGCACCACCGCCCCCGCCCTCGAACCCCTGACCCGGACCCACAAGGTCGTCGTCTCCAGCGAGCACTGGGTCGACGTCATGAACCCGACGGCGAACAAGGGGGTCGCGGTCCGCGGACTCCAGCGCGCCCTGGGCGTCACCGCGGCCCAGACCATGGTCTTCGGCGACTACCTCAACGACCTGGAGATGCTGGACACCGCCGACCTGTCCTACGCGATGGCCAACGCCCACCCGGACGTCCTGAGCCGGGCCCGCCACCGCGCCCCGGCGAACACGGACAACGGCGTCGTCCGCACGATCCGCCAGGTCCTCGGCCTGCCGGAGCCCGACGCACACTGAGACGGCGGGCCATCCCGGTTCAGTGCCCGGCGAGGAGCTTCACGGAGACCACGCCCACACCGATCACAGCGTTCAGGGCGGCGGAGATCAGGGAGCCGAGCAGACCGGCTCCCACCCGCCGCCCGCCCGTGAACCCCCACGCCGCCAGCGCCGCGACCTCGCTGCCCACCGAGATCCACAGCGCCGTGGTGAGCTTCATGACGCCCAGCGCGGACAGCCCGGTCAGCAGCAGCGGTCCGATCGCGGAGGTCAGCAGGGGGCTGGTGGTGAACAGCGTGTGGCGGATCTCCGGCAGCCGCGGGAACCGGCCGTGCACCACCGGATGGGCCTGCAGATCCGCGACCAGCGTGGCCAGCCACAGACCGAGCGCCGTGACCGTGACCGAGGCCGCGGCCCCCACATGGCTGGGATGCCCGCCCTGTGCGAGCCCCACCAGGACGGCGAGCAGCGTCAACGACGCGTAGATGCGCTCCTTGAGCCGCTCGCGCAGCAGATCCGCCCGCTCCTGTGCCGCCACGTCCGGCGCCATGCCCTCACTCATGCGCGCACCCTAAGCGGACCGGCCCCCTCCATCCGCGCGACAGGCCCTGGGCGGACCGCGGTACGTGTCCGATCCTGAACCCATGACGCACCCCGACTGTCACGTCTGCGCGAACGAAGCCAGGTTCGAGGACCTTCCGCCCCGGGAGCGCATCGCCCACGACGCGTACTGGCGGGTGGCCCACGCGTTCGACTCCGCGCTGCCTGGCTGGCTGGTGCTGCTGCCCCGGCGGCACGTGACGGCCGTGCACGACCTCACCGACGCGGAAGCCGACGTCCTCGGCCGCTGGCAGGTGCGGCTCTCCCGGGCGCTGCGCGACGAGACCGGCTGCGTGAAGACGTACGTCATGCAGTTCGCGGAGGCCGCGGGCTTCGGGCACGTGCACTTCCACGTCGTGCCGCGCTCCGAGGACCTGCCCGACGACCAGCGGGGCCCCGCCGTCTTCGCGTTGCTCGGTGCCCGGGAGGGGGAGCGGGTGACGGAGGAGCGGGCGGACCGGCTGGCGCTCGTCCTGCGTGAGCGGCTCGGGCGGGCCGACGCCGCGGCGACGCCTGAGTAGGGTCAGCGGCGCCGCAGCGACGGGTCGAGCAGCGCGGGTGGCGTGTCGAACTTCTCGTCGGGCGCCAGATCGGTGCCGGGCGGCACGATCGTGTCGATCGCGTCGAGCACGTCGGGCGTCAACACGGTGTCCGCGGCGTCGAGTTGGGCGCGCAGGTGCTCCGGGGTGCGGGGGCCGACGAGGGCGGCGGTCACGCCGGGGTGCGCGGTCACGAATCCGAGGGCGAGCTGAATCAGCGTCAGGCCCGCCTCGTCGGCGACCTTCGCCAGCCGCTCCACCGCGTCGAGCCTGGCCCGGTTGGCGGGGACGGCCGGGTCGAAGCGCTGCGGCATCAGCGTCGCGCGGCTGTTGGTGAGGGCCCGGCCCTCGCGGACCGCGCCGGACAGCCAGCCCGACGCGAGCGGGCTCCACGCCAGCACGCCGAGCCCGTACTCCTGGGTCACCGGCAGCACGTGGGCCTCGATGCCGCGCTGCAGGACCGAGTAGCTGGGCTGCTCGGTGACGTAGCGGCTCAGCCGGTGCTCGCGGGCGGCCCACTGGGCCTGCACGATCCGGTGGGCCGGGAAGGTCGAGGAGCCGAAGTGGCGGATCTTTCCGGCACGTTGGAGATCGGTGAGCGCCGACAGCGTCTCCTCGTCGCCGGTGCTCGGGTCCCACCGGTGGATCTGGTACAGGTCGACGTGATCGACGCCGAGGCGGCGCAGGCTGTCGTCCAGCGCGGTGACCAGCCAGCGGCGCGAACCGCCGCGCCGGTTGCGCTCCTCGCCCATCGGCATGCCCGCCTTGGTGGCCAGCACGATGTCGTCGCGGCGCCCGGCGATGGCCCTGCCGACCATCTCCTCCGACTCGCCCTGCCCGTACATGTCGGCGGTGTCGATGAGATTGACGCCGCCGTCGAGCGCGGCGTCGACGAGGGCGGTCGCCTCGTCCTGGTCGGTGCGCCCGATGGCGCCGAAGTTCATCGCGCCCAGCGCCAGGGAGCTGACCTGCACGCCGGTGCGGCCCAAAGTGCGGTACTGCATGACCGTTCTCCTCCGTCGTTCTGCGGCCGTCAGTGAAGCGGAACCATGTTCCGTATTGATGACGATACGGAGCGGCGTTCCGTTTTGGCAAGGGAGGTGGCCGAGGAGTGAGGGTGGCCGGTGTCCGGGATTGGCATGGACCTGTCCATGATCACTCGCTAGGCTCCACCTCGGCATGTGCCGGGAGCGCTCCCAGAACCTTGCTGTTCCATCCCCACATCTCTGGAACAACGAAGGGCCGATCCACATGAGACGTACGAGACGTATGCGACGCACGAGCCGTTCGAGCACGCGATCCCTGCGTGCGGTCCTCACCGCCTTCCTTGTCGCCGGTGCCTGCGCGAGCGCCGGATTCGTCCCGGCGGCATCGGCCGACGCCCCGGCGTCGGACGGCGTACTCGCCGCGATGCAGCGGGACTTCGGGCTCACCCGGAGCCAGGCCGAATCGCGCCTCGCCGCGGAGCGGCAGGCCACGGGCATCGAGAAGAAGGCCAGGTCCGTGGCCGGATCGGGCTACGCGGGCTCCTGGCTCGACGCCGAAGGGCGGCGCCTGACCGTCGCCGTCAGCGACCGGGACAAGGCGGCCGCCGTCCGCTCCACGGGCGCGCGCGTCGAGGTCGTCGCCCACAGCGCCCGCGCGCTCGACGCGACGAAGAACCGCCTGGACGCGCTCAAGGCCCCGGCGGGCGTGAGCAGTTGGCGCGTCGACTGGCAGGTCAACCGGGTCGTCGTGGAGGTCCGCGCCGACCAGCAGCGCGACAACGATGTCAAGGCCTTCCTGGCGAAGGCGCGCACGGCAGGCCCCGTCACCGTCCGGACGACGGAGCACGCACCGTCGACGCTCGCCGCGGGCACCGTCGGCGGCGACCCGTACTACACCGGCAACGTCCGCTGCTCCATCGGCTTCTCGGTGCAGGGCGGCTTCGTCACCGCCGGCCACTGCGGCGGCGCGGGCCAGGGCGTCAACGGCTGGGACGGCAGCTACGTCGGCAACTTCCAGGGGTCGTCGTTCCCCGACAACGACTACGCCTGGGTCAACGTCGGCAGCGGCTGGTGGACCGTCCCCGTCGTCCTCGGCTGGGGCACGGTCTCCGACCAACTGGTCCGCGGCTCCGCCGAGGCGCCGGTCGGCGCCTCCATCTGCCGGTCGGGCTCCACCTCGCACTGGCACTGCGGCACCGTCCTCGCCAAGAACGAGACCGTCAACTACAGCCAGGGCGCCGTCCATCAGATGACCAAGACGAGCGTGTGCGCCGAACCCGGCGACTCGGGCGGCTCGTTCATCAGCGGCGACCAGGCCCAGGGCGTCACCTCCGGCGGCTGGGGCAACTGCTCCAGCGGCGGTGAGACCTGGTACCAGCCCATCAACGAGATCCTCAATCGCTACGGGCTGACCCTGCACACGGCCTGAGCGACCCGGGGCGTCCCGGGCACCGCCGAGCGGGCGGTGTCCGGGGCGGCCGGGTTCCGTGTGCGCCGCCCCGTGCCTCAACCTCCCTCCGGCGCGCCGCCCGCTCTCCCTCTGCGCGTGCGGTGCGCCCCCTCGACGGGGTTCGCGCCGGGTGAGAGCCGGTGATAACGCTGAAGGCACAGGCTCACCGGACGGGGTGATGAAAGGACTCGGCATGGCACACCAGGCGTACTTGGAGGCGGGGCGGCTCTCCGCCATAGCGAAGATCCTCGATCGGGCCCAGGGACATCTCGACGCCGCCGTGCACGACGGGGCGGTGGTCGAACGGCATGCGGACGACGGGGCCGTCCGCGGCATCCAGTCGCTCCTGGAGGTCTCCCGCAGCGCCTCCTACGACGTGACCTGCGCCGTGCGCCACGCGTGCAGCGGCGACCTGGGCCGGGCCCACGCCCACCTGGAGGCCGCGCGCGCGGCGGCCGACCAGCACGCCGTCCCCACGGCGTCCATGCCGCGGCCGCTGCCCGCCGGGGTGCGCACGGCGCTCCAACTCCTGCGCGGCATCTCGGGGTTCTTCAGCGCGGAGACGGAGGACGCCTTCGTGCGGGCGCTGAGCATCGAGGTCCGGCCGGGCCGCGCGACGGGCTGACCGCGGGGGCCCTCGCGGCCCCAACCACCGTGGTGGCGGCCGGAGTCGGTGACTGTGGCCGCCGCTTCACGGGCGCGTCACCCGACACGGGCCGACACGTCACATGCGTCTCCTATCACTGACGGGGGCATGACATTCATGCCGCACCCCCCACAGCGATCAGGAGAGCATCGTGAAGCCGAAGCCGACCCGCACGACGAAGCCGCTCCGCACGCTCCGCAGAGCGTCCCTGGCCACCGGCGGCGCCGTCGCCCTGGTCATCGCGTTCGCGGGCACCGCGCTCGCCGCCCCGCCGGCCGCGCTGCCCGCGAACGCCGACGGCACGGAGCAGACCTTCCAGCCGGCGTACGACTACGACACCGACGGCTGCTACCCGACGCCCGCCATCGGCCCGGACGGCACCGTCAACGGCGGTCTCGCGCCGAGCGGCGCCCTGAACGGGCAGTGCCGGGACGCCTCGGACCTCGCCAACACCAACGGCTACGCGCGCAGCAAGTGCAACAACGGCTGGTGCGCCGTCATCTACGGCCTCTACTTCGAGAAGGACCAGGCCGTGGCGGGCAGCGGCCTCGGCGGTCACCGCAACGACTGGGAGCACGTCGTGGTCTGGGTGAAGGACGGCCAGGCCCAGTACGTCTCCACCTCCGCCCACGGGGACTTCAACATCTACTCCCGGGACCAGATCCGCTGGGACGGCACCCACCCCAAGATCGTGTACCACAAGGACGGCATCAGCACCCACTGCTTCCGGCCGGCCAACGCCAACGACGAGCCGCCGGAGAACCACCGCGGCACCTGGCAGTTCCCCGCGCTCGTCGGCTGGAACGGCTATCCGGCGGGCCTGCGCGACAAGCTGAGCGCCTACGACTTCGGCAGTGCCACGTTCGGGCTCAAGGACTCGACGTTCGCGAGCCACCTCGCCGCCGCGCTGCCGTCCGGCGTGCCGTTCGACGTCAACGCCTGAACGGTCCGGCGGATCCCGTAAGTTACTGAACCGTAACCTCCTGAGTGCTACCCGCGGTAACGGCAAGGTCGGTAGCGTCCCCGCGACGCGTGGGGGCGGTGGGACGACCGTCCGCGCGCCTCGTCGGCCTGCCCGCTTCCTGGCCGTCTGCCGCCCGGCACGGACCCCGGTCCGCCGCCCGCACTCAGGAGGTCCGCCATGCCCGCCCCCACCCGTCTGCTGGCCGCCGCCGTCACCGTCGCGGCCTGTCTCGGCGCCCAGGCCCTGCCCGCCGCCGCGGCGACCGGCGCCGCGCACACCGATGCCGCGGACGCCACGGACGTCTCGGCGAACGAGGTCTCGCGCGGTGTCACGATCCCGGCGTTCTACGACCCGCCCGCCGAACTGCCCGCCACCGAGGGCGCCCTCATCCGCAGCGAACCGCTGCCGCTCGCGCTGAGCCTGCCCACCCTGCACGGCCCGCTGCCCGGCACCGCGACCCGCGTGATGTACCGGACGACGGACTCCACCGGCGCCCCGGCCGCCGCCACCGGCGCGTACATCGAACCGTCCGCGACGTGGCGCGGCACGGGTCCCCGGCCGCTCGTCGCGCTGGCCCCCGGCACCCAGGGCCAGGGCGACCAGTGCGCCGCCTCGCTCGGCCTGGAGCACCCGATCCGGCTCAACGGGCAGACGGTGTCCGTCGGTTACGAGGACCTGGCGATCTACCGGCTCCTCGCCAAGGGGGTCGCGGTCGTGGTCACCGACTACATCGGCCTCGGCGCCACCGACCGGCTGCACACCTACGTCAACCGCCTCGACGAGGCGCACGCGGTCCTCGACGCCGTGCGCGCGACCCGCTCCCTGCGCGGCGCGAGCGTGACCACGGAATCGCCGGTCGGCCTCTTCGGCTACAGCCAGGGCGGCGGCGCCACCGCCGCGGCCGCCGAACTCCAGCCGACGTACGCCCCCGACGTCCGGCTCTCCGGCACGTACGCGGGCGCGCCCCCGGCCGACCTCACGGCGACGACCAAGGCGATCGACGGCACGGACCTGGTGGGCGCGCTCGGCTGGTCCCTCAACGGGTTCCTCCAGTCCGACCCCGAACTGCGGCCGATCGCCGACGCCCACCTCAATGACAAGGGGCGGGCCGCGCTCAAGGACCTGTCCACCATGTGCGTCGGCGACGCGATCATCGCGTACACGTCGCGCAAGAGCTCGTCCTGGACCACGGACGGCAAGAGCCTGGAGCAGATCATCCAGGCCGAGCCGAAGCTCCAGGAGTTCCTGGCCCAGCAGCGGATCGGGAAGCTGAAGCCGGCCGGCCCGGTCCGGGTCGCCACCGGCGTCGCGGACAACCTGGTGCCGCACGGGCAGGCGCGTCAGTTGGCCGTCGACTGGTGCGGCCTCGGCGGCCAGGTCTCGTACAAGCCGGTGGTCCTGCCCGACGTGGGGCGCGCCCTGATCAACCACTTCGGGCCGCTCCTGACCGACCAGGGTGACGCGGTGAACTGGCTCACCGACCGGCTGGCCGGCAAACCGGCGACGAACAACTGCGCGTCCCTGCCCGTCCTGCGGTGAGCGGAAAATGAGCGGAGGCGGGCGCGGTCCCTGTGGCAGCATGACCGGGCTTCACGCCCCTGGTCAGCCGCCCGAAGGGAACCTCGAACAGTGGCCCGTGCCATCACCCTGATCCGCTCCGACGCCCTGTCCGACGTGGCCGAGTACGCGTACGCGGCCACGGCCCCCGCCGACGCCCGGCTCGTCTTCCTCGCGGGTTCCTGCCCGTTGGAGGAGGACGGGTCGACCGCCGCCGTCGGGGACTACGCGGGCCAGGCGGCCAAGTGCGTGGCCAACATGCGGGTGGCGCTCGCCGCGGCCGGCGCGACGCTCGAGGACGTCGTGAGCACCCGCGTCCTGGTCGCCTCGACCCGGCAGCAGGATCTCGTCACGGCCTGGCAGGTGGTCAGGGACGCCTTCGGCGACCACGACGTGCCGAGCACCCTGATGGGCGTCACGGTGCTCGGGTACCACGACCAGCTCGTTGAGGTGGAGGGCGTCGCGGCCGTCGTCGACGACTGACCCGACCTTTTATCGTCCGCTTGACGACAATCACCCCTCGGCTTTAGAGTCATGTTGACTCTAACGAGGGGATCTCGTCATGGCCGACATCACCCGGCGCCTCGGCTGGCGCCATCTGCGGGCCACGCCCACGGCGCACGTCCGGCACCACCGCTCCGGCCGGCTCGCGCACGACGGTCCGGGACTCAGCTTCTGGTTCCGGCCGCTCGTCGCCTCGCTCTCCGAAGTCCCGGTGGACGACCGGGAGTTGGCCATGACGTTCCACGCCCGCACCGCCGACTTCCAGGACGTGTCGGTGCAGGCGACCCTCACGTACCGGATCGGGGACCCCGCCGTCGCCGCCGAGCACCTCGACTTCTCCGTGGACCCCGACACCGGCGTCTGGCGCGGCTCCCCGCTGGAGCAACTGGCCACGCTCCTCACGGAATCCGCCCAGCAGCACGCCCTCGACGTGCTCGCGCGGACCACGCTCGCCGAGGCCCTCGTCGACGGCGTGCCCGCCGTGCGGGAGCGGGTCGCGGCGGGACTCGGCGCCGAACCCCGGCTGCCCGCCACCGGCATCGAGGTGGTGGCCGTCCGCGTGATGGCGCTGCGCCCGGAGCCCGAGGTGGAGCGGGCCCTGCGCACCCCGGCCCGGGAGCGCATCCAGCAGGAGGCGGACCGGGCGACCTACGAGCGCCGCGCGGTCGCCGTCGAACGCGAACGGACCATCGCCGAGAACGAGTTGGCCAGCCAGATCGAACTCGCCCGCCGGGAGGAGCAACTGGTCGAGCAGCGCGGCGCCAACAGCCGCCGCGAGGCCGAGGAGAAGGCGGCCGCCGACGCCGTGCGCGCCCGCGCCGAGGCCGACCGCACCGTCCGCATCGCCGACGCCGAGGCGCAGCGCACCGAACGTCTCGCCCAGGCCGAGGCCGACCGCGCCGTGCGGCTGGCCCGCGCCGAGGCCGAAGTCGCCCAGGAGCTCGGCCGGGCCCGCGCCGAGGCGCAGGCGGCCTGGCTGCGCGTGCACGACGACGTCGACGTGGCCACGCTGCGCGCCCTGACCGGAACCCGGCTCGCCGAGAACCTGCCGCGCATCGACAGCGTGACCGTCACGCCCGACGTGCTCACCGGCCTCCTCGCGAAGCTGGGCGGCACCGAAGGGCGCCCGGAGTGAGCCTGGCGCCGCGCGCCGTCCTGGTGCACCGGACCACGGAGTACGAGGAGTTGGTCGCCCGGCACGGCACGCACGGCCAGGCCGCGTTCTTCCTCGCCTCGCACGGCCGGGCGATCGACGAGGTCGCCGAGCGCCATCACCGGGCCCGCCAGGCCCTGGCCGAGGTGTCCGCGGCGGTCCCGCTGGCGTGGCGCCGGGCCCAGGTCGAGCGGGCCGACCTGGACCGGTTCCTCTTCGCGGAGCAGGACGTGGTCGTCGTGGTCGGGCAGGACGGGCTCGTCGCCAACGTGGCCCAGTACGTGGGCGAGCAGCCGGTGGTCGGCATCGACACCGACCCCGGGCGCAACCCGGGCGTCCTCGTCCGGCACCGCCCCGGCGACGCGGCCCGGCTGCTGCCCGCCACGCTCGCCCCGGGCGCCGGGGTGGACGAACTCACCATGGTCGAGGCCGTCACCGACGACGCGCAGTGCCTCGTCGCCCTGAACGAGATCTACCTCGGCGCCGCCGGTCACCGGACCGCCCGCTACCGCCTGGGCCTCGACGACGACGGGGGTGCCGTCGAGGCCCAGGCGTCCTCCGGCGTGCTCGTCGGCACAGGCACGGGCGCGACCGGCTGGATCCGGTCCGTGTGGCAGGAGCGTGGCGGGGCGGGACGGCTGCCCGGGCCGACCGACGACCGGCTGCTCTGGTTCGTCCGCGAGGCCTGGCCGTCACCGGTCACCGGGACCTCGCTCAGCGGAGGCGAACTCGCGGCGGGGGAGCGGCTGAGCCTGACCGTCGAGTCGGAGAGCCTGGTCGCCTTCGGGGACGGCATGGAGAGCGACGCCCTGGAGCTGACGTGGGGGCAGACCGTAAGGGTGGGCCGCTGCGCCAGGCACCTGCGCCTCGTGTCGTGAGTGTCGTGAGTGGGGTGAGTCGGGTGAGTGTGTGACCTGCGGGTCCGGACGTGCCGGAGCCCGACCGCCCTGGAGGCGCAGGGCGGTCGGGCCGGAACACGATCAGGCCGACGTGACCTTCACCGGTTCCGTCTCGGCGGAGCTGTGCCGCTGCGCCCAGCTCTCCAGCGCCGTACGGCACGCGTGATCGAGGTGGTGCAGACCCGACAGGTCCAGTTCGACCGGACGGTCGTGGGGCAGGGCCTCCAGGCTGTCGAGGATCTTCGGCAGTCGCAGGAACGTCGCGTTGCCCGACAGGTACGCCTGCACCGGTCCCGCGCCCTTGTCTATGACCTCCAGCTTCACGTGCGAGGCGTCCCACGCCGTCTTGGCGACGGACAGGGCCACGCCGATCAGCACGCCCTCGAACATGCTGACCGCGACGATCGACACCGCGGTCACCACGAGGACCAGCGCCTCGCCCCGGTGCTCGCGCCACAGCTGGACGAGTGCCCGTACCGGGATCAACTTGCCGCCGGCGTGCACCAGTACGCCCGCCAGCGCCGGTATCGGGATGAAGGCGAGCGCGCCGGGCAGCAGCGCCGCGAACAGCAGCAGCCAGACGCCGTGCAGCACCCGCGACGCCTTCGTGCGGGCGCCCGCCTGGACGTTGGCCGCGCTGCGCACGATCACCGCGGTCATCGGCAGCGCGCCGAGCACTCCGCACACCGCGTTGCCCGCGCCCTGCGCGACGAGCTCCTTGTCGTACGCGGTCCGCGGCCCGTCGTGCATCCGGTCCACGGCCGCCGCGCTGAACAGCGACTCGGCGGACGCGATCAGCGTGAACGCCACGATCGTGCCGATGAGGCCCACGCTGGCGAGTTCGCCGAAGGCGTCCAGGGACGGCGGCTGGACGGACCCGAGCAGACCGCTCACCTCGACGGTGGCGACCGGCGCGTCGCACACGACGGCGACGAGCGTGGCCAGGCCGACCGCGGCCAGCGGCCCCGGCACGACCCGGACCCGCCGCGGCAGGTGCTTCCACAGCACGAGGACGGCGACGGTGCCGGCCGCGAGCGCCAGCGAGACGAGCGAGCGCGTGCTGCCCAGCGAGTCGATCAGCGCCCCGGGCAGCCCGGCCAGCTTGCCGAGCCCCGACTCCGGGGCCCGCGCGCCGAGGGCCGCGTACAACTGGCCCGCGATGAGCACCAGGCCGATGCCGGCCAGCATGCCCTCGACGACCGAGACCGAGATGGCCCGGAAGTAGCGGCCCAGTTTCAGCGCGCCCATGCCGATCTGCAGCAGGCCGGTGGCGAGCACCACGACACCGAGCACCGGCAGACCGAACTCCTGGACCGCCTCGTAGACCAGGACGGTGAGACCGGCGGCCGGCCCCGAGACCTGGAGGCTGCTGCCGCGCATCAGGCCGGTGACGATGCCGCCCACGATGCCGGTGACGAGCCCGAGTTCGGCGGGCACGCCGGAGGCCACGGCGACGCCCACGCACAAGGGCAGCGCGACCAGGAAGACGACGAGTGAAGCGGTGAAGTCCTGCTTGAGATGAGGGTGTTTGGTCATGGCGGCGCTCACAGGGCCTCGAACGCGTCGGTGGCGACGCGGTGTTCACGCACGCCGCCGGTGTGCACCTCGTAGTACCAGCCGCGCAGCCTGACCCGGCCGTCGGCGAGCCGGCGCTCCACGCACGGGTAGGAGCGCAGCCGCAGGAGCTGGGCGAGCACGTGCTGCTGCACCGCTGCGGCGACCGTCGGATCGGTCGTGTCGTCGGCCGCGGTCTCGCCCGCGGCGTGGGCGAGCCAGTCCCGCACGGCGGGCACGGCGTCGAGGTCGTCGCCGCGCACCAGCGCGCCGATCGCCCCGCAGTGCGAGTGGCCGCACACGACGATGTCCTGGACTTCGAGCACCTCCACGGCGTATTCGATGGTGGCGGCCTCCCCGCTGGGGCGGCCGGTCGGGTAGGCGGGCACGATGTTGCCCGCGGTGCGGAGCTCGAAGAGCTCTCCGGGGCGGGCGCCCGTGATCAGGGCGGGCACGACGCGGGAGTCGGAGCAGGTGATGAAGAGAACCTGCGGGGACTGGCCGTCGGCGAGCCCGGCGAACTCCTCAGGGCGTTGTCCGAACGTACGGGCGTTGTCGATGAGGGGCTGCATGGCGTGGTGATTCCTCCTGGCGCGCAGTGGGGGCGCGTCGGGCGTGCAGGACAGGTGCGACTGCTCTGGCGCTGTCAGCAGCGGAAGACCTGGAGGGCCGCCGCTGTGAGACCGGGAAGCGATCTGGCAGGACGGGCGTGCTCAACTCCCGCGCTCACGGCGGGCGGGAGGGCGGCGGACTGCCGAACTCCCGGAGCGAGGGCGGGGATCGGGGCGTGCGCGGCACTGCCGGCGGTCCGCTGCCGGTCCCGGGTGCGGAGCGCGTCGACCGGCTCCGCGGGTGGCGTGCGCTCGCCGGGGCAGAGCCGCTCGGCACCGACCGCCGCGACACCGATGCGATCGGACGTGTGTGCGGGAGTGAACGAGTCCGCGGTGACGAAGAGGGGCAGGGCCAGAAGGAGGGTGACCATCAGGGCCACCGCCGCGCGACGCGTCTCACCTCGAAACATGCGCGCCCCTCCTCGTCGCCGATCTGCCAAGAGAATTCCAACGGTTGGTCAACCGAAGGTCAAGGAGCAGATTAACTGTGCAAAGGTGATCGGTGGGTTAACTCGGCGTTGCGGATCGAAGGATGCGTGAAAAGTGCGGTCGGTTGGCGCGAATCGGCACCGTCGGACACGCGGCGCGCCCACGGGCCAAGTGCCGTGGAACGGAAGGGACTTCCCCAAGGTCCACCCGCTTCCTACACTCGCGATCATGACTGAAGCGATCACCGACAGCGAGTCCGCCGAGCTCTCCGCCGAGCTCTCCGCCGAGCCGGCGCTCTTCTCGACGATGGCCACCATGCGGGCGATGCGCCGCCTGAGCCCCGAACCGCTGTCCGACGAGCTGATCGACCAGCTCGTCCAGGCGGCCGTGTGGGGCCCCAGCGGCGGCAACATGCAGTGTTACGAGTACGTCGTCGTCACCGACCCCGCCGTCATGGCCGAGCTCGCCCCGCTGTGGCGGCGCTGCGTCGACGCCTACCTCGCCACCACCGGCAAGTACGCGCCGGACGGCATGGACGAGGCGGCGTACGGCCGGATGGTCGCCACCATCGAGTACCAGCGCGACCACTTCGCGCAGACCCCGGCGCTGATCATCCCCTGCTACCGGTTCCCCGCGCCGCGCCTGGAGGAGGAGGGCCTGCGGGCGTCGGCCGAGGCGCTCGGCCCCGTCGCGACGGCCGCCCTGGCCGGCGGCCAGGAACGGTTCGCCGCGCTCGCCGAGGGGTCCTGCGTCTACCCCGGAGTGCAGAACCTCCTGCTCGCGGCACGCGGCCTCGGGCTGGCCGCCAACATCACCATCTGGCACCTGATGCTGGAGGACGAGTGGAAGGCCGCCCTCGGCATCCCCGACGACATGCGGACGTTCGCCGCGATCCCGGTCGGCCGGCCGCTCGGCCGGTTCGGCCCGGTGCGGCGCCGGCCCGTCGCCGAGGTCGTGCACCGCAACCGCTGGTAGCCCACGCCGTCACCGGACGGGCGCGCCGGCCGTGAGCCGCACCTCCCGGCCCTGCCAGCGCTCGCGCATCCGCCGGTCGTGCCCGGCCACCACGATCGCACCGGGACCCGCCCCCATCGCGTCCTCCAACTCGTCGCACAGCAGCGGCGACAGGTGGTTGGTCGGCTCGTCGAGCAGCAGCAGCTCCGGCGGGTCGGCCAGCAGCAGCGCGAGCGCGAGACGGCGCCGCTGACCCACCGACAACTGCCCGACCGGTCGGCCCAGTTCGGCGTCGGACAGCAGACCGAGGGAGGCCAGCGGCACCGCCTCGGCCCGCTCGAAGCCGAGCGCCCGCGTGTACGTGGACCGGACGGTGCGCTCCGGGTGCGGGAAATCGGAGTCCTGCGCGAGCAGCCCCACGGTGACGCCGGGCCGTCGCCGCACCTCGCCGGACGGCGCGATCCGCCCGGCGAGAACGGCCAACAGGGTCGACTTCCCACTGCCGTTGGGGCCCGTGACGAGCAGCCGGTCCGTGGCCGTCACGTCCAGCAGGTCGACCGTCAGGCGCCCCGGCACGCGCACCTCGCGCAGCGCCAGGAGGGGGCCGTCCCGGTCGGCGCCGGGCTCGGGCGCCGTCACGAGCCGGTCCCGGCGGAACCGCAGCGGCCGGGGCGGCGCGGCGACCTGGCCGCGCTCCAGCTCGTCGAGCCGCCGGTTGGCGTTGCGCACCCGGCGCGCGATCTGGCTCTGCACCCGGTTGGCGCGGACGCCGTAGCCCATCTTCTCGCTGTCGCGCGGCCCCCGGTCGGGCGCGACGAGCCGGGCGGTCACTCCCGCCGACTGCCGCAGCGCCGCCAGCTCCTCCTGCTCCTCGGCGTACCGCCGCTCCCACCGCTCCCGCGCCGCCCGCCGCTCGGCCTGGTAGGCGCTGTAGTTGCCGCCGTACCGTACGGGGCCGTCCACCGCGGGATCGAGGTCGAGGACGTCCGTGCACACCGCGTCGAGGAAGGCGCGGTCGTGACTGGCGACCACGACGGCGCCGGGCAGGGCCCGCATCTCCTCCTCCACGAACCGGGCCGCCTCGTCGTCGAGGTGGTTCGTGGGCTCGTCGAGGAGCATGGCCGAGGGGCGGCGGACCAGCAGCGCGGCCAGCGCCAGACGTCCGCGCTGTCCGCCGGACAGCGAACCCAGCGGCCGGTCGTGCGGCACCGCGCCCAGGCCGAGCCCGGCGAGCACGAGCGCGGCCCGCCGGTCGGCGTCCCACACCTCGTGCTCCTGCGCCCGGTCGAGGCGCTGCCCGTAGCTGTCGAGCAACTCGCCGTACCCGTCGGCCTCCTGCGGGGTGCGGGACAGGAGGTCGCCGAGCCGCTCCAGCTCGGCGAGCTCGGCGCGGGGCTCGCGCAGCGCGTCGGCCAGCACGTCCGCGACCGTCTGCGTGGCCTCGTACGGCATCTCCTGGTGCAGGAAACCGAGGTCCGCGGGGCGGACGACGCTGCCGGAGTCAGGGGCGTCCACGCCCGCGAGCAGGCGCAGCAGTGTCGACTTGCCGACACCGTTCTCGCCGATCAGGCCGATGCGGCGGCCCGGGGACGCGGTGAGCGACACCCCGTCGAGGACCCGCCGGTCGCCGAGGACGCGGACCAGGTCGTGGGCGAGCAGGGCGGGCTCAGGCATCGTGGTCCTCCTCCGGCGCGGCCGCGTCGGTGAGCCGGCCGTCGGCGAGCCGCAGCCACCGGTCGACGCCGATCCGCTGCAGGAAACGCTCATCGTGGCTGACGACCAGGAACGCGCCCATGTAGGAGGCGAGCGCGCTCTCCAGCTGGCCGACGCTGACCAGGTCCAGGTTGTTCGTCGGCTCGTCGAGGAGCAGCAGGTGCGGTGCTGGTTCGGCGCACAGCACGCAGGCGAGCGTGGCCCGCAGCAGCTCGCCGCCGGACAGCACCCCCACGGGCAGATGGGCCCGCGCGCCCCGGAACAGGAACCGGGCCAGCAGGTTCATCCGCTCCGACTCCGGCCGGTGCGGGGCGAACGCGGCGAAGTTCTCGGCGACGCTGAGCGCGGGGTCGAGGAGGTCGAGGCGCTGCGAGAGATAGGCGACGCGGCCGTCGGCCCGCCTGATCTCGCCGGCGTCGGCGGGCAGGTCACCGTGGACCAGGCGCAGCAGGGTCGTCTTCCCCGCGCCGTTGGGGCCGGTGAGCGCGATGCGCTCGGGGCCGCGTACGGACAGGTCGACGCCCTCGTCGGCGAACAGGCCGCGCACCCGCAGGTGTTCGCCGAGGAAGAGGGTGCGGCCCGCCGGGACCTTGGTGTCCGGCAGGTCGAGGGTGAGGCGCTGCTCGTCGCGAAGCGCCCGGCCGGCCTCGTCCAGGCGGGCCCTGGCGTCGTCGACGCGCGCCGCGTGCATCTGGCCGGACCGGCCGGCGGACTCCTGGGCGCCGCGCTTCATGTTGCCCGCGAAGATCCGGGGCAGACCGGCGCTCTTGAGGTTGCGGGCGGCGTTGCTCGCGCGGCGCTCGGCGCGCTCCCTGGCCTGCTGCAGCTCCCGCTTCTCGCGCTTGACCTCCTGCTCGGCGTTGCGCACGTTCTTCTCGGCGACCTCCTGCTCCGCCCGGACCGCTTCCTCGTAGGCCGTGAAGTCGCCTCCGAAGAACCGCAGTTCACCGGCGCCGAGCTCGGCGATGCGGTCCATGCGGTCGAGCAGGGCCCGGTCGTGGCTGACGAGCAGCAGACAGCCGTTCCAGTGCTCCAGCACGTCGTAGAGCTTGTGCCGGGCGTCCAGGTCGAGGTTGTTGGTCGGCTCGTCGAGCAGCAGCACGTCGGGTCGCTTGAGCAGCTGGGCGGCGAGGCCGAGCGAGACGATCTGGCCACCGCTGAGGGTGTCGAGACCGCGGTCGAGTTCGAGCCCGTCCAGGCCGAGTCCGTCGAGCTGGGCGCGGGTGCGCTCCTCGATGTCCCAGTCGTCGCCGATCACGGTGAAGTGCTCCTCGGCGACGTCTCCGGACTCGACGGCGTCGATGGCCCGGACGACGTCGGCGACGCCGAGCACTTCGGCCACGGTGAGGCCGCTGGTGAGGGGGAGGCTCTGCGGGAGGTGGGCGAGCGTGCCGAGCACGGTGACCGAGCCGCCGGTGGGCTGGAGCTCGCCCGCGATCAGCTTGAGCAGGGTGCTCTTGCCGGACCCGTTGGGTGCGACCAGCCCCGTGCGGCCGGCGGGCACGGTGAAGGAGAGGCCGTCGAAGACCGGGGTGTCGTCGGGCCAGGAGAAGGACAGGTTCGAGCAGATGACGGAAGCGTCGGACACGAGAAGAACCTCGGGTGAGAACCGGGCGGGCGCAGGCCACGGCCCGGACGGGACGAACAGGAAGAGGGGACGACGACGGGACCGCTCCGGCGATGCTCACAAGCATCGGCCGTCGGCCTGTCAGAACCGGGTCTCACCCGGAGATGTCGTCGTCACCCGCCATGTTCGGCTCCTCGATTCACGCGGAAGGTCCAAGAACGTTATCAACCCGACGGCGGTCGGCGCATCCGCAAGGGGGTCACCAGGACAGCGGGTAGCGGACCGGATGGCCGCCGATCCGGCCCGGCAGCAGTCCCATCGCGACCAGCAGCGTGGTCGCCAGCGCCAGCAGCGGCAGGAACGGGACCGGGTGCGGGGCCTGCAGCACCACGATCGCCGCCGTGGCCGCGGCGGGGGAGTGCGAGAGGTGGGTGAGCATCATCGCGCCCAGGGAGAGCCCGGCCGCGACGGCCGCGCCCCATCCGTTGCTCCCGGTGACCGCCAGCGTGCCGAAGCCGATGGCGGCGGACAGCAGCTGACCGCCGACCAGGTTGCGGGGCTGGGAGATCGGCAGCCCGGGCGCGCCGTGCACCAGGGCGGCGCTGGCGGCCAGCGGGGGGATCAGCAGGGGCTGGTGCAGCAGGACGCCGACCGCCACCAGCAGCGACAGGGCACCGATCGCGAAGACGGTGGCCCGCAGGGCGTGCAGGGGATGCGGTCGGGGGGTGGCGGCGGAAGGGGGCGTGGTCATGCGGGCTCCGGGCAGGACGTGGCAGGGCCCGACGATCATAAACAGAATGTTGAAGTCTCAGGTGAATGCGTTGCCTGAGAGGCAAAAGAGCAGGTGGCAGGGTGTGCGGGGTCACACCTGCTCAGGGTGCTGACCGCGCCCGCACCGGCGCCGTCACGCGGCCCCGGCGCGCAGCTCGGCGAGGGCCGCCTCGCTGAGTCGACGGGGCGCCCGCTCGGTGTCGACCAGGACGACCGTGCAGCCGGCGGCGCGGGTGAGGGCCGTGGTGAAGCTGCCGTCGGCGAACTGGGCGAGCGGGCCGCGCGGCGAGTGCCCGACGGCCACGGCCCGGGCCCGCACCTCCGCGGCGTGCCGGGCGAGGGCGCGGCCCGCGGCGGCGTGGTCGCCGACGCTGGTCAGGATCTGCCCCGTGGCGGCGATGCCCTGAGCGGCGAGCCGGTCCAGGTGGGCGACGACGGCCGCGCGGCCCCGGCCGAGCTCCGCCGTGTCGACGGCCTGCTCCTCGACCACCGCGGTCTGCTCGACGTGGACGACCTCCAAGGGGCTGTGGGTGTCCCGGGCGAGTTGTGCGGCGGCGTCGACGATGGCGGCCGCCCGGTCGTGCGCGCCGACCGCGACGACCACCGGGGCGGCGCTTCCCGCGGCCGGCCCGCCGACCGGGGTGAAGGAGGGCAGGACGGGTTCGCTCTCCGTGCTGCCCGACTCGGCCGCGCGCAGCAGGCGGTGTCCGCTGGCCAGGACCGGTATCGCGAGCAGGAAGGTGGCGGCGCCCAGGTAGAAGGGCACGCTGAGGTCGGTGGCGTCGGCCAGCCTGCCCGCGACGTACGGGGCGAGGCCGCCGCCGATGAACCGCAGGAAGCCGTACGCGGACGAGGCCACCGGCCGTTCCACCGGCGACACCAGCATCACGGCCTGCGTGGTGAGGGTGTTGTTGATGCCGATGAAGGCGCCGCTGACGACGACCGCCACGATCACCACGGTCGGGGTGGCGACGCCCGCCGCGATCACCGCCATCACGACGCCGAGGCCGAGGAGATTGGCGTACAGGACGGGCGCGGTGCCGTAGCGGGCCTGCAGGCGCGGGGCGAAGAAGACGCTGAACGCGGCGACGAGCAGGCCCCATCCGGTGAAGACCAGGCCGAGCCGGTGGGCGCTGAGCTCCATCGGGTACGGGGCGTAGCCCAGCATCGTGAAGAAGCCCCAGTTGTAGAGCAGCGCCATGACGCCCATGGTCAGCAGGCCGCGGTGGCGCAGCGCCCTGAGCGGCGCGAGCGGGGACGTGACGCGTTCGGGCCGGGGCAGGTCGGGGACGAACGCGAGGGTGGCGGCCAGGGCGATCGCCATCAGGGCGGCGACGCCGAAGAACGGTCCGCGCCAGCTGACCGCCCCCAACTCGCCGCCCAGCAGCGGCCCCACGGCGATGCCGAGGCCGAGCGCGGTCTCGTACAGGATGATCGCGCCGCCGAAGCCGCCGCTGGCCGAGGCGACGATGACGGCCAGGGACGTGGCGATGAACAGCGCGTTGCCCAGGCCCCAGCCCGCCCGGAACCCGACGATGCCGTCGATGGAGTCGGTGGTGCCGGCCAGGGCCGCGAAGACGACGATGACCGTCAGTCCGACGACCAAGGTGCGCTTCGCGCCGAAGCGGCTGGAGAACCAGCCCACGAACAGCATCGCCACCGCGGTGACGATGAGGTAGCTGCTGAACAGCAGGGACACCTGGCTGGGCGTGGCGTGCAGACTGTCGGCCAGCGCCGGCAGGATCGGGTCGACGAGGCCGATGCCCATGAAGGAGATGACGCAGGCGAACGCGACGGCCCAGACGGCCTTGGGCTGGCGGAACGGACTAGCGGTCCTGGCGTGAGGTGCACTCATGTGTGCTTCTTCCACGACGTCGGGTGCCCGCTCCCCACGGGTGCGCGGCTGACGAGCTGCATCATGCATCTAGATGTACGGTGAAACAAGATGTCGGGGCGGTCTCGTCGAAGGCCGCGCGGGCCGGCCGCCGGCCGCCGGTCAGTCGGTCGCCCTCCTGCGGTCCCACCACAGCGCCGCCCCGGTCGCCGCCGCCCCGAGTCCCTCCCAGGCCGCCACGCCGAAGAACCTCCCCGGCGCCTGCCCCGCCACCACGAGCGAGCTGAAGACCACGAACGTGACCAGGCGGAAGACGGTCGTGAACCGGTAGAACGCGCGCCACTCGTGGTGGACCGCGACCAGGTAGTAGACGCCCATGTTGAACGACGCCATCGACGACGCCGTGACGAACGTCGTCGTGTAGTCGCCGTCGGCCCGGCTCCCGGCGCCGAGCACCTCGAAGCCGAGGCTCTTCAGGAGGGTCTCCGGGGTGGTCAGTCCCACCACCCCCATGACGATCGCCAGCACACCGAAGATCGCCATGGTCCACCCGGCGGTGGAGCGGGGCAGTCTCATCTCATCCCTCCCAGGACGCGCACGCGTACGGAGTGGATCACCTTATGAGGGGCGGGGGAGGGGCTCAACCGGCATACGGGACGGGGGTGTTGGGGCGACCGGCGGACGGGTGCCCCCGGCTGTCCGGACGGCACGGGGACCCCCTGCTTCCCGATCCGGTTAGGTTAGGCTAACCTTCACGCCGTGAGAACTGGTGAACGCGCAGGCAGCGCCCCACGTCCGCGCGGTCACGAACTGTCGGCCGAGCACGTGACCGTGTCGTACGACGGAGTCGACGTCGTCCACGACGCGGCCCTCGTCCTCAAGCCCGGTGAAGTGACCGCCCTCGTCGGCCCGAACGGCAGCGGCAAGTCGACCTTGCTGCGCACCGTCGCGCGGCTTCAGGGGGCCCGCCGCGGCACCCTGACCCTCGACCCGGGAACGGCCGACGCCGCCGACGGCTTCGACCTCACCGCTCGTCAGTTCGCCCGCCGCGTCGCGCTCCTGACGCAGTCCCGGCCCACCCCGGCCGGACTCACCGTGCGCGACGTCGTCGAGTTCGGCCGCTACCCGTACCGAGGCCGCTGGGGACAGACGGACCCGGACGGCACCGCCGTCGTGAACCGCGTGCTCGCCCTGACCGGCGTGGACGCCCTCGCCGACCGCGGCGTCGACCAGCTCTCCGGCGGACAGTTGCAGCGCGTGTGGCTCGCGAGCTGCCTCGCCCAGCAGACGGGCGTGCTGCTCCTCGACGAACCGACCACCTACCTCGACCTGCGCTACCAGGTCGAACTCCTCGACCTGATGCGGGACCTGGCGGACGACGGCGGCATCGCCGTCGGCGTCGTCCTGCACGACCTCGACCAGGCGGCCGCCGTCGCCGACCGGATCGCCCTGCTGCGCTCCGGCCGCATCATCGCCGACGGCACCCCCGAGGACGTGCTGGAGCCCGAACGCCTCTCCGAGACGTACGGCATCCGCATCGACATCGACACCGACCCCCTCACCGGCCGGCTGCGCACGCGCGCGATAGGCCGCCACCACAGCAGAAGCGAAAGGCTCCACAGCACCTCATGAGAAGCGCCGCCCTCCTCACCGCCGCCGCAGGCACCGCCGCGGCCCTCCTCCTGTCCGGCTGCGGCTCCTCCGAGCCCGCGAAGCCGGCCGCCGACAGCAAGTCCCAGAAGATCACCCTCACCGACGCGAACGGCGCGAAGGTGCGCCTCGACCGCCCGGCCACCAAGGTCGTCGGCACCGAGTGGAACGTCGTGGAGTCCCTCGTCACCCTCGGCGTCGACCCCGTGGGCGTCGCCGACGTCAAGGGCTACACGACGTGGGACAAGGCCGCCCCGCTCACCAACTCGCCCAAGGACATCGGCACCCGCGGCGAGCCCAGCATGGACACCATCGCCGGACTCACCCCCGACCTGATCGTCGCGACCACCGACCTGTCGGCGTCCGCGGTCAAGCAGATGAAGAAGATCGCCCCGGTCCTCCAGGTCAGGTCCGCCGACGCCGCCGACCAGATCGGCCGGATGACGGACACGCTCGACCTCATCGCGAAGGCGACCGGCAAGGAGGACGCGGCGAAGGCCGCCGAGAAGTCCTACGAGGCCAAGGTCGCCGAGGGCAAGAAGGCCCTGAAGGACGCCGGGCTCGACGGCGCGTCGATCGCCTTCGCCGACGGCTACGCGGCCTCCAACCAGGTCTCCGTGCGCGCCTACACGAGCGGCTCCCAGGTGGGCGCCGTCAACGAGGACCTCGGCCTGAAGAACGCCTGGAAGATCAAGGGCGACAAGGACTACGGCCTCGCCACCACCGACGTCGAGGGCCTCACCGGGCTCGGCGACACGACGCAGTTCGCCTACATCGGCAACAAGTCGGAGGGCGACGTCTTCACCAAGGACCTCGCCGGCAACTCCGTCTGGAAGTCGCTGCCGTTCGTGAAGGCCGGGGACGTCCACCGGCTGCCCGACGGCATCTGGATGTTCGGCGGTCCGAAGTCGATGGAGCAGTACATCGACGCCCTCGTCGGCGCCCTGACGAAGTAGCAGCCATGGCCGTCACCGCAACCCCCACCGTCACGCCCGAGCGTACGGCCGCGACCTCGTCGGGCGCCGTCGCGGTGACGGCCGGGCTCGTCCTCCTCGTCGCCGTGCTCGCCGTCGTCGACATCACCCAGGGCACCGCATCCGTCGGCGCGAGCCAGGTGTGGAAGGCCCTCACCGGACAGGCCGAGGCGGGCGACTCCTCCGTCCTCGTCGCCTCCCGGCTGCCCCGCATGGTCGCCGGGATCCTGGTCGGCCTCGCGCTCGGCGCGGCCGGCGCGGCGCTCCAGGCGGTGAGCCGCAACGTGCTCGCCTCACCGGACACCCTCGCCGTCAACGCCGGTTCGTACCTCGCCCTCGGCATCCTCACCGTCACCGGCGCCACCCTGCCGCTGCTCGCGTCCTCCACGGTCGCGTTCGTCGGCGGGCTCGCCGCCGCGGCCGTCGTGCTCACCCTCGCCGGCCGCGGCGCCGGCGGCGTCCGGCTCGTGCTGGCGGGCAGCGCGCTCGCCCTCGGACTCAACGCCGTCACCGAGGCATTGCTCCTGCTGTTCCCCGAATCCACCGACGGGCTCTACCAGTGGGCCCAGGGCAGCATCAGCCAGAACGGCTTCGACGGCGTCGTGCGCATGGCGCCCGTCGTGCTCGCCGCCCTCGGCGGACTCGTGCTGCTCGCCCGCCGCGTCGACGCCCTCGGCCTCGGCGACGACGCGGCCCGCGGTCTCGGCGTCCCGGTCCGCGGCACCCGCGTCACCGCCGTCGTCCTCGCCTCGCTGCTGTCCGCCGCCGCGGTCACCCTCGCGGGTCCGATCGGCTTCGTCGGACTGTGCGCCCCGGCCCTCGTCCGGCCGCTCGCCCGCCGGGTGCGACCGCTCGTCCGGCACCGGACGCGCATCCCCGTCGCGGGCCTGGTCGGCGCCGCCCTCGTCCTCGGCTCCGACGTGCTGCTGCGCGCGGTCACCTCGGCCGAGACCGCGGTCACCGTGCCCACGGGCATCATCACCAGCGCGGTCGGCGCCGTCTTCCTCGTCGTCATGGCCGTGCGCATGCGCGACAGCGACGCCGCGGCCGCGCCGGACCGGCTGCGCATCCCGAGCCGTACGGCGTTCACGGTCACCGTCGTGGTCCTGGTGGCGGCGCTGATCGGCGCCACGATCGGCGCGGTCCTCATCGGCGACAGCACCCTGCTCCTGGGCGACGTCGTGAACTGGGCGCGCGGACAGGCGGGTCAGGCCGTCACGTTCGTCCTCGACACCCGGGTGCCCCGCGTGCTCGCCGCGCTCTGCGCGGGCGCGGCACTGGCCCTGTCCGGCACGCTCGTGCAGTCGGTGACCCGCAACCCGCTCGCCGAACCCGGCGTCCTCGGAGTCTCCGGCGGCGCCGCGCTCGGCGCGGTCCTGCTCGTCACCTCCGCGCCCGGCGCCGGGTCCTGGAGCATCGCGGCGGCGGCCTTCGCGGGCGCCGCCGTCAGCGCCGCCGTCGTCTTCGGGCTCGCCGCGAAGGGCGGCTTCCGGCAGAGCCGGCTCGTCCTCGTCGGTGTCGGCGTCGCCGCCGGCACGACGGCGCTGATCAGCCTGCTGATCGTGCTCACCGACCGGTTCAGTGCCACCAAGGCCCTGATCTGGCTGTCGGGTTCGACGTACGGGAGGACCGCCCCCGACCTGCTGCCGGTCGCCGTGGCGCTGGTCGTGGCGACCGTCGTGACCGTGGTCCGGCGCAGGGAACTCGACCTCGTCTCCCTCGACGAGGACACCCCGCGCCTGCTCGGTCTCGACCTCGGCCGCGGACGCCTCGGCTTCCTCGTCCTGAGCGTGCTGCTCAGCGCCACCGCGGTGGCCGCCGCGGGCACGATCGGCTTCGTCGGGCTGGTGGCGCCGCACGCGGCCCGCGCCCTGGTGGGCCGTCGGCACGTGCGGGTCGTGCCCGTCGCGATGCTGCTCGGCGCGACCCTCGTCTGCGTCTCCGACCTGCTGGGCCGCACCGTCATCGCCCCGGCCCAGCTCGGCGCGGGACTGATGACGGCGGTCGTCGGCACGCCGTACTTCGTGTACCTGCTGGTGCGCAGCAGGCGGTAGCGCGCAGGTCCGCGGTGCTCTTCGGCGCTACTCGGCCGCTGCCCGCAGCGCCGCCAGGGCGCGGTCCGCGTGCGCGCTCATCCGGAACTCGGAGCGCACCACTTCGAGGACGCGCCGGTCGGTCCCGATGACGAAGGTGGCCCGCTTGGTCGGCAGCGGACCGAACCCGCGGGCCACCCCGAACCGGCCGCGCACCTCGCCCTCCGGGTCGGACAGCAGCGGGAAGCCGAGCGTGTGCTGCCCGGCGAACTCGCGCTGCTTCTCGACGGCGTCCGAGCTGATCCCCACCGGTCGGGCGCCCACCGCGGCGAACTCGGCGGCCAGGTCCCGGAAGTGACAGGCCTCGGCGGTGCAGCCGGGCGTCATCGCCGCCGGATAGAAGAAGACGACGACCGGGCCTTCGGCGAGCAGCGACGACAGCGACCGGGGCGTACCCGTCTCGTCGGGCAGCGTGAAGTCGTCGACGACGGTACCGACTTGGATCCGGCTGGATGCGGGCACGGGGCACTCCACTGCTTCGGATGCGGGCGGGGACACGCGCACGGGAACGTGCGCCCGCGATCGTACTCGGCAGTAAGGAAGGCGGGGGCGGCCAGGGGCACCCCGCCGGGTCCGACCGGTGGGCCGGCCCCGCCTCGGTCGGCCGGAATCCGCAGGCGTCGAAGTAGAAGGCCGCAGCCGCGGTTCGAATTCCCCGTGCAGCCACGCGCATCCCGCGGCGCGGGCGGCCGGACGTGGATGTCGGATTCTCGCCAGCCGGGGGCGCCCGGGAGCTGTTTGACTTCGCCCATGACGACCACGCAGCAGGACTCCGTCCACGCCTTCCGCGCCCTGCACACCTCCGACCGGCCCCTCGCCCTCGCCAACGCCTGGGACGTCGCGAGCGCCCTGGTCGTCGAGTCGGCGGGGGCGCCCGCGATCGCCACGACCAGCGCCGGAGTGGCCTGGTCCCTCGGCCGCCCGGACGGCGACGCGCTCACCCGCGACGAGGCCGTGGCGGCGATCGCCCGGATCGCGGCGGCCGTCACGGTCCCGGTCACGGCCGACATCGAGACCGGCTACGGCGACGGACCGGACGACGTGGCCGAGACGGTCCGCCAGGTCGTCGCGGCGGGCGCGGCCGGGGTCAACATCGAGGACGGCACCCGGCCCCCGGCCGACCTCGCCGCCCGTCTCGCGGCGGCCCGCGACGCTGTCGGCGACGACCTGTTCCTCAACGCCCGGATCGACACGTACCTGTTCGGGCTCGGGGAGGACGGGACCCGCCTCAAGGAGACCCTGGAGCGGGCCCACCGGTACGTCGAGGCGGGCGCGGACGGCATCTTCGTCCCCGGCGTCACCGACCTCGACACCGTCGCCGCGCTGGCGGCCGGGATCCCCGTGCCCCTGAACGTCATGGTGGGACCCGGCGCTCCGTCGGTCGCCGAGTTCGGAGCCGTCGGTGTCGCCCGGGTCAGCCTCGGGTCGGGCGTCGCCCAGGCCGCGTACACGGCCGCCCGCCGGGCCGCGCAGGAACTGCTCGGCACCGGCGGCTACGCCCCGCTCGCGGACGCCGTCGACTTCGGCGAACTGAACGCGCTGCTGTCGGCGCCCGCCTCCCGTCACTCGTCGGAGTGACGCCGGGCCCCGGTGGCCCGCGCCCCGCCGGTGCTGATGACCGTGCGCGACCGCCGGCCCCCACCGTCAGGGGTGTCTCCGAGCCCTCCACCCCGGCGGGGTAGCGTTCTTCGCCGGGGCGGACGGACGCGGGGCGGGCCGACGCCCGGGGCGCGCGGTGCGCGGGAGGGAGTCGGAGATGGTGGAGTGGCGCTTGATCGGTCGTGGCGCCCGGCAGGTCCCTGAGCCGTGGGCGACGCCCCTGACCTGGACGGTCGCCTACGGGAGCGCGTTCGTGCTGGTCGCACTCCTCGACGTCCTGGGCGTGCTCGACCGCACGGGTCTCGCCCTCATGACGCTCTCGCTGCTCGCCGCGGCCCTCGGCCTGCGGGGCCGCTTCGTGGCCGCCCCGGGGACCGCCGCCCTGTGCTGGGTGTGCCTGAACGTCCTCGGCACCGAACCGACCGGCGAGCTCTCCTGGGCCGGGCACCGCGACCCCGGATGGATGGCCTGCCTGCTGCTCGCCACCGTCGCGGGCACCGCCATCGGGCGCCTGCTGCACGCCCGGTCCGCCTACCGCCGCGTCACTCCGTTCGACGAGTTCGGCTGAGCCCGCGGCGCCGGTGACCCGCCTATAGGGTGGTCCGGTGAACAGGGCCGAACCGGACGACGACAAGACCACGGAGCACACGGACAGGAGCGGCGGCGCCGCGCCCGTGCCCCATCCGGACCTGCGCGCGCTCGCCGTCCAACTGCGGCGCATGAACGGGGAGATGAACCGTCTCGTGCACGGTTTCGCCGCCGGGCAGGAACTGCACACCACCGACGTCCAGGCGCTCGCCGCCATCCTCGACGCGGAGGAACCCCTCACGCCGAGCCGGCTGCGCGACCACCTCGGCCTGACGTCCGGCGCGGTGAGCGCCTGCGTGGACCGGCTGGAGCGCGCGGGGCACATCAGCCGGGTGCGCGAGAGCAGTGACCGGCGCGTGGTCCACCTCCACTACGTGCCCGGCGCCCAGGCCGCGGCCCGGACCTACTTCCAGCCCCTGGCCGAGGCCACGGAGCACGTGCGCGGTGCCTTCAGCGAGGACGAACTGGCCGTGGTGCTGAGGTTCCTGGGCGCGCTCAACGGGGAACTCGCGACGATCCGCACCCCGCGCGTCTGAAATCCGGACCGGGCGCATCCGCGGGGCGGGGTCGGGCGGAAGCAGGGGTACGAGCGGCTCGGCACGGGAGATCCCCTTGTTCGCGGACCCTCTGTGCCCCGGTCGATCGCGCCGCGATATAACTCAATCATTGAGATACTTTCTCATTGAGTCTTCTGGGGCCGACTCCGATCTGCCCCGACCCCGACCCTTCCTGACTCCGTCCTGCCGTGACTCCTCACCTCTGGAGCCCCATGTCCCGCCCCGCACGAGGCACCCGCTGGCTGGTGCCTCTTCTCCTGCTCATCGTCTGGCTCGCCGTCGGCGGCACGCTCGGCCCGTACGCCGGACGGCTCGGCGAGGTGGCGACCAACGACCAGGCCGCCTTCCTGCCCCGCAGCGCGGAGTCGACCCGGGTGATCGAGGCGCAGCGCGCCTTCCAGCAGGACGAGACGCTCCCGGCGATCGTCGTCTGGACCGCCGACGACGCCGGCCCCCTCACCGCCGCCCAACAGGCCGAGGCCACCCGACTGCTGGCCACTTTGCGCGACACGCCGGGCGTCGTGGGCCAGGTGTCCCCGGCCATTCCCTCGGACGACAAGAAGGCGCTCCAAGGAGTGGTCCAACTCCGGCCCGACCTCGGTGACGAGCTCGCCCCGACACTCGACCGGGTGGAGAAGAAGGCCGCCGCGCTCGGCGGCGCCACGGCCGCCGTGGCGGGCCCCGCCGCCAGCCAGGCGGATCTCTCCGGCGCCTTCGCGGGCATCGACGGACTGCTGCTCGGCGTGGCCCTGATCACCGTTCTGGTGATCCTGCTGCTCGTCTACCGCAGCGTGCTGCTGCCCTTCGTGATCATCATCAGCGCCGTCTTCGCCCTCGGTGTCGCCTGCGCCGTCGTGTACGTCCTCGCCGACCACGACGTCGTCCGCGTCGACGGACAGGTGCAGGGCATCCTCTCGATCCTGGTGATCGGCGCGGCCACCGACTACGCACTCCTGCTCACCGCCCGGTTCCGCGAGGAACTCGCGGGCGGCGCGGACCGGTTCGCGGCGGCGAGGGCGGCCCTGCGGCGGTCCGCGGGAGCCGTCGTGGCCAGCGCCGCGACCGTCGCCCTCGGGCTCCTCGCGCTGCTGCTCAGCGACCTCACCAACAACCGGGCCCTCGGTCCCGTCGGCGCCATCGGCATCGTGTGCGCCGTGCTCAGCACCCTCACGTTCCTGCCCGCCGTCCTGGTGCTGCTCGGCAACGCCGCGTACTGGCCGGCCCGCCCCCGTCCCGCGGAAGCGGCGGGCGGCGGCCACGGCGTGTGGCGCCGCGTCGCCCGCGCCGTGGAGAAGGCGCCGCGCAAGATCTGGGCCGTCGCCCTGGTCGGCCTCCTGGCCTGCGCCGCGTTCGCCCCTGGCCTCAGCTCGAAGGGCGTCCCGCTCGACGAGATCTTCGTCAACGACGCGCCGTCCGTCGCCGCACAGGCCACCCTCGCCGAGCACTTCCCCGGCGGCTCCGGCAATCCGGCCGTCGTCATCGCCGACGCGGCCCACGAGAAGGCCGTGACCAGCCGGGCGGCACAGGTGAAGGGCGTGGCCGACGCGGTCCCCGTCACCGAGAGCGGCCGACCGGGCGACGGCCCGGCCCGCGTCGTGGACGGCAGGGTCAGGATCGACGTCACGCTGCGGGACACGGCGGACAGCGACGCGGCCAAGGAGACCGTCGCCCGGCTGCGCACGGCGCTGCACCCGATCGACGGCGCCGACACCCTCGTCGGCGGCTACACCGCGCAGCAGTACGACACCCAGCACACCGCCGAACGCGACCGCGCGCTCATCGTGCCCGTCGTCCTCGCCATCATCCTGCTGATCCTGATCGGGCTGCTGCGCTCCGTGCTGCTGCCCGTGCTCCTGGTCGCCACCGTGGCCCTCAACTTCCTCGCCACGCTGGGCATCTCCTCGCTCGTCTTCGAGCACGTCCTCGGCTTCACGGGCACCGACGCGTCCGTGCCGCTGTACGGGTTCGTCTTCCTCGTGGCCCTGGGCGTCGACTACAACATCTTCCTGATGTCCCGGGCCCGCGAGGAATCCCTGCAGCACGGTGTCAGGGACGGCATCCTGCGGGCACTCGTCGCCACGGGCGGCGTGATCACCTCCGCGGGCGTCGTGCTGGCGGCCACGTTCGCCGCCCTCGGCGTCATCCCGCTGGCGTTCCTCGTGCAGATCGCCTTCATCGTGGCGTTCGGCGTGCTGCTCGACACCCTGGTCGTCCGCTCCCTGCTCGTGCCCGCGCTCGTGTACGACATGGGGCGGGTGGCGTGGTGGCCGGGGCGGCTGAGCCGACGGGCGGACTGATCACGCGGTCGCGGCTGCCCGCATCGTGTCCTCCTCGTCCTCCTCGGCCCGCAGCTCCCTGTGGAGCCGGGCCGAGGAGGCGCACGTCAGCGGCATGACCAGCGGAGGCAGCAGCAGAAGGGCCACCGCGGTGGGCAGGATCAGCACCAGGACGCCGGTCATCCACACGTTGTCGTCGCTGAGCCACAGCATGCCGAGGCCGACCGGACGGGAGAGCGGCTCGGCCGCGTACCGTCCGAGCCAGACGACGAGCACGGCGGCCGCACCGGCCAGCGCGCCCGTGCCCACGGTGCGCCGTCGCGCCCGCCGCGTCAGCACCCACGAGCGGTACAGCGCCACGAACGGGGAGCGGTGCTCCAGGACCGCCTCGGCGGTGGCCAGCGACAGACGGGAGTGCAGCAGCGGCACCGCGCACCAGATGGCGATCGGCAGCACCCAGCCCAGCAGCGCGTACTGCGGGCTCGCGGTGCCGTGCAGCGGCGTGGGCTCCACACCGGGCACCAGGCCCCCGTCCACGCACGCGAACAGGATGAGGCCCGCCAGCACCACGGCGCCCATGACCAGTCCGGTCAGGGCGTTCGTCGCGACGGCGGCGGGCAGCCGCCGCCGGGTCCGCCGCCACAGCTCGCGCGTGCCCAGGTTCCCCTCGCCCCGCCGGGCGCGGGCGTCGGCCACGGCGTACGCGGCGTGCAGCACGGCGACGACCAGCAGTCCCAGCAGGAGCAGCGCCGACGCGACCACGGCACCGGCCTTCAGCAACGGCTCCATGCCGCCGTCCGCGTACGCCACGTAGGAGTCCTCGTCGGCGATGTTGCGGTCCGCGTAGTCCCGGACGTCGTCGAAGGCGCCCCAGGTGCCCGCGAATCCGGCGGCCACGATCCCGCAGCCGGCCACGGCGGTCACGGCGGAGACGAGGAGCGCGAACCGGTACGGAGCGCCCCGCAGCCCCAGGGCCTCGGCGACCGCGCCGCCTCAGGCCGTCCGGTGTCGGTCGTGCGCCATGCTCTGCCCGGCCTTCGTGCGGTGACGTGCGTACGGAGGCTGGGACGCCGTGCGCGGCGCACGGGGTTCCCGTCACGCCTGAGCCGCCGCGTCCCCGCCCTCGAACGTCACCCGCGCCGCCTCCACGACCCGCGCCCCCATGTTGCGCCGCATCATCTCCAGCGCGGGCCCGGCGAGTTCGGGGTGGATCGCGGCCGTCGCGTCGTGCGGCACCGTGACCCGGAGGTGGCGGATGTGCGCGTCCAGGGCCGAGTACAGGACGCACTGCTCGGTGACCTGGCCGCACAGCACCACGTGCCCGATGCCCAGTTGGGTGAGCAGGTACGACAGGGGCGTCTCGTAGAAGATCGAGTGGCGGGCCTTGACCACGAACAGGGACCGGTCGTCCGGGCGGATGGGTTCCACCAGGTCGGCGTGCGGGCCCGAGAGGGCCGTGTCGAGCAGTTCGCCGTGGTGCGAGCGCCACTGGCCGAAGTTGTCGTTGACGTAGATCACCGGCACGTCGGCCGCGCGGGCCCGGTCGATCAGGTCGACCACGACCGGGACGACGGCTCTGGACGCGGGCAGGAGCAGGTCCGCGTCGTCGTGGTCGTACGTGTTGATCATGTCGATGACGATCAACGCCGCCGCGGGGCCCGGCGGTTCGGGGGAGTCCGCGGTCATGCGAAGGCGCCCCGGAGCGCCGGCAGCAGCGTCTTCGCGGACCACTCCAGGAACGCGTCCTGGTGGTCGCCGCCGATCTGCACCAGCGCGAGCTCGGTGAATCCGGCGTCGACGAACGGGCGCACCGCTTCCAGGAAGGTGTCCACGTCGTCGCCGCAGGGGAGGGCGTCGGCGACGTCGTCCGGCCGCACGTACTGGGTGGCGCCCTCGAAGGAGTCGGGGTGGGGCAGCTCGGAGTTGACCTTCCAGCCGCCGCCGAACCAGCGGAACTGGTCGTGCGCCCGGGCCACCGCCGCCGTCCGGTCCGTGTCGAAGCAGACCGGGAGCTGCCCGACGCGCGGCTTGCCCGCACCGCCGTGCCGGTCGAAGGCGGCCGTCAGGTCCGGATCGGGTTCGGTGGCGATGAGCAGGTCGGCGAGCCGCCCGGCCAGCGCGCAGGACCGCTCGCCGGAGACGGCGACGCCGATCGGCGGCGGAGCGTCGGGCAGGTCCCACAGACGGGCCGAGTCGACGTCGTAGTGCTTGCCGTGGTGGGTGACGTGGCCGCCCTCGAACAGGGCGCGGATGATCGTGACCGCTTCCTCGAACATCTCGTGCCGTACGTCGACGGCGGGCCAGCCCCGGCCCACCACGTGCTCGTTGAGGTTCTCCCCCGAGCCGAGGCCGAGCCGGAACCGGCCTTCGGACAGGAGCTGCAGGGTGGCGGCCTTCTGGGCGACCACGGCCGGGTGGTACCGGAACGTCGGGCAGGTCACGTACGTCATCAGCGGCAGCCGCGACGTGGCCTGGGCGATCGCGCCGAGCACGCTCCAGGCATAGGGGGAGTGGCCCTGGGAGCGGAGCCAGGGGAAGTAGTGGTCGCTGGTCACCGAGAAGTCGAAGCCCACCTCCTCGGCGCCCACCGCGTGGCGGACGAGGTCCCGGGGGCCGGCCTGCTCGGTCATCACTGTGTATCCGAAGTGCACCATGACCACCGCGTCCCCGATCGTCACGGCGCATAACGGAATGGGGCCGTATGCGGCCCGGACCGTCCCCCGACCGAGGGGCGGACGGGCCCCTCCGCCGGGGAGGGGCCCGCCGCGTCACAGCTCGGTGATCGAGGGAGCCGCCCCTTCCGTGGACGCCGTCAGCGCGCCGGAGGCCGCGTCGCGGGTCACCCGGTAGGTGGCCGCGGGGCTGCCGTGGTGGTCGGGGACCGTGACGGTCACGTCCTGGGCGTCGGGCGTGACGAGCAGGGTGAGGCCCTCGGTCCAGTCGCCGTCCGGGCGCTGCTCGTCGGCGCCGAGCGGCAGCACCGCGCCGGGCCGCACGTACAGCGGCAGGCTGTCGAAGCCGTGCGTCTCGCGGCGCCAGGCCGGGCCCTGCACCTTCTCGCCGGTCAGCAGGTGCGTCCAGGTGCCTTCCGGCAGATAGAACTCGACGTCGCCGTCGGCGGAGAAGACCGGCGCCACCAGGACGTCGGGGCCGAGCATGTACTGGCGGTCAAGGGCGCGCGCCGTCGGGTCCGCGGGGAACTCCAGGAGCATCGGGCGCATCAGCGGCACACCGGCCCGGTGCGCCTCGGCCGCGGCGCCGTACAGGTACGGCATCAGCCGGTGCTTGAGCTTGGTGAACGTGCGGGCCACGTCGACGGCCTCGTCACCGAACTCCCACGGCACGCGGTACGAGCTCGACCCGTGCAGGCGGCTGTGCGAGGAGAGCAGGCCGAAGGCGAGCCACCGCTTGAAGACGGCCGGGTCGGGGGTGCCCTCGAAGCCGCCGATGTCGTGCGACCAGAAGCCGAACCCGGACAGCGAGAGGGACAGGCCGCCGCGCAGCGACTCCGCCATCGCGCCGAACGACGACCAGCAGTCGCCGCCCCAGTGCACCGGGAACTGCTGGCCGCCCGCCGTCGCGGACCGCGCGAACAGGACCGCCTCGCCGAGGCCCCGCTCCTTCTGGAGCAGCTCGAAGACGACCTGGTTGTACAGCTGCGTGTAGTAGTTGTGCATGCGCTCCGGGTCGGAGCCGTCGTGCCAGACCACGTCGGTGGGGATGCGCTCGCCGAAGTCGGTCTTGAAGCAGTCGACGCCCTGGTCGAGCAGGACCTTCAGCTTCGACTGGAACCAGGCGCTCGCGTCGGGGTTCGTGAAGTCGACGAGCCCCATGCCCGCCTGCCACAGGTCCCACTGCCAGATGTCGCCGTTCGGCCGGCGCACCAGGTAGCCCAGCTCGGCGGCCTCGTCGAACAGGGCGGACTTCTGCGCGATGTACGGGTTGATCCAGACGGAGATCCGCAGACCCCGCTCCTTGAGCCGGGCCAGCATGCCGACCGGGTCGGGGAAGACGTCCGGGTCCCAGGTGAAGTCCGACCACTGGTACTCGCGCATCCAGAAGCAGTCGAAGTGGAAGACGCTCAGCGGGATGTCCCGCTCGGCCATCCCGTCGACGAACGACGTCACCGTCTCCTCGTCGTACTGCGTGGTGAACGACGTCGTCAGCCACAGCCCGAACGACCAGGCGGGCGGCAGCGCCGGGCGGCCGGTGAGCGCGGTGTAGCGGCGCAGCACGTCCTTCGGGGTCGGGCCCGCGACGACGTAGTACTCCAGCGTCTGGTCCTCGACGCTGAACTGCATCTGGCCCACCGACTCGGAGCCGATCTCGTACGAGACCTTCCCCGGGTGTTTGACGAACACGCCGTACGCGCCGGAGGGGGAGACATGCAGGCTGAACGGGACGTTCTTGTAGGCCTGTTCGCTGCTCGTGCCGCCGTCGGCCTGCCACATGTCGACGACCTGGCCGTTCCTGACGAACGGGGTGAAGCGCTCGCCGAGGCCGTAGACCTGCTCGCCGACCCCGAGGGTCAGCTGTCCCGCCATGTGGTGGGCGCCGTCAGCGGTGGCGAAGAAGGCGGTGCCCTTGCGGCCCGCCGACGTGACCTCCTGTCCTTCCGCGTCGCGGAAGGAGAGCGTCCAGGGGGCGGCCGTGTCGAGGCGGACCGACAGGGCGCCGCTCGTCAGCTCGACGACGTCGCCGTCCCGGCGCACCCGGCCGGTCGATGCGTCGGAGCCGGGCAGCGCGAAGTCGGGTCCCACCGCGCGGCGGCCCGCCAGGTGCGTGGTGCGGACGCCGATGACGCCCTCGGCGGGGGAGAAGCATTCGGTGGTCAGGAGTGGGGAGTTGAGGGTGTCGCCGCGGCGCTCGACGCGCTTGACGGCGGCGTACGCGGTGAAGCGGTCGGCGTCCGTGCGGACGTCGCGGACCTCGGTGGCGTACGAGGCCTGGACCCCGTCACGCATCAGCCAGAAGCCGTCGGTGAACTTCATGATCTTCCCAGGGGAGCAGAGGTGGTTCAGGTCAGCAGGGCCGGCGTCGCCCGGTCCAGGACGTCGGACAGGCGGTGCCAGGTGGGCAGGTCGCGGGGGACGGCGGGCAACAGTGTGCCGCGGCCGGTGTCCCAGTCGGTGGCGACGGCCACGGGGTCGCGGCCGGTGACCGCGCCGGCGGCCAGTGCGGCGGCGCCGAGCGCCACCAGCTCGTCGGCCTCGGGCACCAGGACGGGACGGCCGGACAGCCGGCGCACGGTGTCCGCCCAGACCCGGCCCCTGGCGCCGCCGCCGATCAGCCGGACCGGCCGCGCCGCGACATCGGCGTCGTCCGGGTCCAGGCCGCAGGAGCGCAGCAGTTCGTCGAGGGCCCGCAGCAGCGTGAACACGGCCCCCTCGTAGGCGGCGCCGAGGAGCTGCCGGCCGGTCGTGGCGTGCCGCAGGCCGGTCAGCAGCCCGGCCGCGTGCGGCAGGTCGGGGGTGCGCTCGCCGTCGAGGTAGGGCAGCAGCACGGCGCCGCCGCCGGGCTCGGCGTCCTCGCGGTCCAGCCCGAGCAGCGTGGCGATCCGGTCGACGGCGAGGGTGCAGTTGAGCGTGCAGGCCAGCGGGAGGTACGTGCCGTCGGTCGCGGCGAACCCGGCGAGCGCGGCCGACGCGGGCCGGGTGCGGGTCGCGGCGAACGCGGTGCCGGAGGTGCCGAGGCTGAGCACCGGGTGGTCGAGGAGCCCGGCGCCGCCGAGTCCGAGGCCCACCGCGGCGGCCATGTTGTCGCCGGTGCCGACGGCCACGGCGATGCCCTCCGGGAGGCCGAGCCGCTCGGCGGCCCCGGCCGTGAGCGAGCCCGCGCGGGACCCGCCGCCCGGGGCGAGCGCGGGCAGCAGCTCGGGGGCGAGGCCGATGAGGTCGAGGATCTCCGGGTCGTACGTGCCGGTGGCCGTGGAGTACCAGCAGGTGCCGGAGGCGTCGCCGGGGTCGGTCACCGCGACGCCGCAGAGGCGCTCGGTGAGGAAGTCGTGGGGCAGGCGGACGGCGGCCACCGGGCGGGCCGGCTCGTGCTCGCGCAGCCACTGCCACTTCGCGGCGGTCATGGAGGCGACCGGGACGGAGCCGGTGCGCTCCAGCCAGGCGGCCGGACCGCCGAGCCGCTCGGTGAGGGCGGCGGCCTCAGGGGCGGCGCGGGTGTCGTTCCACAGCATCGCGGGCCGCAGCGGACGGCCCGCCGCGTCGAGCACGACGAGTCCGTGCTGCTGTCCGGCGACGGCGATGCCGGTGACGGCCGTGGGGGGGACGTCGGCCTCCTTGAGTCCGGCCGTGACCGCGTCGCACAGGGCCGACCACCACAGGCCGGGTTCCGTCTCGCGGGCTCCGTGCCGGCCGGTGACCAGGTGGGGGGCGCGGCCGACGGCGAGGAGGCGTCCGGTGGCGGCGTCCGTGACGGCCGCCTTCGTGGACTGCGTCGAACTGTCCACCCCGATCACGACGGAGGCCGACGGTGATGACGGTGGCATGGCGCCTCTCCACTTACTTGCGATCTTGAAGACAAATCATCTGCCGACGCCATTTGATCGTACAGAAAACAAAAGAGCAAGGGTTCCGAGGGGCGGATGAGGTGAAGCGCTTCGATTCGCTTAACCGCAGGTGATCGGGGGTGAGCCTGAGGTGATCTGGGTCGGGGGGTCTAGCGCTTCGACGTTTCTTGGCGTATTAGTCATGTCAGAAAACAAACCGCCCGGTGGACGCCGGGTCGGCGCGCAGAGCACGCAGCAGCAAAGGGTCGCACCATGTCCGAACGCTTCACTCCCACTCCCGACGACAAGTTCACCTTCGGTCTGTGGACCGTCGGCTGGCGGGGCAACGACCCGTTCGGCGACGCCACCCGCCCCGCCCTCGACCCCGTCGAGTCGGTGCGCCGCCTGGCCGAACTCGGTGCGCACGGCGTCACGTTCCACGACGACGACCTGATCCCCTTCGGTGCCTCCGACAGCGAGCGCGAGGCCATCGTCAAGCGGTTCCGTGCCGCTCTCGACGAGACCGGTCTCGTCGTGCCGATGGCGACCACGAACCTGTTCACGCACCCCGTCTTCAAGGACGGCGGCTTCACCGCCAACGATCGCGACGTGCGCCGCTACGCGCTGCGCAAGACGATCCGGAACATCGACCTGGCGGTCGAGCTGGGCGCCACCACGTACGTCGCCTGGGGCGGTCGCGAGGGTGCCGAGTCCGGTGGCGCGAAGGACGTCCGGGACGCGCTGGACCGCATGAAGGAGGCCTTCGACCTCCTCGGCGACTACGTGACGGAGCAGGGCTACGACCTGCGCTTCGCCATCGAGCCGAAGCCGAACGAGCCCCGCGGCGACATCCTCCTGCCGACCATCGGCCACGCCCTCGCGTTCATCGAGCGCCTGGAGCGCCCCGAACTCGTGGGCGTCAACCCCGAGGTGGGCCACGAGCAGATGGCGGGCCTCAACTTCCCGCACGGCATCGCCCAGGCCCTGTGGGCGGGCAAGCTCTTCCACATCGACCTCAACGGCCAGACCGGCATCAAGTACGACCAGGACTTCCGCTTCGGCGCCGGCGACGTGCGCCAGGCCTTCTGGCTCGTCGACCTGCTGGAGTCCGCGGGCTACGAGGGCCCCCGCCACTTCGACTTCAAGCCGGTGCGCACCGACGGCTTCGACGGCGTGTGGGAGTCCGCGAAGAACTGCATGCGCAACTACCTGATCCTCAAGGAGCGTGCGACCGCCTTCCGCGCCGACCCCGAGGTGCAGCAGGCCCTGCGCGACTCCCGGCTGGACGAGCTGGCGCAGCCCACCGCTGCCGACGGCGTGGCCGGACTCCTCGCGGACCGGTCCGCGTTCGAGGACTTCGACGTGACCGCCGCCGCCGAACGCTCGATGGCCTTCGAGCGCCTCGACCAGCTCGCCATGGACCACCTGCTCGGCGTCCGCTGACGACTCCTTCGCGAACCGGCCCGTACGGTGCAGACCGGAGCCGTACCGGGCCAGACGCGAACACCCCGACGGGACACGGGCGTCCCGTCGGGGCCGGTCCCCCCTCCCAGGCAAGGGCAACCACCGTGACAGCAGTTCCCCCTCCGGACGCGGCGCGCGCCAGGCGCCGGCGCTCCGGCCGACGGGCCGCGGCCCCGCTCACCGTTGTCTGCGCGATCGTCGCCGCCAGCGCCCTCGCGGGCTGCGGCCAGCAGCGCGACCCCGACGTCTTCACCGTCCTCAACTCCTCGACCGACGACTCGTACCACGGCTGGGACGCGGCCACCCTCAAGCGGTGCAGCGCGCAGCTGGACGTCACCATCGAGCAGCAGAGCGTCCCCGCAGCGCAGGTCATGACGAAGTCGCTGCGCATGGCGTCGTCGAAGTCGCTCCCCGACGTCATCCAGTTCGACGCCTCCGAGATGCCGACGTTCGCCGAGGCGGGCGGCCTCGTCGACCTGCGCACCCTCGGCCTGTCCACCCAGGACATCCCCGAGGGCATCGTCGACTTCGGCTCGTACAAGGGCACGTACTACGGCGCCGCGCGCACGGTGAACACCCTCGCCCTCTTCTACAACAAGGACGTCCTGAAGAAGGCCGGCCTCCCGGTCCCCACCACCTGGGCCGAGATGCAGGAGACCGCGAAGAAGCTCACCCGGGGCAAGCAGTACGGCATCGCGCTCAGCGCGGGCGGCGCCGAGGACGGCGTCTTCCAGTTCACGCCGTTCATGTGGTCCAACGGTGGCGACGAGACGAACCTGGCCACGAAGAACGTCGCCGAGGCGCTCGACTACTGGAAGGGCCTCCTCAAGGACGGCTCCCTGTCCAAGTCGACGGTGAACTGGACGCAGGCCGACGTCAACGACCAGTTCATGGCCGGGAACGCCGCTATGATGATCAACGGTCCGTGGCAGGTGGAGACCCTCAACACCAAGAAGAACCTGCACTGGGGCATCGCGCAGATCCCGGTCCCGAAGGCGGGGGACAAGTCGGTCGGCCCGCTCGGCGGCGCCATCCTCACCGTCCCCGACACCGGTGACACGACCCGCGAGAAGACCGCCGCCAAGATCGTGCAGTGCATGGCCAGCGAGAAGGAGCAGATTTCCTACGCCCGCAACAGCTGGATGGTGCCCGCCAACGAGAAGGCCGCCGCGATCTGGCGCAAGGAGGTCCCCGAACTCGACGCGCTCGCCGACCAGGTGGCCACCGCGCGCTCGCGGACCGCGAAGGTCGGAGCCGGCTGGTCGTCCGTGTCGCTGGCCCTGCAGAGCGCCTTCCAGTCCGCGCTCACCGGTCAGGACAGCGCCGCCGCGCTGAAGAAGGCGCAGGCCCGCGCCACGAGCGGGAACTGAGGGGACTCACGAACATGTCGACCACCACGGCCTCGGCCACCCCCACCCGCACGGCGCCCGCCGCCCCCGTGAAACAGCGCGACACCCGACGCCGCCGCAGGCTCTCGCAGTGGGGCTTCATCGCCCCCGCCGTCGTCTTCATGCTGCTGTTCTTCGGCTACCCGCTCGTCCGCAACGTCGTGATGAGCTTCCAGGACTTCTCGCCGTCGACCTTCTTCGACGGCAAGTCCCCCTTCAACGGCACCGACAACTGGAGCAAGGTCTTCCACGACGACCTCTTCGGCAAGGCGCTGTGGCACACCATCGTCTTCACGATCGGCTCGCTCGTCGGGCAGTTCGGGATCGGCCTGGCGCTCGCCGTCTTCTTCACGAAGAAGTTCCCGCTCAACGGGTTCCTGCGCTCGCTGATCCTGCTGCCCTGGCTCGTCCCGATGGTCGTCTCCGGCATCGTCTGGCGGCGCATCCTGGACCAGGACACCGGCGTCCTCAACTCCTTCGCCGACACGCTCGGCCTCGGCGGCCACACCCCCTGGCTGACCAGCCCTGGCATGGCCCTGTTCTCGGTGATCCTGGTGAACATCTGGATCGGCATCCCGTTCAACATGGTCATCCTCTACGGCGGGCTCCAGGAGATCCCCAAGGAGCTGTACGAGGCCGCGTCCCTGGACGGCGCCTCCGCCTGGCGGACCTTCCGCTCCATCACGCTGCCGCTGCTCAAGCCGGTGATCACCGTCGTGCTCGTGCTCGGCTTCATGTCGACGGTCAAGATCCTCGACCTGATCCTCGCCCTGACCGACGGCGGGCCCGCCGACTCCACGCAGACACTCGGCACGCTCACGTACCAGAACTCCTTCGTGCAGCTGGACTTCGGCGCGGGCGCCGTCGTCGGCAACGTCCTCATCCTCATATCCGCCGTCTTCGCGGTGTTCTACCTGCGGGCCAACCGCTCCGAGGGGAAGTGACCGGCATGGCAACCGTCTCCGGGACCACCGCGACCACCGCGCCGAAGCGCCGCTGGGGCGCCACCGCGGCGGGCGTCGTCATCCTGTGCGTGATGCTGTTCCCGCTGTACTGGATGATCAACACGGCGCTGCAGCCCGAGTCGGGACTCCTCGAAGTCTCGCCCGTACCGCACTCGCTGGACCTGTCCGGCTTCACCTCGGCCATCAGCGAGCAGGGCGGCCACCTCCTGACCTCGCTCGCCGTCGCGCTCGGCGCCGTCGTCATCTGTCTGGCGATCGCCGCACCCGCCGCGTACGGACTCGCGCAGTTCCGGCTCCCCGGCACCAAGTCCATCGTCTTCGGCACCCTCATCACGCAGATGGTCCCGGGCATCGTCATCGCCAACGCCCTCTACAGCGCGTACGTCGACCTCGGCCTGGTCAACTCCTACTTCGGCCTGATGCTCGCCGACGCCTCGCTCGGCATTCCCTTCGCCATCGTCCTGATGCGCTCGTTCATGGTGGCCATCCCCAAGGAGGTCATCGAGGCGGCGGAGGTCGACGGCGCGAGCAAGCTGCGCACCTTCGTCCAGGTCGTGCTGCCGATGAGCCGCAACTCGCTGATCACGGCCGGGCTGTTCTCGTTCCTGTACGCGTGGAGCGACTTCATGTTCGCGTTGACGCTGAACACCACCGACGACGTCAAGCCCGTCACACTCGGCATCTACCAGTACATCGGCGCCCACGTCGGCGACTGGGGCTCGGTCATGGCCGCGTCCGTCCTGTCGGCGATCCCGGCGGCCGTGCTGCTCGTCCTCGCCCAGAAGTACATCGCCGCCGGCATCACCGGCGGATCCGTCAAGTAAGGCTCTCCATGCGTGACTTGCCCGTATTCCCCGAAGGCTTCGTGTTCGGCGCGGCCACCGCTTCCTACCAGATCGAGGGGGCCGCGAACGAGGACGGCCGCGGCCCCTCCATCTGGGACACCTACAGCCACACGCCCGGCCGTACGGACGGCGGCGACACCGGCGACGTGGCCTGCGACCACTACCACCGCTACCCCGAGGACGTGGCGCTGCTGCGCGGCCTCGGCGTGGAGTCGTACCGGTTCTCGATCGCCTGGCCGCGCATCCAGCCGACGGGACAGGGGCCCGCGAACCAGAAGGGCCTCGACTTCTACTCACGGCTCGTCGACGAGCTCCTGGAGGCGGGCATCGAGCCCGCCGCCACCCTGTACCACTGGGACCTGCCCCAGGCCCTGGAGACTCCGGCCAACAGCGGCTCCGCCGCGGGCGCGGGCTGGCGGGTGCGCGAGACCGCCGAGCGGTTCGCCGAGTACACGGCGATCGTCGCCGAGCACCTCGGCGACCGCGTCCCGCGCTGGATCACCCTCAACGAGCCCTGGTGCAGCGCCTTCCTCGGCTACTCCGTGGGCCGGCACGCGCCCGGCGCGCAGGAGGGCACCGGCGCCCTGGCCGCCGCGCACCACCTGCTCGTCGGCCACGGCCTCGCCGTCAAGGCGCTGCGCGCCGCCGGGGTGCGCGAGGTGGGCATCACGCTCAACCCCGACTTCAACGTGCCGGCCACCGACTCGGCGGCCGACCGGGCCGCCGCCCTGCGCGCCGACACCCAGCACAACCTGGTGTGGACCGACCCGATCCTGGCCGGCCGCTACCCGGACTCGGAGGAGGACACCTGGGGCGAGCTGATCACCCGCCAGGACTTCCGCCGCGACGGCGACCTGGAACTGATCGCGCAGCCGCTGGACTTCCTCGGCGTCAACTACTACCGGCCCACCCTCGTCGCCGACGCCCCGCACCGCGAGGCCGACCCGGCGCTTCGCGTCGCCACCGACAACCGGTACGCGGAGCGACCCTGGGCCGACGTGCGGCGCAACTCCATGAACTGGCCGGTCGTCCCGGAGACGTTCACCCAGCTGCTCACCGGGCTCAAGGACCGCTACGGCGACGCCCTGCCGCCCGTCCACATCACCGAGAACGGCACCGCCGAGCACGACGAGGTCACCGCCGACGGCGCGATCCACGACACCGACCGCGTCACCTATCTGCACGACCACCTCACCGCGCTGCGTGCCGCCATGGACGCGGGTGTCGACGTGCGCGGCTATTACGTCTGGTCGCTCCTCGACAACTTCGAGTGGGCGCTGGGCTACGCGAAGCGGTTCGGCATCGTCCGCGTCGACTACGACACCCTTCGGCGCACCCCGAAGGACAGCTACCACTGGTACCGGAAGCTGATCGCGGCCCACCGCGGGTGACCGCCGCGGCGCGGGACGGCTCAGTCCGTCCCGCGCTCCGCGTACGCCGCCGGGTCCGCCAGGATCTCGCGGACCACCCGGGCGGCCGCGCCGCGCGCCGCGTCGCCCGACGACGACGAGGCGCGCAGCCTGCCGCTGCCCGGCGTCCACAGACCCGACACCACCCGCGCGGTCAGCTCCGCGTCCGCGGCGGGGGCGAGCCAGGGCATCAGCGGGCGGAACACGCCGCCGAGCATCACCGCGTCGGGATCGATCAGGTTCACGGCGCCGGACAGCACCCGGCCGAGCAGCCGCCCCGCGTCGTCCAGCGCGGCGACCGCCGCCGGTTCACCGGCTTGGGCCCGCGTCTCCAGCTCCGCCACCCCGGCGGCCCCCGACGCCTCGTCGAGTCCCGCGGCCCGCAGCAGGGCGGCCTGCCCCGCGTACTGCTCCAGACAGCCGCGCGCCCCGCACCGGCACTCGGGCCCGTCCGGCTCGACCACCATGTGCCCGATCTCGCCCGCGAACCCGTGGGCGCCGCGCAGCAGCCGGCCGCCCAGGACCAGTGCGCCACCGACGCCGATCTCGCCGGTCAGATAGATGAAGCTGTGCACCCGGCCGCCGTCGTGCGCGTCGCCGAACCAGAGCTCGGCCATCGCCGCCAGGTTCGCCTCGTTGTCGGCGCTGACCGGCAGCGCCCGCCGGTTCGGCCGCAGCGAGCTGAGCGCCTGCGCGAACAGCCCCTCGACCGCCACCCGGTTCCACCCGAGGTTCGGCGCCTGCCGCACCGCGCCGCCCGACACCAGACCGGGCAGCGCCAACTCGGCCGCCACCGGGCGCAGTTCCTGCTCCGCGGCCGACTCCATGGCACGGGCGGCGATCCGCGCGGCCTGCGAGAGCACGGCCGCCGGCGCCGCGCCCCGGTTGTCCATCCGCTCCACGAGCCGGACCCGGTCGGTGCCCGCGAGGTCGACCACGCACACGGTGACGTAGTCGATGTTGATCTCCACCCCGAGACCCGCGAGGCCGGTCCGTGCGACCTTCAGCGCGGTGCCCGGGCGGCCCGCCTGCCCGCTGAACGTCTTGCCCCACTCGGTGAGGAAGCCCTCGGTGAGCAGTTGGTCGACGAGCGAGGACACCGCGGCCCGGGTCAGTCCGACCCGCCCGGCGACACCCGCCCGGGTCGCCTCGCCCTCGTCGTGGACGGTGCGCAGCACCAGACTCAGGTTGTGCCGACGCACCGTCGCCTTGTCGGCCTTGGGCGGGGGCAGGGACGGATCGTTGCTGTTCATCGTGGGTACGAGCCTATGCGACGGGACACCGTCACGACGGCGCGGACCGGGCCGGTGCCGGGGTCACAGCCTGCGCGAGACGTCCTGCGCGGCCTGCTTCACGGCCGGAGCGAACGCCGACAGCTGCTCCTCCGTGACGAGGAACGTGAGGGACGAGACGGACACGGCGCCCACCGGGGTGCCGTCGGCGTCGAGCACGGGCGCGGCGAGCGAGCAGATCGCCTCGTCCCCCTCCTCGTAGTCGGTGGCGTAGCCCTGGGCGCGGATGGCCGCCAACTCCTCGACGAGCACCGTCCGGTCGGTGTGGGTGCGGGGCGTGCGCGCGGGCAGCCCGGTGCGGTCCAGGACGTCCGCGGCCTCGTCGGGCGGGAGGTGCGCGAGCAGCGCCTTGCCCGCCGCCGTCGCGTGCAGGGGGAGCGGCGTGCCGACGTCGGTGGCGATGCGGTACGCGTGCCCCGGATCGACCTTGTGCGTGTACGTGGCGTGGTCGCCGCTGAGCACCGCCAGGTGGACGGCCTGCCCGAGCCGCTGCTGGAGCGCGCGCAGCACGGCGTCGATCCCGACCGCGTCGTCGGCGAGCACCTGGGCCGCGAGGGAGCGCAGTTGCACACCGCTGCCGTACCGGCCCTCGCCGTCCGCGGCCACGTAGCCCTCCTCGACCAGCGTGGCGAGGACCCGGTGGGTGGTGGCCTTGGAGACGCCGGAGCGCTCCGCGATGTCGCCCAGCCGGTGCGGCCCGTCCACGCGGGCCACGGCATGCAGCACCCGGAGCGCCTTCGCGACGGAATTCGCGGGCTTGCTCTCTTCCATTGACCCTCCGACGAGTACCGGGCTATGTTGCCAATCGATCCGCTCAGCGGAACGCCATTCTACTCTACGGAACGCTCTGCGGAGCGTGATCACCTCATCCGGCCACGGGCGCCAGCCCTGCCCCGCGCGCCGGTCGCTCCATGCACCACTCTCACGCTCGGGAAAGGCGGCCGTCCATGGCTGTACAGGGATCCCCCTCCGCTCACCCGCAACGATTCGATCTCGTCGTCACGGGCGGGCTGCTGACCGATCCGCTGCGGGACGGCCCCGAGCCCGGCGACCTCGCCGTCCAGGACGGCCGGATCGCGGCGGTCGGCGCCCCCGGCACACTCGACGGCCACCGCCGCCTCGACGCCGCCGGACTCCTGGTCACCCCGGGCCTCATCGACCTCCACACCCACGTGTACGCGCCCCGCACCGACCTGGGCGTCCCGGCGGACGACATCGGCGTGCGCCAGGGCGTCACCACCGTCGTCGACGCGGGCAGTTGCGGCAGCGACCACTGGACGGACTTTTCGGACAACGTTGTCCGTCCGGCCGCCACGCGCGTGCTGAGCTGGCTCAACATCTCCCGGCACGGCCTCGTCCACGGCCGCCGGGAACTGTCGCGCGGCCCCGACGACATCGACGAGGCAGCCACCGAGAAGGTGCTCCGCGACCATCCCGGCCAGGTCCGCGGCATCAAGGTCCGGATGAGCTCGTCCGTGCTCGGCGACAGCGGCCTCGCCCCGCTGCGCGCCGCCAAGCGGGTCGCCGCCCGCGTCGGACGGCCCGTCATGGTGCACGTCGGCAACGAGCCGCCACGGCTCGGGGACGTCCTCGACCTGCTCGGCGCGGGCGACGTCGTCACGCACGCCTTCCACGGCAAGCCCGGCGGCCTCCTCGGCAGCGAGCCGGAGGCCCGCGCCGCCGTCGAGCGCGGCGTCCGGCTCGACATCGGGCACGGCAGCGCCAGCCTCTCCTTCACCGCCGCCGAACGGGCCCTCGCCGCGGGCTTCACCCCGTACACGATCAGCACCGACCTGCACGCCCGGAACACGGCAGGGCCCGTGCACTCCCTCGTCACCACCCTGAACAAGCTGCTCGCCCTCGGACTCACCCCGCAGCAGGTGATCCGGTGCGCCACCCTGCACGCCGCCCGGGTCCTCGGCCTCGACGGCGAGCTGGGGACGCTGCGACCGGGGTCCGCGGCCGATCTGACGCTGCTGCGGACGGCTGACACCGCGATGACGCTGACCGACTCCGAAGGCGTCACCCGCACCTGCGCCGCCCCGCTCGAAGCCGTCACGACCGTGCGCGCGGGCGCCCCGGTCGCACCCCGGTGAGCGGCGCCCCGCCCGAGACCCGCACCGAACCACCGAAAGGCCGCGCATGAACGACCCCCTGATCGAGCGACTCGCGGACGCCGTCCGGGACACCGGACACCCCGTCACCGACACGGACCGCGCGGAGCTCGCGGCCTTCCTGCCGCTCACCCGGGAGTACGCGGAGACCAGCGGCATCGTCTTCGACGACACCCGCGCCCTCGCCCTCGCGGTGCACGCGCTCGCCTTCGTCCGCAGGGTCCGCGCCGCCGAGCACCTCGACGCCCTCGACGACCAGCTCGCCGCCGAGACGGCCCCCGGCCGGATGGACGCCGTCCGCACCCTCGTCGACACCTACTGCGCGCCCCACGGATTCCACGCGCACCGCACCGAAGTCCTGCTGCTCGCCCTGCACTTCGAGACGGCGGCCCAGCTCGCCCAGCAGTCCACCCCGCAGGCATGACCGACACACCAGGGAGCACCGCCATGACAGTCAAGATCGTGATCGGACACCGGCTCGGCAAGGGCCAGGCCGTCGCCGACGGCGTGCGCGCCGCGGGCGGCGAGCCCGTCCTCATCCCCGGACCCGGCGCCGACATGAAGGTGGGCGACGTGATGGCCGCGGAGGGCGCCGTCCTCGGCATCTCGTTCTGCGGCAGCGGCGGCGCGGGAGCCGTCACCGCCAAGGCCAAGTACGGCCACGACATCGAGTTCGGCATGCGGTCCGCGCAGGCCGGCGTCACCGCCGTCGAACAGGGCCGCACCGTCCTCGGGTTCGGCTTCCTCGACAGCGAGGAACTGGGGTTCAAGGTCACCGAGGCGCTCCTGAAGAAGCTCGCCAAGGAGGCCTCGTGAAGCAGTCCCGGCACACCCTGCGCCTGACCGGCGCCGGGCCCACCCGCGAGAAGGCCTTCGCCACCGCCATCGGCCAGGTCCAGTCCGCGGTCGGCAAGCGCACCGACGGCGTCAGCTTCCGCGTGGAGCCGCTGGACCTGGAGGTCGTCTCGGCGGTCGAGCACCGCTGGACCGAACGGTTCCTCGGCCTGTTCTTCCCCCGCACCCGGCAGCGCTTCGAGATCACCCTGCGCATCGACGTGCAGGTGGCCTCCCTCGACCTGGACGCCCTCGACTTCGCGGTGCGTGAGGAACGGCTCTCGCCGCTCCAGCACGCCCTGCACATGAGGTGACCCGATGAACGACACCCTCACCGTCCTCCTGGAGTCGCTCGTCATCGGCGGCCTCATCGGGTTCGGCGCGAGCGCGGGCGTCGCCCGGATGTTCCACGCCCCGAAGGTCCAGGGCATGGGCGCCTTCCGGACCCTCGGCGAACTGAACGCCTGCCAGAACGACCCGGTCGCCCACTTCTCCTTCGGCCTCGGCTTCCTCTTCAACGCCTGGTCGAGCGCGGTCGGCACCGGCGCCCTGACCTCCGACGTCGACCACCGCATCGTGCCGCACTGGACGGCGTCGGTCGCGATGGTGAAGAACCGCAACCTCGCCGAGACCCTGCACAACCCCCGCCGGATGGCCCTGACCGGCACCGTCGTCGGCATGGTCCTGGTCACCCTGCTCAACACGACCGCAGCCTCGATCCCGCACTCGTTGCAGGAAGTCGCGGCCCGGGTGCTCGGACCGGCCTCGGAATGGCTGATCAACCCCGTCATGCCGATCATCTTCTGGATGGCGGCCGTGGACGCCGGCCGCCGCACCGGAGCCTGGGGCACCGTCCTGGGCGGCCTCGGTCACCTCGTGATGGGCAACGCGGTGCCCGGCATCGTGCTCGGCATCGTCATCGGCAAGGGCGTCGACGACCTGGGCTGGACCAAGGTCACCAAGTCCCTCGCGGGGGTGGTGATCGCGCTGTTCGCGGCCAGCACGATCCTGCGCGGCGCCGACCTCACCCTGCTCGACCAGATGAAGGTGCACATCCCGCACTGGCTCCAGCAGTTCCACGACGCGACCGGCACCAAGCCCCAGTGAGGCAGGCCCCGACATGACCGAACCATCGACGTCCGTGCCCGCCCCCGCGGGCGGCATACCGGCCCAGACCCCCGGCCCGCGGGCCAGTGGCGGCTTCCTCGGCAAGGTGCCCGGCGAGGGCAGCTTCTGGCTCGCCGAGTGGGCCTTCCCCGTGTTCGTGGCCTGCCTGGCCGCCGGCATCTTCACCGGCACGCACCTGTACTACGTCTACGACACCGGGGTGTTCAGCGACGTGGCCGTGGCCTCCATGCTGAAGGCCGGTATGGAGAACGGGAGTTACGGCGCCGCGGCCGCGTTCGGCGCGGGCTTCCTGTTCGCCCGCGTCATCGAGGGCCCCATGGTCGGCATCCTCGACATCGGCGGCTCCCTGCAGACCGGCGTCGGCATCGGCATCCCCGCGATGCTGCTCGGCGCCGGATTCACCGCCCCGCTCGAACACTTCTGGCTCGCCATCCCGGTGGGCGCGCTGCTCGGCGGACTGATCGGCATCGCCATCGTCGTCATCCGCCGCGCCACCGTGAACTCCACCGGCGGCACCTCCACCTTCGGCGCCGACGTGATGATGGGCGCGGGCAACTCGGCCGGACGCTATCTCGGCCCGCTCGTCATCATCTCCGCCGCCACCGCGTCCCTGCCCGTCGGGCTCGGCTCCACCATCGGCGCCGCCCTCTTCTACAAGTGGCAGAAGCCGCTGACCGGCGGCGCCATCATCGGCGCGATGCTCGCCGGGCTCTTCTTCCCCATCCCCGGCAAGTGACCTCCAGACAAACAGAGTTCAAGGAAGCAGCAGCGTGCACCCACTCCACACGGACCTCGGCGTGCCCCCGGCCGTCAACGCCAGCGGCAGGATGACCGCGCTCGGCGGCAGCGTCCTCAGCGACGCGGTCGTCGCCGCCATGGGCGAGGCCGCCCGCCACCACGTCGTCATGGACGACCTGATCACGGCGGTGGGCCGGGAGATCGCCCGGGCCACCGGCACCGAGGACGGCTGCCCCACCACCGGCGCCGCCGCCGGCATCGCCGTCGCGGTCGCCGCCGTCGTGGCGGGCACCGACCTCGCCCGGATCGAAGCCCTGCCCGATCCGGGCGACGCGCCCTGCGAGGTGATCCTGCCGCGCGGTCACTCCGTCCACTTCGGTGCGCCCGTGCGGCAGATGATCGCCCTGGGCGGCGGTCGCCCGGTCGAGGTCGGCTCCGCCAACAAGGTCTCCCGGGACCACCTGGCGGGGGCGATCGGCCCCCGCACGGCGGCCCTGCTGTACGTCCAGTCGCACCACGCCGTCCAGAAGGGCATGGTCTCCCTCGCCGAGACCGTCGAGGTCGGCCGGGCGCACGGCGTCCCGGTGATCGTCGACGCGGCGGCCGAGGAGGACCTGCGGCGCTGGCCCGACAGCGGCGCCGACCTGGTGATCTACAGCGGCGGCAAGGCCGTCGGCGGCCCCACCTCCGGAATGATCTGCGGCAGCGCCCGGTACATGGCGGCCTGCCGTGCCCAGTACGGCGGCATCGCCCGCCCGATGAAGGTCGGCAAGGAGACCCTGTTCGGCCTCGTCCAGGCCCTGCGCGACTACGGGACCGAGCCGGCCGCCGACCACCGTGCGCGCATGACGAAACTCGCGGACCGGCTGTCCGCCCTGCCCGGCCTCACGACCCGCGTGGTCGGCGACGAGGCGGGCCGCGCCATCCACCGCACCGAACTGACCGTCGACCCGGCCGGAGCGGGCCGCGACGCCACCCGGCTCGCCGCCGAACTCGCGGCGTGCGGCGTCCACCTGAGGGACCACCAGTCCGCCACGGGCCGACTGCTCATCGACCCGCGCCCCATGAAGCCGGACGAGGAGGAGCAGCTGGTGGCACGCCTGACCGCGCTCCTGGAGGAAGGAACCCGATGACCGTGATCGAACGCCGCCTGGTGGTCACCGAGGAGGCGGGACTGCACGCCCGCCCCGCCGCCGCGTTCGCCCAGACCGCGGCCCGCAGCACGGCCGACGTCACCGTCGCCCTGGAAGGCGGGCGGGAGGTCCCCGCGCGCAGCGTGCTGTCGCTGATGACGCTCAACATCCGCTGCGGCGACGCCATCGTGCTGCGCGCCCGCGGCGCCGACGCGGAGTCCACGCTCGACGCCCTCGCCCGCATCGCGGACCCCGCATGACCGGCCCCGCGCCCGCCGTCGCCCGGGTCGTCGAGCGGCTGCGGCAGGCCCGCGTCACCCCGACCGTCCGCGCGGCCGACGCCGACAGCGCCGACGCCCTGGCCCGCACCCTCGTCGACTGCGGCATCACGGCCTTCGAGTTCACCGCCACCACACCGGGCTGGGAGAAGCTGGTGGAGACCTGGTCGCGGGACGTCCCCGAGGTGACGCTCGGCCTGGGCACCGTCACCTCGCCGGACATCGCCGAGCGGGCCCTGACGGCCGGAGCGCACTTCCTCGTCAGTCCGTTCCAGGTGCCCGAGGTGCGTCCCGTGGCGGACGCGGCCGGCCGGCTCCTGGTCGAGGGCGGTCTGACGCCGAGCGAACTGCGGGTCGCCGCGGACCGCGGCGTGGCCAAGCTGTTCCCCGCCCACGTCGGCGGCATCGCGTACCTGACGTCCGTACTGGCCGTCCTCCCCGGCGCCCGCATCATGGCGACGGGCGGCGTCACGGTGGACAACGCCGCCGAGTGGCTGGCGGCGGGTGCCTTCACGGTGAGCATCGGCAGCGACCTCACCAAGGGCGACGTGCGGGCCAACGTTGCACGGCTGACCCGGGCGATCGCCTGACGGAGCCTGACGAAAGAGCGGCAGGGCCGGCCGGCTTCCGAGGAAGCCGGCCGGCCCTGCCGTCGCCACGGGGGTGGAGCTCAGGCGCCGCTGGCCCTGAGCATGTCCTCCCGCTCCACGATCTTGACGCGCTCGCGGCCCTGGGGCTCACCGAGCGCCTTCTCGGCGGCGTCGAGCCGGTACCAGCCGTCCCACGTCGTGTAGCGGACGCCGCGCTCGCCGAGGAACTCCTCGACGGCCTCGGGCGCGGGCGAGGCGGGGGCGTGCAGCCGGCCCTCGGCGTGGTCCGCCAGGAGGTTGGCCACCGTCTCGTTGGCGTCGCCCTTGGTGTGGCCGATGAGACCCACCGGGCCGCGCCGGATCCAGCCGGTGACGTACGTGGACCGCAGGTGCTCGCCGTTCTCCTGGATCACCCGGCCGCCCTCGTCCGGCACGGTCCCGGAGGCGATGTCCCAGGGGAGCTTGGGCAGCTCGTCCGAGAGGTAGCCGACCGCGCGGTAGACCGCGGTGACGTCCCAGTCCGTGTGCGCGCCGGTGCCCTTGACGTTGCCGGTGCCGTCCAGCTCGGTGCGCTCCGTGCGCAGGCCGACGACGCGGCCGTCCTCGCCGAGGATCTCGGTGGGCGACTCGAAGAAGTGCAGGAACAGCTTGTGCGGGCGGGTGCCCTCGTCGCGGATCGCCCAGTTCTCCAGCGTCTTGGCGACCATGTCGGCCTGCTTGTTGCTGCGCCGGGTCGCGATCGAGCCCTCGTCGTAGTCGATGTCCTCGGGGTTGACGATGACCTCGATGTTCGGCGAGTGGTCCAGCTCGCGCAGCTCCATCGGGCTGAACTTGGCCTGCGCGGGGCCGCGGCGGCCGAAGACGTGGACCTCCAGCGCCTTGTTGGCCTTGAGCCCGTCGTGGACGTTGGCCGGGATCTCGGTCGGCAGCAGTTCGTCCGCGGTCTTCGCGAGGATGCGGGCGACGTCGAGCGCGACGTTGCCGACGCCGAGCACGGCGACCTTCTCCGCTTCGAGGGGCCAGGTGCGGGGGACGTCGGGGTGGCCGTCGTACCAGGAGACGAAGTCCGCCGCGCCGTACGAGCCGTCCAGGTCGATGCCGGGGATGCCGAGCGCCCGGTCGGCGGTGGCGCCGGTGGAGAAGACGACCGCGTCGTAGAAGGCGCGCAGGTCGTCGAGGTCGATGTCGCGGGGGTAGTCGACGTTGCCGAAGAGCCGGATCTGCGGCTTGTCGAGGACCTGGTGCAGGGCGGTGACGATGCCCTTGATGCGCGGGTGGTCGGGCGCGACGCCGTAGCGGATCAGACCGAAGGGGGCCGGCATGCGCTCGAAGAGGTCGATGGACACACCGGGGTCGGTGGCCGCGTCGGACTTGAGCAGCGCGTCGGCGGCGTAGATGCCGGCGGGGCCGGCTCCGACGATGGCGACCCTCAGGGGGCGAGGCATGTACAGGTTCCCTTCGAGTGATCCAAGAAGTGCTCGAAGGGAATCTTAAAGTAAGGCAAGCCTTAGTTCGTAGCCGGGTTCGGTCTATGAGCTCATAAGGATGGTTTATGGGTTGTCACAGACTCGCTTTGGGGGTGCCCCGGCTCCCGCTGGTGCAACGTCCGGATGGCGGCGGCGGGTTCCCGCCGATGTGGGAGAAAGCGCTTTCTCCGCCTCGGTGGATGGGATGGGATCTAGGCATGCAGCCCTCGGTGCCCGACCATCTGGACCACCGCTACCGCGGTGAGCACCCCATCCGGACCCTCCTCCACCTCTTCCGCCCCGACCGCGGCAAACTCCTGCTCGCCGCGGCCGTCTTCGTCGTCAAGCACAGCCCGATCTGGCTCCTGCCCCTGATCACGGCGACCGTCCTCGACGTCGTCGTCCAGCACGGCTCCCAGACCCGGCTGTGGCAGGCCACCGGCGTCCTGCTCTTCATCCTCGTGATCAACTACCCGCTCCACCAGTGGTACGTACGCCTCCTCGGCGGCAGCATCCGCCGCATGGGCACGACCCTGCGCTCCGCCCTGTGCCGGCGCATGCAGCAGCTCTCCATCGGCTACCACGCCCGCGTCAGCTCCAGCGTGCTGCAGGCCAAGGTCGTCCGGGACGTGGAGTCCGTCGAACAGATGGTGCAGCAGAGCTCCGACATGGGCCTGGGCGCCGTCGTCACGCTCACCGGCGGCCTCGTCGTGATCGGCCTGCGCACCCCCGAGTTCCTGCCGGTGTTCCTCGTCGTGGTCCCCGCCGCGGGCTTCCTCGTGATGCGGCTACGGGGCCGGCTGCGCAGCCACAACGAACACTTCCGCCGCGAGGTGGAGCACCTCTCCTCCCGGGTCGGCGAGATGACCACCCTCATCCCCATCACCCGCGCCCACGGCCTGGAACGCACCGCGCTCGGCCGCGTCGACGGCTCCCTGCGCCAGGTCTTCGCCGCGGGCCTGCGCCTGGACACCATGAACGGCCGCTTCAACTCGGCGGCCTGGGTCATGCTCAACGTCCTCGGCGTGCTCTGCCTCACCGGCTCCGCCCTCGTCGCCTACCACGGCTGGCTGCCGGTGACGGCCGGTGACGTCGTCATGCTCAGCTCCTTCTTCACCGTCCTGACCAGCTCCGTGACGACGCTGCTCGGCCTGGCCCCGGTCATCAGCAAGGGCCTCGAATCGGTGCGCTCGGCGGGCGAGGTGCTCCAGGCCCCCGACCTGGAGAGCAACGCGGGCAAGGCCGACGTGGAGCAGGTGCGCGGCCGCATCGACTTCCGGCACGTCGGCTTCGCGTACGGCGACGAGGCCCCGGCCGTCGACGCGTTCACCCTCTCCGCGAGCCCCGGCGAGACGATCGCGCTCGTCGGCGCGTCCGGCGCGGGCAAGTCGACCGTCCTGAACCTGCTGATCGGCTTCATCCGCCCGACCACCGGCCGCATCCTCCTCGACGGCGTCGACATGGCCACCCTCGACCTGCGCAGCTACCGCCGGTTCCTGTCCGTGGTGCCGCAGGAGTCGATCCTGTTCGAGGGCAGCATCCGCGACAACGTGACGTACGGCCTGCGCGACACCGACGAGCGGACGCTCCAGCAGGCCCTGCGCGACGCCAACGCGCTGGAGTTCGTGGAGCGGCTGCCGGACGGCCTCGACACCGTCGTCGGCGAGCGCGGCGCCCGGCTGTCCGGCGGCCAGAAGCAGCGCCTGGCCATCGCCCGCGCCCTGATCCGCGACCCGCGCGTCCTCGTCCTCGACGAGGCGACGTCGGCCCTCGACAACCGCTCCGAGGCCCTCGTCCAGGAAGCCCTCGCGCGCCTGGTGCACGGCCGCACCGTGTTCGTCGTCGCGCACCGGCTCTCGACCATCCAGGGCGCCGACCGGATCGTGGTGATGGACGGCGGCCGGATCGTGGAGAGCGGCACGCACCGTGAACTCCTGTCCAGGGGCGGCGTCTACGCCGGACTGCAACCCGCCCGGCACGGGTAGCCGGGCCGCGGCCGGGTCAGCGGGGCCGGTCGAAGAGATGGCAGGCCGCGCCCGTCGCGACCAGCGCCGCGGCGATGACCATGCCCTGCGAGGTGACGACGCCGACGCCGAGGGCCACCAGGCCGAGCGTCACGGCGGTCCAGGCCCAGCGGTGGTCGTACTCGCGCGGCGGGCGCGGCCGGCCGTGCCGCAGGGCGGCGGCGAACCGCGGGTCCTCGGCCTCCAGCCGCTCCGCGAGGGCGGTGAGGCGGGTGTCGTCGCTCGTCGGCATGGTCGACCTCTCTCGGGGGCAGGGGGGCGGTGTGGTCGGGCCGGGGCACCGGAGGCGCGGTGCCCCCGCCCGCTCTCCCACCGTCGCGTCCGGCGCGGCCCGAAACCATGGGGTGCGCCACCCAGATCCCCGGGGGCCCGCCATGCACGGGCCGCGGACCGGCGGACATGGGTGTCGGCCCCGATGGACACACCCCCTGGTGAACGGAGAGCCTGGGCGGTGAGACCACCGCACCCACCCGGCGAGGAGGCCGCGCGTCCGTGTCCCTGTTCTGGCGGATCTTCCTGCTGAACGCCACCGTGCTGCTTGCCGCGGTGGCGCTCCTCCTGCTGGGTCCCGTGACCGTCTCCACACCCGTGGTGCTGACGGAGACGCTGATCCTGGCGGCCGGCCTCGTGGTGATGCTGACCGCCAACGCGGCGCTGCTGCGGGTCGGCCTCGCGCCGCTGCAGCGGCTGACCCGCGCCATGACCACCACGGACCTGCTGCGCCCCGGCGACCGCCCGGTCGCGTCCGGACAGGGGGACGTGGCCGCGCTGATCGAGACGTACAACGCGATGCTCGACCGGCTGGAGGCCGAGCGCGCCGCCAGCGCGGCGCGCGCCCTGTCCGCGCAGGAGGCGGAGCGGCGCAGGATCGCCCAGGAACTGCACGACGAGGTCGGCCAGACCCTGACCGCGGTGCTCCTGGAACTGAAGAGCGCGGCCGACCAGGCACCCGACGCCCTGCGCGACGAGCTGATCCGCACCCAGGAGACGACCCGCACCGGCCTGGACGAGGTCCGGCGCATCGCCCGCCGGCTGCGCCCCGGAGTCCTGGAGGAACTCGGCCTCGTCAGCGCCCTGCGCTCGCTGGCCAACGAGTACACGGACTGGGCCGACACCAAGGTCACCAGCACCGTCGCGGCGCCGCTGCCGGCACTGGACCGGGCGGCCGAACTGGTCGTCTACCGGGTCGCCCAGGAGGGCCTGACCAATGTGGTGCGGCACTCCGGCGCCGCGCACGCCGCCCTGGACATCCGCGCCACGGACGACCGGGTCGTGCTGCGGATCCGCGACGACGGATGCGGCACCGGCGGCGCGCCCGAGGGCGCCGGACTGCGCGGGATGCGGGAACGCGCCCTGCTGGTCGGCGCCGGACTCACCGTCCGCGACGGCCCGTCAGGGGGCACCGAGGTGCGCCTCGACGTGCCGGTCGCGCCGGCCGGGAGCGGACGATGAGCGGGACCGGCGACGAGGTGCGGATCCTGCTCGCCGACGACCACGCGCTGGTCCGGCGCGGGGTCCGGCTCATCCTCGACCGGGAGCCCGGGCTGACCGTGGTGGCGGAGGCCGGGGACGGGGCCGAGGCGATCGCGCTGGCCAGGTCGGAGCGGCCCGACCTGGCCGTCCTCGACATCGCGATGCCCCGCCTCACCGGCCTGCAAGCGGCCCGCGAACTGGCCCGCGTCCAGCCGGGACTGCGGATCCTGATCCTGACGATGTACGACAACGAGCAGTTCTTCTTCGAGGCCCTCAAGGCCGGTGCCTGCGGCTACGTCCTGAAGTCGGTGGCCGACCGGGACCTGGTCGAGGCGTGCCGGGCCGCCGCCCGCGACGAACCGTTCGTGTACCCGGGCGCGCTCAAGGCGCTGATCCGGGACCACCTCGAACGGATCCGCCGGGGCGACGACGTGCCCGCGCGGACCATCACGGAGCGCGAGGAGGAGATCCTCAAGCTGGTCGCCGAGGGGCACACCTCGCAGCAGATCGCCGACCTGCTGTTCATCAGCGTCAAGACCGTGGAACGGCACCGCGCCAACCTGCTGCAGAAGCTCGGCCTCAAGGACCGCCTCGAACTCACCCGCTACGCCATCCGCGTGGGGCTCATCGAGGCGTGACCGGCGCGGCGCGCGGCGACCGCCCGGAGCAGCCGCCGGCGCTGCCCGTCGTCGCACGCGGCCGTCACCGCCGTGAGCGCGAGCGCCGCCGCTCCGTCCAGGACCGCACGGTCGGCGCCCGGCGTCCTCCCGTACGCGGTGAACTCCGCCGTGTGCTGGCGGGCGCCCCCGGTGTCGTAGCCGATGGTGGGATGGATCGAGGGCAGCAGCCGCGACACGTTGCCCATGTCGGTCGACGCCATCGACTCGCCGTGCCGGGACACCGGCGTCCGGCCCAGGCCGCGCGCGGCGGCCGCGTACGCCTCCGTCAGGAACGCGTCCTGCCGCAGATCCGCGAAGTCCCGCCCGTGGGGCTCCAGTTCGAGCCGCGCCCCGGTCGCCAGGGCGCCCGCCTCGAAGCACGAGGCGACCCGGCCCTGGACGAGCGCGAGCTGTTCGGCGCTCGGCGCCCGCACCTCGTAGCGGGCGCGCGCGACGTCCGGGACGACGTTCGGCGCGCTGCCGCCCTCCGTGACGATGCCGTGCACCAGGGAGCCGGGCGGCAGGTGCTGGCGCAGCAGACCGATCGACGTCTGCGCGACGGTCAGCGCGTCGAGCGCGTTGACACCCTCCCAGGGGGCGAGCGCCGCGTGCGCCGGCCGGCCCCGGTAGACGACGTCCCAGGCGCCGATGGCGAGCGACGACGCCGCGACGCCGTCCTCGGCCGCCGCGTGCACCATCATGGCCGCCGCCACGTCGTCGAAGACCCCGGCCTCCAGCAGCAGCACCTTGCCGCCGATGTCCTCCTCCGCGGGGGTGCCGATCAGCCGTACGGTGACGCCGATCCGGTCGGCGACGGCCGCGAGACCGAGCGCGGCGCCGACGGCCGCCGCCCCGTTCACGTTGTGCCCGCAGGCGTGGCCGATGCCCGGCAGGGCGTCGTACTCGGCGCAGAAGGCGATCACCAGCTCGCCGTCGCCGAACGTGGCGTCGAGGGCCGTGGGCAGGTCCGCGACCGGGCGGCTCACCGCGAAGCCCGCCGTGTCGAGGAGTGCGGCGATCCGGGCCGCCGCACGGTGCTCGTTCAGGGCCGTCTCCGGATCGTCGTGCAGGGCGTGGCTGAGGTCGGTCAGCTGCTCCCGGCGGCGACGGATCGTCTCGTGGACCGTGTCCTGAACCGTGGTCGGCGTCGTCACGCGAGCCCCTCCTTCGTCGGTACGTGGCCCGGCCGCGGCGCGGCGAGCGGGTGCGAGGCCGTCCGCGACCCGGCGTAGGCGAGCGCGCACAGGGCGCCGAGCAGCGCGACCCCGCCGCACAGGCACCAGCTCCACACGAAGCCGGAGAGCGCGATCCGGCCGTCCCCGCCACCGGTCTGGTGGGCCGCGAACACGCCGCCGATCACGGCGGCGCCGATCGCCGCGCCGAGCGACAGCGCGAGCTCGTTGATGCCCACCGCGAGCGCGGTCTGCCGCTCGGGGACCACCTCGGCCGACAGGGTCCGCGTGATCGACTCGAACAGGCCCGTGGCCAGCCCGACGACCAGCGCCGACGCGACGTACTGGGGGAGCGTGGCGTGGAACAGGGCCAGGCCCAGGAAGCCGAGCGCGGTCAGCGCGCCACCCGTCGCGAGCACCGCACGGTCACCGATCAGCCGGGCCAGTCGCGGCGTGGCCGTCGACCCGGCGAACCCGGCGACGACCATGGCCAGCGAGACCGTCGCGATGGCCTGCGGCCCGAGGCCCATGCCGTAGCCGGAGCGGGCCGGATCGGCCCCGAGGAACAGGGCGTTGGCGCCCAGGAAGCCGATCGTGCCGAACGCCGCGCAGAAGGTGTGCGCGCTGATCACGGCGAGCCGTCGGTCGCGCAGCATCCGCACGCTCACCAGCGGATGCGTCGCACGCCGCTCCACCGCCACCCACGCCGTCAGCACGGCCACCGCGAGGGCCGCGACGCCCAGCGACCGCGCCGACGTCCAGCCCCAGGCGCCGCCCTGTGCGAGCACCAGGACGAGCGCGATCAGCCCGACCGTGAGCAGAGCGGCGGCGCCGTAGTGGAAGCGGCCCCCGCGCGGGGTGTCGCTGTCCGGGAGCAGGACGCCCGCGAGGACCGCGAGGACCGCCACCGGGACCGCCGTCCACAGCCCCGCCTCGGCGTGCCGCTCGCTGAGCGCGCCCGCCACCAGACCGCCCACGCCGATCGCGATGAGCAGCGCGCCGACCAGCACCGCCATTCCGCTGCGGCCCCGCTCGGGAGCCCGGGAGCGCAGGATCCCCGCCAGCAGCGGGAAGAAGCCGACCACCGCGCCCTGCAGCACCATGCCCACCGCGAGCGTCGCCACCGTCGGCCGCAGCGCCATCGCCAGCGATCCTGCCGCGACCATCGCGAGGGCCACCCGCAGCAGCCTGCGGTGTCCGAACAGGTCGCCGAGCCGCGACAGCAGCGGCGTCAGGACCGCGAACGCGCACTGCGCCAGCAGATAGAGATCGTTCTGCCCCACCGCCCCGATGCCCAGACGCTGCCCCAACTCCGGGAGCAGCGGCGTCAGATACCCCTGGACGACACCGCTGAACACCACGACCACCGCCATCGCGCCCACCATCGCGCGACCGGTGCCCAAGCCCGCACCTCTGTCCACCGTGCTCACTCCTTCTGGTGGCCCGAACCGAAAGTGGTGGCTACTGTGCGGGCTGCGGCCGAACCGAGCCGTCACATCGACGGAAACAGGCACGGAGAGGCTGCCGCATGCGAGAAACGGTCACCGTCAGCGAACTGGACCTGGCCCTCGTCAACGCGCTCCAACTGCGCCCGCGCGCCTCCTGGACCGAGTTGGCACCCCTCCTCGGCGTCACCGCGGGCACCCTCGCGCGCCGCTGGGAACGGCTGACCGGCGAGGGGCTCGCCTGGGTGTACGCGGCGCCGGGCCGGGAGTTCTCCCGCACCCGCTGCACCGCGTTCGTGCTGCTGCGCTGCGCCCCCGGCAGCCGGGCCGCGATCGCCGAGCGGCTCTGCGCGTTCGAGGAGGCCGTGACCATCGAACTGACCGGCCCCGGCAGCGCCGATCTCCTCCTGGACGTCCTCGCCCCCGACCTGCCGGCGCTCGCCCGCTTCCTGACGGAGCGGCTCGAGACGCTGCCGGGACTCGTCTCCGTCGACTGCCTCTTCGCGACGTCCCTGTCCGTCGAAGGGAGCCGCTGGCGGCTGCGCTCCCTCGCCCCCGACCAGCTCACCGCGCTGGGCGCGCCGGGACCCGGCGCCCGCGACGCATCGCCCACGGTGGAGCTCGACGCGGTGGACCGGGCGCTGCTCGACGCCCTCGTCCGCGACGGCAGGCTCGGCCTGGCCGCGCTCGCCGAGCACGCCGACAGCAGTCCCGCCACCGTCCGCCGCAGACTGCGCCGGCTCGACGACTCGGGCATCCTCACCCTGCGCTGCGACATGGCCGCGGCGCTGGCGGGCCGCCCGGTCCCCGTCTCCCTGCTCGGCCAGGCGCCCGCGCGGGACACGGCCGCCGTCCACCGCACGTTCGCCGCGCTGCCCGAGTGCCGGCTCGTCGCCGGCGTCACCGGGCGCGCCAACATCTTCGCCACGCTGTGGGTGCACGACCTCGGCGACATCCAGCGCTGGGAGACCGCGCTGTGCGCCCGGCTGCCCACGCTGACCGTGACGGACCGGATCGTGGGCCTGCACACGGTCAAGCGGATGGGCCACCTGCTGGACGAGGACGGGCGGCGCGTGGGGCTACGGGCGATCCGGCCCTGGTAGCGCACAGGCCCTAGTGGTCAGGGCGTGTCCAGCCACGTCAGCGCGGCCACCGTGAGCGCCTCCACGCCCGTGCTGAGGGTCGGCTCGATCAGCGGAGCGAAGTGCGGTGAGTGGTTCCCCGGCAGCTCGTCGAGACGGCCCTCCTGGAGCGCCGTCACCACCGTCTGCGCGTCGAGCCCGCCCCAGAACCAGAAGACGGTGGGCACCCCGAGCGACTCGCCGAACACCCCGACGTCCTCGCTCGCGTTGACCGGCGGCATCGGCATGATCCGCTCCGCCCCGAAGTGGTCGGTGAACGCGGCCAGCGTCGTCGCGGTGGCCGCGGGATCGCTGACCAGCGCCGGCACCGCCCCTGACCAGGCGAGGTCGGGCTCGCGCGGCGCGCCGCTCGCGGCTGCCTCGGCGCGGACGATGCGCTCCACCGCCGCCCGCACGAGCGCGCGCGTCGACTCCGTGGCCGAGCGGATGTTGACGCCGAGACCGGCGGTGTCGGGAATGATGTTGTCCTTGGTGCCGGCCTGCAGCCGGCCGACCGTGACGACCGCCGACTCGGCCGGCGGCACCTCCCGGGAGACGACCCCCTGGAGCCGGGTCACGACGTTCGCCGCCATCAGCACCGGGTCCACGGTGGACTCAGGACGCGAGCCGTGCCCCCCGCGCCCGTACAGCGTGATGTTCAGCGAGTCCGCGGCCGCCATCACCGGTCCGCTGCCGTGCCCGACGAACCCGGCGGGCAGTGGCCCCACGTGCTGGCCCAGCACGATCGACGGGGTGGGGAAGCGGGCGAACAGACCGTCGTCGACCATGTCGCGGGCGCCGCAGCCGAGCTCCTCCGCGGGCTGGAACACCAGGAGCACGGTGCCGCGCCACTGCTCGCGCGCCCCGGCCAGCAGGGTCGCCGCCCCGACCAGGCACGCCGCGTGCATGTCGTGCCCGCACGCGTGCATCACCGGCACGTCGGTGCCGTCGGCGTCCACGCCGCGCTGCTCGCTCGCGTAGGGCAGCCCGGTCTTCTCCTCCACCGGCAGCGCGTCGAAGTCGGCCCGCAGCATCACCACGGGCCCGTCGCCGCCGCGCAGCACCCCGACGACCCCGGTGCCGCCGACGCCCTCGGTGACCTCGTCCACGCCCGCGGCCCGCAGCCGCCCGGCGAGCAGGGCGGCCGACCGGTGCTCCTGCCGCGACAGCTCCGGATGTCGGTGCAGGTCCTGGTACAGCCCGGCCAGGTCCTCCCGGATCTTCGCCAGCCCCGCCGTCACCGTGTGCGCCATGGTCGAGCCTCTCCTTCGCCGATCGCCGAACGGTGCTCACCGTACGGGGAGCCGGCGCCGTCGCGGCTGGGCGCGCCGACCGTGGGGTCATCCGATCGGCCGACCCCGGCCTCGTCCGCTCGGCCCGCCGCCCCGAGCCGGAACGTCGACGGGGCGACCCCGGTCCCGGGCCCAGGATGGAGTGCAGAGCGGGACAGCGCGCCGGACCCACCGGAGCCTCCGCCCGCAGGGCCCGGACACAGGGTCCGCCCCACACGTTCGGAACCCCACGGGCGGACGTCGTACCCCCACGATGTCGCCGACGAATCCCAGGAGTTGACCCCCATGCAGAAGCTCTCCCGCCGCGCCCGCGTCGCCACCGGTGCCGCCGTCCTCGCCGCCGTCGCCGCCGGCACCTTCGGCACCGTCTCCGCGACCGCCGCGCCGCAGGCCGCCCCCGCCGCCGCGCAGGCCGCCGACACCATCACGTCCACGCACCTGACGATCGACGCCGCGTCGAAGGCCGCGCAGGCCGCGCTCGACGCCGCGAAGAAGGAGAACCAGAAGGTCTCCGTCGCCGTCGTCGACCGCAACGGCAACACCGTCCTGACGCTGCGCGGCGACGGCGCGGGCCCGCAGTCCTACGAGGCCGCGGAGAAGAAGGCGTACACCGCCGTCTCCTGGAACGCCCCGACGTCCGAGCTGGCCGAGCGCCTGGACAAGGCCCCGACGCTGAAGGACATCCCGGGCACGCTGTTCCTCGCGGGCGGCGCCCCCGTCACCGCGGACAAGGCCCCGATCGCGGGCATCGGCGTGGCCGGCGCCCCGTCGGGCGACCTGGACGAGAAGTTCGCCCAGGCCGGCGTCGACGCCCTCAAGTAGGACGGACCGCCGGGCGCGGCGCGAGGGCCGAAGGCTCCCGCGCCGCGCCCGCCGTGGTGCACGACTGCCAGGAAGTGGGCCCCCAAACCCGGCAGCGGGTGACAGTGACGCGACGACCGTGCCACGGCCACTCTGCTGTGGCACGTCCCTGAGCCGCTGACGGGACACCGCCTACCCGGGAGCGTCCGTGAGCACCGTCCGCACCAGCACGCCGCGCACCGCGCGGTCCACCGCCGATCCACACGCCGAGTACGAGCACGAGCCCGTCCCGCAGGCCGCCCGCAAGGGCCTGCTGTCGGTGTCCGCCGTCTGGTTCGGCTTCCCGATGAACCTCGGCAACGCCGTCTTCGGCGGCGTCATCGTGTACCACCTCGGTTTCCTCACCGGAGCCGTCGCGATCGTCCTCGGCAACCTCGTCCTGTTCGGCTACGTCGGCGCGCTCAGCTGGCTCGCCGGCCGCAGCGGCGAGAACTTCGCCCAGCAGACCGCCCGCACCTTCGGCACCCTCGGCGCCCGGATCCCCGCGGCGTTCCTGTCGACCGTCGTCATCGGCTGGTACTCCTTCCAGATCGGACTGTCCGGCACCAACCTCCAACAGGCCCTGGGCTGGGCCACGTTGTGGGGTGCGCTGGCCGGCGGCGCCTTCTTCGCCGCGCTCACCGTCGCCGGGATCCGCGCCCTGTCCCTGATCGGCCTGATCGCCACCCCGCTCTTCGTCGTGCTGGCCGCCGTGGCCCTCTGGTACGGCATCGGGGACGTGTCCCTCGGCTCCGCGCTCACCTATGCGGGGCCCGGTACCGCCCTGTCGTTCGGGGCGGCCGTCAGCATCGTCATCGCCGGGTTCGCCGACTCCGGCACCATGACCGCCGACTTCACCCGCTGGGCGAAGAGCGGGCGGTCCGCGGTCGTCGCCGCGGCGTGCGCCTTCCCCTTCGCGAACTCGGTGGCCTTCCTCGTCGGCGGGCTCGTCGTCGCGGTCGGCGGCGCCGCCGACCCGGCCGCCGACGGTGGCGGCTTCCTCGGCCTGCTGACCGGCCACGGCCCGTTCCTCACCACCCTCGCGGTGATCTTCGTCTTCGCCAACCTCGGCTCCGTGGCGGCCCATTGCCTCTACAACGGCGCCGTCGGCTGGTCCGCGCTCACCCCCGGCCGGATGCGCCCGCTGGCGCTGGTGCTCGGCGCGCTCGGCCTGCTCGCGGCCCTGACCGGGATCTGGGCGCACTTCGTCGACTGGCTGAACCTGCTCGGCATCTTCGTCCCGCCGATCGGCGCGATCCTCATCACCGACCAGGTGGTCCTGCGCCGCCGCACGGCCACCCGCTCCGCCACGGCCTACCGATGGCTCGCCCTCCTCGCGTGGGCGCTCGGCGCGGGAGCCGCCACCGCCGCCCACCACCTGCTGCCCGGCGCCGTCGACGCGCTCGTCGGGATCGCCGTCGCGGCCGCGGCCTACGCGGCACTGGAACGCCTGCCGCACCGTGCGGACCGCCGCGGTGAAGGAGCGGCCCGATGACCGCGGCGCCCGACACGAACCGCGCCCTGTGGGGCCTGTCCGCGACCGAACTCACGGCGGGCGTGCGAGGGTTGGAGATCTCGCCGGTCGAGGTCGTCGACGCCGTCCTCGACCGGATCGCCGACGTCGACGGCACCCTCGCCGCGTACTGCACCCTCGTCCCCGAGCAGGCCCGCGCCCGGGCCGGGGCCCTCGCCGACCGGCTCGCCCGCGGCGCGGACCCGGGCCCGCTCACCGGGCTCCCGCTCGGCGTGAAGGACCTGATCAGCACGGCGGGCATCCGCACCACCTCCGGGTCACCGGCCTACGCCGAGTTCGTCCCGGACGAGGACGACATCGTCGTCGAACGCTCGCTGGCCGCCGGTGCCGTGGTCGTCGGCAAGACCAACGCCTCCGAGTTCGGCTACAGCGCCACCGGCCACAACCCGCTGTTCCCGACCACCCGCAATCCGTGGAACACCGCCCTCACGCCCGGCGGCTCCAGCGCCGGATCGGCGGCGGCGGTCGCGGCCGGGCTCGCCCCGGTCGCGCTCGGGTCCGACGGCGGCGGCTCGGTCAGGGTGCCAGCCGCCCACTGCGGACTCGTCGGGTTCAAGGCGTCCATGGGCCGGGTGCCCGTGTGGCCGGGCTGCCGCGACGAGCGCCTTCCGGGCGTCTCCGGCTGGGAGTCCCTGGAGCACATCGGGCCGCTCACCCGCACCGTCGCCGACACCGCCCTGATGATGTCCGTGCTGGCCGGCCCCGACCCGCGCGACCGGCACTCCGTCCCGTGCGCCGACGTCGACTGGACCGCGGCCGCCCGGCCCGCCGACGTCACCGGACTCCGGGTCGCCTACAGCGCCGACCTCGGCTACCTCGCCGTCGACCCCGAGGTGCGCCGCGTCGTCGGCGACGCCGTGCGCGTCCTGGAACGCGACCTCGGCTGCCGGGTCGAGGCGGCCGATCCCGGCTGGCCCGACCCTGGCGAGGCGTTCGCCGCGCTGATCGCCGCCGACACGGACCTGACCGGCCTGCGCCGACTGATCGACGTGCACGGGGAGCACATGTCGCCGCACCTCGTCGCCATGATGCGACGGCCGTGGACGGCCGAGCAGTTCACCGACGCCAACCTGGTCCGCAAGGCCGTGGTGAACCGGATGGCACGCTTCATGTCCGGGTACGACGTGCTGGTGACGCCGACGACGGCCGTGCCCGCGTTCCCCGTCGACATCCAGGGGCCCACCGTCATCGACGGCCGGGCGGTGCCCGACACGGCCTGGACCGGCTTCACGTTCCCGCAGAACCTGACCGGCCAGCCGGCGATCAGCGTGCCCGCGGGGACGACCCGGGACGGGCTGCCCGTCGGGCTCCAGATCACCGGCCGGCACCTGGCCGACGCCGACGTCCTGCGGCTGGCTGCGGCGTTCGAGCGGGCGGCGCCGTGGGCGGACCGGTGGCCCGCCCCCTAGGGCCTGCCGTCACACTCCCGGTCAGGCCGGATCCGCCGCCGCGGGTGCCGGGGCCGGCGACCCGTCCGCGTTCTTCGCCTCCTTCACGGGGAAGGTGAGCTTCATCGAGAGGTAGGCGAAGACCGGGCCGAGGGCGTTCATCGCGATGACGCAGATCCACGCGGACCAGGGGTTGCCCGCGTCGTAGCCGAAGCCCCCGAAGAACGTCGCGAAGTAGCTCGCGAAGCCGAAGAACATGCCGGGGATCAGCGCCAGCGCCTTGATCCGGCCCGCGTACATCAGCGCGCTGTTGACCACGAGGATCACCAGCGCCTGGAAGCAGTTGCGGGCGAACTGGCCCTCGCCGAAGGCCGTTCCCGCGTGTTCCTCGACGAGCACGATGACGAGGGCGAAGGTGGAGCCCGCCGGCATGGCGAGCCACAGCCGCCGCGCGTTGGTGAGGGAGGGGCCGCCGAGCAGGAATGTGCCCGCCCAGGAGATGAAGATCGCCCACGGTGGCAGGTGCAGTGCGGTGCCGCCGATGAACGCCGTGAGGCCGGCGAGGACGGAGGCGACGATTTCGTGCGGGAGGCGTTCGCGCATGAGGGCTCCTTGGCGGGAGGGGTCGATGGAGGTGCGCAAAGCCGTGCGGGTGCGGGTGCGGGTGCGGGTGTGGGGGTGGTGCGGGGCGGTGCGAGTCGTGAGGGGTGTGAGGGGTGCGGGTCGTGACGGATACAGGTCGGAGGGATACAGGTCGTGGGGGGTGCCTCGTGCCCTGAAGTCGCCTCAGGGCACGAGGAGTTCGCGGGTGCGGGTCGAGCGGGCCACGACGCGGCCCGCCTTGACGACCCAGGCCCGTTCGGGCCGGTCGAGCACAATGTCGTCGTACGCGGTGGTGTCCAGGACCAGCAGATCGGCGCGGGCGCCGGGCCGGACCCCGTAGCCGTCGTGGACGCCGACGACCCGCGCCGCCTCGTACGTCACCATGCGCAGCACCCGGCGCAGATCGGCGGCGCCCGAGAGGTGCCCGGTCTGGGCGAGCAGCAGCGCGGTGTCGAGCGGGTCCGCGGAGCCGTACGGGGTGAACGCGTTGCGGACGTTGTTCGAGGAGCAGGCGGTGAGGACGCCCGCGTCCCACAGCTCGCGCACCGGCGCGACGCCCCGCCGGACGGCGGTCGTGTCACCGCGCCCGCCGAGGTACAGATCGGTCGCCGGCAGCGGCACGACGGCCACGCCCGCGGCCGCCAACGCGGCCATGGCGCGCGCCCGTTCAGCGGGTGGGCGCCCCGCCAGGGACGTCATGTGGCCGAGCGCCACCCGGCCGCCGAGACCACGACGCGCGGTCTGCTCCCCGATGAACTCGGCCAGGGCGTAGCGCGGATCGGAGGCGTCGTCGCCGAAGTCGGCGTGCAGATCGGCCGGTACGCCGTGCTCCACGGCGAGGTCGAGGACCAGCTCGACGTGGGCGCGGCAGTCCTCCAGCGTGGCCTCGTTGTAGGTGCAGCCGCCGACCACGTCCGCGCCGGCGGCGAGCGCCGCCCGCAGCAGCTTCTCCGTGCCAGGCGAGCGCAACACGCCCTCCTGCGGGAACGCCACGATCTGCAGGTCGAGCGCGTGGGCGTACGCGGCCCGCAGCTCGACGAGCACCTCGACGCCGATCAAACCCTCGATCGGGTCGACGTCGGGATGGGCGCGGATCACCGTGGTGCCGTTGAGGATCGCCGCCTCGACGACCCGGCGGGCGCGCGCCCGGACGTTGTCGTGGGTGAAGTCCGCCTTCAGGGCGCCGGTGACCGAGATCGCCCCGGCGAGGGTCCCGTCCGGATTGGCCCGCAGCCCGTCCAACAGCGCCTTGTCCAGGTGGAGATGGGGCTCGACGAAGGCGGGCACGACGACGCGGCCCGCACAGTCGATCTCCTCGCACGTCCCCGCGGGCGGCGCCGCGCCGACGGCGCTGATGCGGCCGTCGGTGACGGTGATGTCGCTCGGCGTCGCCGCGTCCTCGACCCGGGCGTCGCGCAGGATCAGATCGGCCATCGGGTTCACGCCTCCGTACCGAAGTCGGCCTTGCGGATGAGACAGTGCACGCCCTTGACCTGGTCGACGACCTGGGAGACCTCGAAGTCGGCGGCGGCGCTCAGATAGGCGTAGGCCGCGTGCCGTGCCATGCCGACGTGCCCGGTGAGGAAGTCGAGGGCCGCGCGCACGGCGTCCCGCATCGCCTCGTCGAGGTCCTCGTGCAGGCCGACGGGTATCCAGTGCGCGTCGGTCTCGGCGAACGGGCGGGCGAGCAGGTGCGCGGCCGCGCCCTTGACGACCGTGAGCCGGACGGTGGCCCGCAGCGGCGCCTCGAACGCGGTGAGCGCCACCTCGCCGTTGCCCTGCGCGAAGTGCGGGTCGCCGATGTGGAAGCCGGCGCCCTCGGTCTGCACGGGGAGGTAGAGGGCGCTGCCGGTGAGGAGGTGGCGGATGTCGAGGTTGCCGCCGTGCGCCCCCGGCGGGATGCTGTTCGGCCGCTCGACGGTGTCGGTGGCGACGCCCAGGATGCCCGGGAACGGGGCGAGCGGGAAGCGGACCCGACGCTCGCGCAGGGCGGCGGAGCCGCCGCCGTACGCGAGGGAGCCCGTGTCGCCGTCGGCCCGGCAGAACGTGAACTCCGGCCCGTCCAGGGCGAACTCGCCGGGGAGCGCACCGCGTGTGTGCCGGGTGGAGACGATGCCGTAGTCGGTGCGGCGGTGCAGCGTGAGGATCTCCACCTTGAGCACGTCGCCGGGGTGCGCCGAGCGGACGTGGACCGGGCCGAGGACCACGTGCGGTCCGTCGGCCGCGGGGTCGCGGGCGAGCAGCGTCGAGGCCAGCTCCCGCGCGTCGTCCAGCACCTCGCCCTTCGGGACGCCGAACGACCCGAAGAACGCCACCGGATCGCTGCCCTGGTCCTCCAGGATGCCCTCGTGCGAGACCGTGTCGAAGGTGACGGTCGCCCCGGAGTCCACGGTCAGGACCGCCTTCGTGTCCCGGCACGGCAGCCGCCCCCACAGCACGTTCGCGGGGTCGGCCGCCACGTAGTGGGCGCCGTCGATGGGCCCGTGGCCCGCCTGAAGCAGCATGCAGGGTCTCCCTAGGTCGGTGCGACGGTCGGTGCGGGCGTCGGTGCTGACGCCGGGGCTGCGGTCGGGGAAGCGGTGGCGGGGACGGCGGTGGCGGTGATCCGGGTGCCGCCCGCGCCGTCGAGTGCCGCCGCGAGCCCGTCCGGTGACGTGATGAGCACGACCCGGCCGGGGCCGCCGGCCAGGAACTCCAGGGCGGCCCGGATCTTGGGGCCCATGCTCCCCTCGGGGAACTGGCCCTGGGCGAGCAGGAGCCGGGCCTCCTCGGCGTCGACACGGTCCAGGAAGCGCTGCCCGGGCCTGCCGTAGTCGACGGCGACCCGGTCCACGCCCGTCGTGATGACGAGGAGCTCCGCGTCCAGGGCGGTGGCCAGGTGCGCCGAGGTGAGGTCCTTGTCGATGACCGCCTCCACGCCCCGGAAGCCCCCGCCGGGCGTCTCGCGCAGCGGGATGCCGCCGCCCCCGCCCGCGATGACCGTGAACCTGTCGGCGGCCAGACTGCGGACCGCCTCCGTCTCCAGGACACGCAGGGGCCGCGGCGACGGCACGACGCGGCGCCAGCCGCGGCCCGCGTCCTCGGCGACGCTCCAGCCGTGCTCGGCGGCCAGCGCCCGGGCCGCCGACTCGGTCAGGAACGACCCGATCGGCTTCGTCGGACGCGCGAAGGCCGGGTCGTCCGCCGCCACCACGGTGTGCGTGACGAGCGCCGCCACCCGGCCCGGCAGCAGCTCGCCGAGCGTGCTCGCCAGGATGTAGCCGATGCTGCCCTGCGAGTCCGCCACGCACATGTCCAGGTCGAGGGCGGGGAGTTCGGGGGCCAGCGGCGCCACCAGGTCGGAGCGGCGCTTGATGAAACCGACCTGCGGGCCGTTCCCGTGGGTGACGACCACCCGACGTCCGCCGGCCGCGAGCGCGGCGAGCGGAGCGGCCAACTGCCGTGCGGCGTCGAACTGTTCGGCGATGGTGGCGCGGGCGCCGCCCCGCAGCAGCGCGTTGCCGCCGATGGCCACCACTGCCGTACGGTGCGCTGTCGGGGGAGTCATGGCCGAACCGTAGGCCGGGGCGGAACGGCAGGTCATGGGCACGTGCTGCCAGCGCCGCCCCCGCCCGGCTGGCAGCACGTGACAGCGACGCGGCGGTGAGCACCGGGAAACACGGAAGTTACGCCGCGGGTATTACCCATCACACCGGCCCGACGCATAGTGACTGGGCATGACGGTATACGGCACCGGCTCGCAGCAGGACGCACCGCCCGCACCGGGAGCGGGGCTCACCGTGCGCGAAGCCCTGGAACTGCCCTGCCTCAGCGGGGCCAGACTCGTCGCCGGCGCGCGCGGCGACGGCCGGCGCATCCGCGTCGTCAACATCATGGAGGTCCCCGACATCGTCCGCTGGATGCGCGGCGGCGAACTCCTGCTCACCACCGCCTACGCGGTCCGCGACGACGTCGACGCCCTGTGCGCGCTCGTCCCCGTCCTCGCCGAACGCGGCCTCGCCGGACTCGGCGTCAAGGTCGGCCCCTACCTGTCCCGGCTGCCCCCGCGGATGCTGCGCCTCGCCGACGAACTCGGTTTCCCCGTCGTGGAGTTGCCCGGCGGCGTCATGTTCAACGACATCCTCTCGGAGGTCATCGGCACCGTCCTGAACCGGCAGGCGCTGGAGCTGGAGCACTCCCGGGCCATCCACGAACGTCTCACCCGCGTCGCCATCGGCGGCGGCTCCTACCAGGACCTCATGAACGTCCTGCTGGAACTCTCCGGCTGCGCGGCCGCCGTCCTCGACGAACACGGCGCGGTGCTCGCCTCGGCCGGCGCGCCGCCCACCGACGAACCGCCCGCCCACAGCCGCACCGTCCACGTCGACAGCCGTGCCGTGGGCAGCGTCGGCCTGTGGACCGCCGCGGACCCCGACGACGACACCGGACTGCAGGGTCACGCCCACCGCGTCGTCGCCCTGGAGCACGCCACGACCGTCGCCGCCACCATCGCCGCCCAGGAACGCGCCGTCACCAGCCGGGAGCAGCGCTACCGCGCCCTGATGCTGATGGAACTTGTCTCCCGGCCGCCCCGCGACCGCGCGGAGACGGTGCGCCGCGCCTCCGCGATGGGCTGGAACCCCTGGCTGCCGCGCGCGGCCGTCCTGCTGGAGGTGACCGACGCGCAGGGCGCCACACCGTGCAGCGAACTCGCCCTGGAGGAGCGTCTGTTGCCCCTCGCCCGACGGGCCGCGGGCGACGACGCCGTCATCTGGAGCTGCCAGGGCGGACTCGCCCTGCTGGTCGCCGCGGGCGACTCGCTGACCGACCGTTGCCACGCCGTCCACCGGGCCGTGACCGCCGCCCACCCCGACTGGGACGTCGTGGTCGCCGCCGGCACCGTCCGCGACGACTTCGCCGACTTCCACCACAGCTACGCGGAGGCCGTGGAGACCCTCACCCTCGGCCGTGAGGTGCACGGCCCCGACTTCGTCCGCGGCTACGCCGAACTCGGCGTCTACCGGCTGCTCGGCCACCTCCCCGACGAGGAGCTGCGCCGGCTGGTGGCCGACGCGCTGGGCCCGCTCCTCGACTACGACCGCGACCACGAGGGCAGCCTCGTCGACACCCTCGGTGCCTATCTGCTGCACGACCGCAACGGCGTCGCGGTCGCCGCCCGGCTGCACATCCACTACAACACCCTGCGCTACCGGCTGCGCCAGATCGAACGGCTCACCGGGGGCCTGGAACGCACCCCGATGAGCCGTCTGCAGACCGAACTCGCCGTGCACGCCCGCCGGATGCTCACCGCCCGCGACCGCGGCTGACCGGGCGCTCCGACCGGGCGCTGCGGTCACTGTCACCTGGTGCCGGTAAACCCCGGGCGAGCGCTGGCAGCCCGGGCCATGCCGCAGCGTGGTGCGTGCTGCCTACAGTCGGGGCCATGGTGCTGCGAAACGCCGTCCACACGAACCTGTACGCCGATTCGGTCACGCTGATGCGAGCGGCCGCGCGGATCGCCGAGCGGCCCGGCGTCCTGACTGCGAGCCTGGTCATGGGTACCGCCGCCAACCAGGACGTCCTCGACCGCGCCGGGCTGCTCGCCGACGAGGGCCGCACCGCCGGCCCCAACGACCTGGTGGTCGCCGTCCGGTGCGCCGACGACGAGGAGGCCACGGCCGCCCTCGCCGCCGCCCTGGCCGCGCTCGCCGAGACGCCCGGCCCGGCGGACCCGGAGGGCGAGGTGCCGCTGCGCGCCCTGGCCGCCGCCCCCGACGACACCGACCTCGCCCTGATCTCCACCCCCGGCCCGTACGCCGCCGCCGAAGCGCTGAAAGCCCTGCGCCGGGACATGAACGTCTTCCTCTTCAGCGACCACGTCTCCCTCGCCGACGAACTGACACTCAAACAAGAAGCCGCGCGGCGCGGCCTGTTGGTGATGGGGCCCGACTGCGGGACGTCCCTCGTCGCCGGGGCCCCCCTCGGGTTCGCCAACGCGGTGCGGCGCGGCGGCATCGGACTCGCCGGAGCCTCCGGCACCGGACTGCAGCAGGTGTCCTGTCTCGTGCACGCGATGGGCGCGGGCGTCAGCCACCTCATCGGTACCGGGAGCCGGGACCTGAGCGAGGAGATCGGCGGCCTCTCCACCCTCGCCGCCCTCGACCTGCTGGCCGCCGACCCGGCCACCGAGGTCGTCGTCCTCGTCTCCAAGCCGCCCGCGCCCCGCGTCGCCCGGCGGGTCCTGGAACGGGCCGCGGGCATCGGCAAACCGGTCGTCGCCTGCTTCCTCGGCGCCGCCTCCGGCACGGCGCCGCCCGGCGTGACCCAGGTCGCCACCCTGGACGAGGCGGCGCGCGCCGCGGCCTCCCTCGCCCTCGGCGTCCCCGTGCCCGTCACGGAGACCGTGACTCCGCCCGCCCCCCGGGAGCCACGGCGCTGGGTGCGCGGACTGTACGCGGGCGGCACCTTCGCGTACGAGGCGGAACTCCTGCTCCGCGCCCGCCTCGGCGCCGTCGTCCGCGAGACACCGCCGCCGCCACCGGGCGCACCGCCCGCCCTGCCCGCCGCCCACCTGGTGCTCGACCTCGGCGACGACGCCTACACCACCGGCCGCCCGCACCCCATGATCGACCCGACGGTACGGACCGCGTACCTGAGGGCCGCGCTCGACGATCCGTCGACGGCCGTCGTCCTCCTCGACGTGGTCATCGGCCACGGCGCCGCACCCGACCCCGCCGGAGAGATCGCCCGGCTCCTGGCCGGACGGCCGACGCCCGAAGAGGGGCCCCTCGTGCTCGCCTTCGTGGTCGGCACCGACCGCGACCCCCAGCAACTCGACGTACAGCGAAGCGTGTTGGCAGACGCCGGGGCTGTCGTCATGGGCAGCGGCACGCCCGCCGCACGGGCCGCCGCCGACGCGGTGGCCGGCATCGCACCGCACGTCGAGGTCAGGATCGGAGAGGGAGTATGACGACGTCAGGACTGCTGGCGGCGGCGCCGCGGATCGTCGCGGTCGGCGTGGAGGGCTTCGCCGCACCGGCGGCCGACGCGGGCGCCACCGTGCACCACGTCGACTGGCGCCCGCCCGCCGCCGGGGACGAGGACCTCGGCGCCAAACTCGCCCGGCTCACCTCCCATCCGGCGATCGAGCGGGCCAACACCCGTGCCCTGGACGCCGTCCTCGCGGTCCAGCCGCTCCTGGTCGACGTGGCCCCGGCCCAGGACCTCATCCCGCAACTCGGCGAGGAACGCCTTCTGTTGCACGCAGGTCCACCCCTCCCGTACGCGCGGATGTGCGGCCCCATGCGGGCGGCCGTCGTCGGCGCCGCGCTCCTGGAAGGCTGGGCGGAGACACCGGAACAGGCGGAGCGCCTCGCCGCCGACGGCGGCATCCGCTTCGAACCGTGCCACCACCACGACGCGGTCGGCCCGATGGCGGGCATCATCTCGCGCTCCATGCCGCTGCTCGTCGTCGAGGACCGGGACACCGGACGCCGCGCCTACTCCAACCTCAACGAGGGGCAGGGCCGCTGCCTGCGCTACGGAGCGCTCGGCGACGACGTGATGACCCGCCTGCGCTGGATGGGGGAGCGTCTCGGACCCAGCCTGCGCGCCGCGCTGCGCTCCCGCGACGAACCCGTCGACCTGCGCGGCCTCACGGCACAGGCCCTGCAGATGGGCGACGAGTGCCACAGCCGCAACACCGCCGCGAGCGCGCTGCTCACCCGCGAACTGGCCGCGGGACTCGCCAGGGCCGCCGATCTCGGCGGCGTCGAGGCCCTCGACTTCCTCGGCGGGAACAACTACTGGTTCCTCAACTTCTCGATGGCGGCGAGCAAACTGGCGATGGACGCGGGCCACGGCGTGGAGCACTCGACGCTCGTCACCGCCTTCGCCCGCAACGGAGTCGACGTCGGCATCCGGGTCAGCGGCCTCGGGGACGCCTGGTTCCGGGCGCCCGCCGCCGCCGTCGACGGCCTGTACTTCGCCGGGTTCGGCCCCGACGACGCCAACCCCGACATCGGCGACAGCGCCATCACCGAGACCCACGGCCTGGGCGGCTTCGCGATCGCCGCCGCGCCCGCCATCGTCGGCTTCGTCGGCGGCACCCCGGAACGGGCCCGCAGGATCAGCCGCGAGATGGCCGGCCTGACCCTCGGCCGGCACCGCGACTACCAGCTGCCGGGACTCGACTTCGTGGGCAGCCCCGTCGGCATCGACCTCCGCAAGGTCGTGGACACCGGCCTCGAACCGGTCGTCACCACCGGCATCTCGCACCGCGAGCCCGGCATCGGACAGATCGGCGCCGGTCTCACCCACGCGCCGCTGCGGTGCTTCACCGAGGCACTCGCCGCGTTCCACGAGCCGTGCGACTGACGGGAGTCGTGAGCGAGGCGGTCGCCGACCTGGTGCACGGTCCGCTGCGCCCGGGCCGGGTGGTCGCCGGCACCCGCCTCGCCCTGTACGTGACCACGGGCGACCCCGGCCGCCCGGCCGTGGCCCTGATCCACCCCGGCGCCGTCCGCGTCCCCAACGGAGTGCTCCTCCCGCACGCCGCGCCACCACAGCCCCGGCCGGGGACGCCCGCCGTGATCGGCGCCGGCCGCATCACCGTCGGCCCCTGGTGCGTCCGGGCCGAGGGGTCCTGGGCGCCGCCCCGCGCCCAGGGCCTCCTCACCGGCCCCGTCCGCGCGGACCGGTACGCGGAGCTGGCCCACGCCGCCGGACCGGGCGGCCCCGAACTGGCCGGACTTCGCGCGGCCCTGCGCGCCGACGACCCGGAGCGGATCGTCGGCGCGGGCCGTGCCCTGGTCGGCCGGGGCCCGGGCCTCACCCCGTCCGGCGACGACGTCCTGTGCGGCGCGCTCCTCGCCCGGCACGCCACGGGCCGCCCCACCGGAGCACTCGCCGCCGCGGTGCGGGACGCCGAGGCGCGCACCCCGCTGGTGTCGGCTGCGCTGCTGCGGCACGCGGTGCGCGGTGAGTGCATCCCCCAACTGGCTGGTGTACTGGCCGGCTTGACGTCACCGTCATCGCTCGACGTACGCCCGCTGCTGGCGGTCGGGCATCACTCGGGGTCGGATCTGGCGCGAGGCGTCGTGATGGGGCTCGCAGCGCGGAACACGGCCAGGGCCTTGTGCTGCACGGCGATCGCGACGGGCAGCAGGGCGGGGACCTCGTGACTGCCGTGGAAGGCGAACGGGCGGCCCCGGCCGGGCGGGGACCGTCACCGCGACCGCAGGTCCCGTACGAGATCGCGCGGCAGGCCGTGGGTGTCGTGCAGGTAGTGGAAGTCCTCCTCGTCCAGCGGGCCCTGGAAGCGCGGCCGGGACAGGACGCGCCGGCCCCGCTCCAGGAGCCCGCGGAACCGCCGCTCCTCGTCGCACAGCACCCGCACGACCTCCTCCGGATCCGTGTCCTGGCGGAAGTGGTCCAGCGTGTGCCGCACCAACTCGCCCGGCAGGTCGCCGAGTTCACGCGACGGATCGTCGCGCCACAGGACGGTGAGGACGCGCCGCACCAGGCGCCGCAACACGTAGCCGCGGCCGGTGTTGCCCGGACGCACGCCGTCGCCGATCACCACGACGGCCGAGCGGAGATGGTCGTGGACCAGCCGCAGCGAGGACTCGTCCAGCGGCCACAGCGGCGGCAGGAGCCGGCGCCACGGGTCGAAGACGTCGCACTCGAAGACCGACGGCCTGCCCTGCAGCAGCGAGGCGAGCCGCTCCAGGCCGAGGCCGGTGTCGACATTGCGCTGGGGGAGCGGGACCAGCGACCCGTCGTCGAGCCGACGGTGCCGCATCATCACGTGGTTCCAGACCTCCACCCAGCGGTCGTCGCGGGTCGGTGTCGACTCCGGCGGGGTGTCGCCGGTCCACAGGAAGATCTCGGAGTCGGGGCCGCACGGACCGGTGGGCCCGTTCGACCACCAGTTGTCGTCGAGCGTCAACTCGACCGGCACGCCGAGCCGTTCCCACACCTCCAGGGAGCCGGTGTCCAGGCCGGTCCGTTCGTCGCCGCCGAAGACGGTGGCGTGCAGCAGCCCCGGATCGACGCCGAGGCCCTCGGTGAGCAGGCCGTATCCCCAGCCGAGGCTCTGCGGCCCCTCGTAGTCGCCCAGCGACCAGGTGCCGAGCATCTCGAAGACGGTCAGGTGCGTGGTGTCGCCGACCTCGTCCAGGTCCGTGGTGCGCAGGCAGCGCTGCACGTTGACCAGACGTCTGCCGAGCGGATGAGGACGGCCCTCCAGGTACGGGGTGAGGGGGTGCATCCCGGACGTGGTGAACAGCACCGGGTCGCCGGGCGGTGGCAGCAGCGACGAGCCGGTGACGCGGTGGTGGCCGCGGTCCTCGTAGTACTCGACGAACGTGCGCACGATGTGCTCGGTCGTGATCGGTTCCGTGTTCATGGTCTGTGGCTCCTTCGCGGGGGCGAGCGGGAGGCACCGGACGACGGTCCGCGGGAAGGGCTGGGTGAACGTCCGAGAACGCGAAACCCCGGCGGGCCGTTTCCGGTCGCCGGGGGAAAGTGGTACGTCAGGCGGCGGCAACCGGCGAGCTGGTCGCTCGCGCGGCTGCGGTGGTGGTTCGGCCGGTGACGTTCATACCGTCGACGATAACGCCCCGCTCCACGCGGGGCGAAAGATTTTTTCGCCGAGGTGTCGATTCCGGGCGGGGCCGTGCGTCGGTGGGTGTAGGAAGCTCACGGACACCGGCACCACACCCGGAGGAACGATGAAGTACATGCTGCTCGTCTGCGCCGACGACACCGTCGAGACCGGTGACACGTCAGGATCACCCGTCGTTCCCATCGAGCAATGGGTCGAGGAACTGGGCGTCGAACGCCGTGTCCGGCTGCACGGCCACCGGCTGCGGGCCCCGGCCGACGCGGTCACCGTCCGCGTGCGGGACGGTGAAGTGCTGCGCACCGACGGCCCGTTCGCCGAGACCAAGGAGTACATCGCCGGGTTCGACGTCCTGGAGTGCGGGAGTCTGGACGAGGCCGTCGCGGCGGCCGCCCGGCACCCGATGGCCGCCGGCGGCGCCATGGAGGTGCGGGCGTTCTGGGACGACGAGGACGCGGAGGCCGAGATCCGGCGGCTCGACGCGGAGCTCACCGCCGCCGGCCAGGACCGCGACGTCGCCCGGGCCATGGCCTGCTACGCGCCGGACGTCGAGGTGTTCCACCCGGTGAGCGGACTGCCGCAGAGCGGAGTCGACGCCCTGCGCAAGGCGGAGGAGCTGTGGATCGCGACGCTGGACGGGCCCGTCGAGCGCGAGGTCCTCGACTTCCACGTCCGCGTCGACGAGAGCGTCGCCTTCAGCCACGCCCTGGTCCGGATGCGCGCCCGGCTCGCCGACGGCGGGACGCTGGACAGCACCGCCCGGGTCACCACCGGCTACCGCGCGGCGGGCGACCGGTGGCAGATCGTCCACCAGCACACGTCCGTCCCGCTCGACGTGCCCCTGCCGCCGGACGCGTCGTGAGGTACGTGTTCCTCCTCTGCGCCCCGGGCGACGGCGCGGAACTCGCCCCCGGGACGCCCGCCGGCGTGCGGCTGCGCCCGGCTGACTGCGCCACCACGGTGCGGACCCGCGGCGGCGAAGTCCTCGTCAGCGACGGCCCGTTCACCGAGGGACCTGAGTACGTGGCGGGGTTCGACCTCGTCGAGGCGGCCGATCTCGACGAGGCCCTGGACCTCGCCGCACGGCATCCGGTCGCCGCCGCCGGAGCGGTGGAAGTGCGCCCGGTCCTGGAGCACGGCGAGTGAACGGCACGGACGACGTCGAGGAGGCGGTCACGGCCGCCTTCCACGAGGAGTGGGGCCAGGTCGTCGCCACCGTCATCGGGGCGACCGGCGACTGGGACCTCGCCGAGGAGTGCGCCCAGCACGCGTTCACCCGGGCGCTCGACCGGTGGCGGCGCGACGGAGTGCCGCGCCGCCCCGGCGCCTGGCTCACCACGACGGCCCGCAACCGCGCCCTCGACGTGCGCCGCAGGGCGGCCGTCGAGGCGGCGAAGGTGCGCGACGCCGCCGTCCTCGCCCGGCACGAGGACGCACACGAGGACCCGCACGAACCGGCCGGTGAGGACGGGAGCGGAGTGCCGGACGACCGGCTGCGGCTGCTGTTCACCTGCTGCCATCCCGCCCTGTCCCTGGACGCGCGCGTCGCGCTGACCCTGCGCACGCTCGCCGGGCTGACCACGCCGGAGATCGCCCGCGCCTTCCTCGTGTCCGAGGCGACCATGGCGCAGCGCCTCGTCCGGGCCAAGCGGAAGATCCGCGACGCCGGCATCCCCTACCGCGTCCCGCCGGCGCACCTGCTGCCGGAACGGACGACGGGGGTGCTCGCCGTCGTGTACCTGCTCTTCAACGAGGGCTACGCCGCCGCTTCCGGCACGGACCTGGTGCGCACGGACCTGTGCGCCGAGGCCGTCCGGCTCGCCCGCGTCCTCGCCCGGCTCATGCCCGACGAGCCCGAAGTGCTGGGCCTGGTCGCCCTGTTGCTGCTGCACGACGCGCGGCGCGGCACCCGGGTGGACGCCGCCGGTGACCTGGTGACGCTGGAGGACCAGGACCGTACGGCGTGGGACCGGGCCGCGATCGACGAGGGCGCCGCACTCCTGGAGGGCGCGCTGCGCCGGGGCCGTCCCGGGCCGTACCAGATCCAGGCGGCGATCGCCGCCTGCCACACGACGGCGGCCACCGCCGACGCCACGGACTGGGCCGACATCGCGGGCCTGTACGGGGAGTTGGAGCGCCGGGTGCCGTCCGCGACGGTCCGGCTCAACCGCGCGGTGGCGGTCGGCATGGCCGAGGGGCCGGACGCGGGCCTCGCCCTGGTCGGGGAACTGGAACGGGAGGGCGCGCTGCCGGACAGCCATCTGCTCCCGGCCACCCACGCCGACCTGCTGCGCCGGGCGGGACGTCCGGCGGAGGCCGCCGCGTGGTACGGGCGGGCCCTGGAGCTGGTCGGCAACGAGGCGGAGCGGCGGTTCCTCACCCGGCGGGCCGAGGAGTGCCGGTCCGCGCACCGGACGACCGGTCAGCCCTGCTGAGCGTCGAACCCGGCGAACATGTCGAGCAGCGGCTGCGGCGCCCGGTCGTTGAAGATGACCTCCAGGCCGTCGGCGGAGTCCTGCGCCGTCGCCTCGCTGCGGGGGAACAGCACCTCTTCGTAGGCTGCCAGCGCGGCCTCGGTGTCACCGGGGTGCGCGGCCAGGCAGCGGCCCAGGTCCGCGCCGTCGATCATGGCGAGGTTGGCGCCCTCGCCCGCGAACGGTGACATGAGGTGGGCGGCGTCGCCCAGCAGCGTCACGCCGGGCACGCGGTCCCAGCGGTGGCCGACGGGCAGCGCGTGGATGAGCCGGGGGACGAGGGGGCCGTCCGCGTCGGTGACGAGGCGCCGCAGCTCGGGCGCCCAGTCCGTGAAGTGCTGGAGGAGCGCGGTCTTCGCGGCGGCGGTGTCGGTGAAGTCGAAGCCGTCGAGGTGGTCCTCGGGGACCCGCAGCGCCGTGTACAGGTGCAGGCTGCCGTCGCTCTCCCGGTGCCCGAGGAAGCCCTTGTCGTCGCCGAGCGCGAAGAACATGCCGCCGCCCAGCAGACGGGCGCTCTCGGGGTGGCGGGCGTCGGCGTCGAGCAGGTCGAGCTCGACGAACGAGATGCCGGTGTACGCGGGCACGGCGTCGGACAGCAGCGGCCTGACCCGCGACCAGGCGCCGTCGGCACCGATCAGCAGGTCCGTGGTGAAGGCGCTGCCGTCGGCGAGCGTGACCTCGTGCCGGCCCGCACCGATCGGCCGGACCGCCGTCGTCTTCGCGTTCCAGCGGATCGTCCCGTCGGGCAGCGAGCCGATCAGCAGGTCCCGCAGCTCGCCGCGGTCGATCTCCGGCCGGTCGCCGGTGCCGTCGTCGCCCTCGTCGCGCAGCACCCGGGCCTGCCGGTCGAGGACCCGCAGGGCCTGGCCGCCGCGGTGGACCTTGGCGAGGAACGCGTCGTGCAGGCCCGCCGCGCGCAGCGCGGCCTGGCCGGTGTCGCCGTGGATGTCGAGCATGCCGCCCTGGGCGCGGGCGCCGGCGGAGGCGTCGAGGTCGAGGACGGCGGCGTCGATGCCGTTCACGTGCAGGACGCGGGCGAGCGTCAGCCCGCCGAGACCGGCACCGATGACGGCGATGGGGTGGTGGGGGAGAGGGCTCACGGGAGAGGCCGCGGGAGAGGCCGCGGGAGCGGTCTCGGGTGAGTTCATGGACGTGTTCTCAGGCGTGTTCATGGACGTGTTCATGGGAGTGCTCTTTCGCTGGGGGCGGCCGGCCGGCGGGCCGGCGCCGTCGGTTCAGGTACGAGGGGTGCCGCCGGTCCCGTTGATCACCGCGCGGAAGGCCCAGGCGAGGCGCTGTTCGGGGGCGCCCGAGTACAGGTCGTCACCGAGGGCGGCGATCCGCGGGTGGCGGTCGGCGGAGGCGCCGCGCAGCGCGGCGATCGCGTCGTCGTGCGCGCGCACGCTGGTGCCGTCGGCGGCGCGGGTGGCGTGCTCGGCGGCGGTGGCCGTCGCCACCTGGAGCAGTACGTCGACGCCCCAGGCGGCCTGCCCGTCGGGCACGCCGCCCTCGTGCAGCAGGGCGAGGATCGTCTCCACCAGGGCCAGGTAGTGCGGCCCGTTCGGACGGACCGCCACCGCGGCGCGGGCGAGCCCGGGGTGCGCGAACAGGACGTGCGTGTACGAGGCGAGGACCTGGACGAGCCGCTCGCGCCAGTCCTCGGCGGGCGGCGTGAGCTCGACGGCGCCGAGCAGCCGCTCCAGCATCGCCGCGTGCAGGTCGTCCGTGTTGGCCACGTACACGTACAGCGAGGCGGGGCCGGTGTCGAGCTCCTGGGCGAGCCGTCGCATGGTGACGCGCTGCAGTCCGTCGCTCTCCATCAGGCGGACCGCCGTGTCGACGATGCCTTCGTGGGAGAGGGCGGGCTTGGCGGGCCGCTCGCGGCGGCTGCGGGGGCGGGAGGCGTTCGAGGTCACCCGTCCACGGTAACGAACATGTTCGTAACGAACAAGTTCGTAGCGGGACCGCCGGGCCGACCGCGGTCGGCCCGGCTACCGTGAGGCGGCATGAACACTCGGGTCCCGTCCGCCGCCGTCCCCCGGCTCGTCGGAGCCGTGGTCGCCGGCGCGGCGGCCGGCGTCGCCGTCGGGATCCCGGTCGACGCGACCCTCGGCGTGCTGGTCGGGATCGCCGTGACGGAGCTCGTCTTCGTGGTGTCGGGCTGGGCGGTGCTGTGGCCGCTGGACGCCGAGGCGACCCGGCGCAACGCGGGCCGCGAGGGCTTCCGGCCCGTCGCCGAGGAACTGGTGGTCGTGGGAGCGGCCCTGTGCGGCCTCGTCGCCATCGTCCTGCTGCTCCTGCGCGGCGGCTCCGACGACACGGGACAGATCGCGGCCGCCACCGCGCTGTGCGGCGTCTTCATGGCGTGGGCCGCGCTGCACCTGATGTACGCGACCCGCTACGCGTTCGTGTACTACGCGTCGGGCGGCGGGATCGACTTCAACTCCGCGCGGCCGCCCGCGTACCGGGACTTCCTCTACTTCAGCTACAACCTCGGCATGACCTACCAGGTCTCCGACACCAGCGTCGCCAGCTCGACGATCCGGGCGATCGTGCTCCGCCACTGCCTGCTGTCCTACGTGTTCGGCACCAGCATCCTGGCGACGGCCATCAATCTGGTGACCGGTCTGGTCACCGGCTGATCCGTACCCCGTCGGCGCCGCGCAGCGCGTGCGCGCGCACCGTGGCGCAGCTCTTCGTGATGAGGCGGGACACCTGCATCTGGGAGATGCCGAACCGCTCCGCGATCCGGCTCTGGGTCAGGCCCTCGAAGAAGCTCAGGTACAGGATCGTCCGCTCCCGGCTGGGCAGGTGCTGCAGCCCTTCCCGGGCCGCCTCCCGGTCGGTGACCAGGTCGAAGCCGGGGTCGGTGACGCCGAGCGTGTCGGCGAGACTGAACCCGTCCGGGCCGCCGGACGTGAGCTGCGCGTCCAGCGACGTGGCGCTGTAGCTGTCCAGGGCCGTGATGCCGTCCCGGACCTCGTCCTCCGTCAGGTCCGCCTGGCGGGCCAGGGCCGGGATGCTCGGTTGCGGACTGCTGCCCGGCTGGTCGAGGAGTTCGAAGCGGGCCCGGCGGACCCTGGTGCGCAGTTCCTGGATGCGGCGCGGCACCCGCACGTCCCACATGCGGTCGCGGAAGTGCCGGCGCAGTTCGCCCGTGATGGTCGGCACCGCGTAGCTCTCGAAGGCGCCGCGCGCCGGCTCGTAGTGGTTGACGGCCTTGACCAGGCCCATGGCCGCGACCTGCTGGAGGTCCTCGGTGCTCTCGCCCTTGTCGCGGAACCGGCGGGCGATCCGGTGCGCCATGGGCAGCCACGCCTCGACGATCTCCTCGGCCAGCAGCTCCCGCTCCGGCCCGTCGTCCACGTGCGCGAGGCGCTCGAAGGCGGCGGCGGTGTCGGGGGCGTCGTGCGGACGTCGATGTGTGCGGGTCGCGACGGGTGCGGACGTGTGGGTCGGCATCGGAATCGCTCCTCACCGTGTGGGGTGACAAGGAATCGCGAGAGCCGATGGCCGCACTGCCGGACAGCCGCCGGGAGCGCTGGGCTCCCGCGAGCGCGCCTCCGGTCCGAAGCACGACATGCTTACGTTCCAGTGTGCGCCGGAATCAGCCACGCGGCGACCCGAGTCCTGCCGCGCGGCGATCTCGGCACCGGGCGGCCAGGACGTACAGGGCCTACAGGCCCTAGCGGCCCCGGCGCACCTGGGCCGCCTTGCGGGCCTCGGCGAGCTTGCGGGCCTCGCTCGACTTGCGGGAGGACCGGCTGCCGCCGCCCCCGCCGCTGCCGCCGGAGCTGTCCTTCGAGGTGCCCAGACCACGGAAGGGGGCGTTCGTGTTCTTGGGCCGGGACGCGCCGGGCGCGCTGTCCAGCGGGGTGCCCGAGGGGGCCTTCGCCCCGGTGATCCGGCTCAGCACGGCCTCGCCCGAACGCACCTTGGTGGTCGTCGGCTCGATCCCGGCCTCCGTCGTCACCCGGCTCAGCTCGCGGCGCTGTCCCGACAGCACGAGCGAGACGACCCGGCCGGAACCGCCCGCCCGGGCGGTGCGCCCCGCGCGGTGGAGATAGTCCTTGGGGTCGGTGGGCGGGTCGACGTTGACCACCAGGTCGAGGTCGTCGACGTGCAGGCCGCGGGCCGCGACGTTCGTCGCCACCAGGGCGGTGATCTGCCCGTTCTTGAACTGCGCGAGCGTCTTGGTGCGCTGCGGCTGCGACTTGCCGCTGTGCAGCGCCGCCGCGTGGATCCCGTGGGCCCGCAGGTGCCGGGTCAGCTGGTCGACCCCGTGCTTGGTGTCCAGGAACAGCAGCACGCGGCCGTCGCGGGCGGCGATCTCGGTGACGACGGCGTACCGGTCGGGGCCGTGCACGACCAGGACGTGGTGCTCCATGGTCGTGACCGCGCCCGCCGACGGGTCGACCTCGTGGACGGCCGGGTCGTGGAGGTAGGTGCTCACCAGCTGGTCGACGTCGCGGTCCAGGGTGGCCGAGAACAGCATCCGCTGGCCGTCCGTGCGCACCTGGTCGAGCGCTTCGGTGACCTGCGGCAGGAAGCCCATGTCGCACATCTGGTCGGCCTCGTCGAGCACGGTGATCCGGACGCGGCCGAGGCGGCAGGCCCCGCGGGCGATGAGGTCGTGCAGCCGGCCGGGGGTGGCGACGACGACCTCGGCGCCGTCCCGCAGCGCGGCGGCCTGGCGGCCGATCGAGATGCCGCCGACGACCGTGGCCATCCGCAGGCGGAGCGCTTCGGCGTACGGGGTGAGCGCCTCGGTGACCTGCTGGGCCAGCTCGCGCGTGGGCACGAGGACCAGGGCCAGGGGATGCTTCGGCTCCGCCCGCCGCCCGGCCGTCCGGCTCAGCAGCGCCAGCCCGAAGGCGAGCGTCTTGCCGGAACCGGTCCGCCCGCGCCCCAGGACGTCGCGCCCCGCGAGGGCGCCCGGCAGGGTGGCCGCCTGGATCGGGAAGGGCTCCCGGACACCGAGCTCACCGAGCGTGCGCAGCACCGCCGTGGGCAGGCCCAGGTCGGCGAAGGAGACGGCAGGGGCGTCGTCGGGGCGGTCCGGGTGGTTCATGCAGAGCCTTCCGCAGAGGGACGTACCGAGGAAGGCCCGGCAGAGGAGTGTCCGGCCGACGCGTCGCCGACCGGTGGGCCGGCCGGGGTCGTAGCGCGCGGACGTGTACCGCCAACCCTACGTGACGGGCCGGGCCCGGCGGTGCGGAAGGCCGGGCCCGGCGGGCGGGCCCGTGCCGCGTTTCAGGGGCCGGGCTCGCGAAACAGGTGGGGGCGGGGGAGAAGGCGTGGCGGCCGCGCAGATTGATCCGGGCGCGCGGGGGCACCCCGTTCCGGAAGAAAGCGAGAGAAAGCGAGAGAAAGCGTCTGATAGCGGCTGACTGTGGCCGGTCGGACGGCCGACGCACCAACGGACCCCGCACTGCGAGACGCACATGACGACCCAGACACGGCCCCAGATGCAGGCCCGGGCGCAAGAACAGATGCAGGCACCGATGCAGGCACAGGCGCCGGCAGGACCCCGGGCGAGCAGCCCTCGCCTGCTGTCGCCCCGCGGCGTGTACGCGCCGCAGGAGGACACCGCGCTGTTGCTGAGAGCGCTGTACGACGAGCACGTCGACCACGGGGCCGACGTCCTCGACCTGGGCACCGGCTCGGGCGCGCTGGCGGTCGCCGCGGCCCGGCTCGGGGCGCGGGTGACGGCCGTCGACATCTCCTGGCGGGCCGTCCTGACGGCGCGGGTCAACGCCCATCGCAACGGTGTGGCCGTCACCGTCCGCCACGGCGATCTCGGCTCCGCGTACCGGCCGGACGGCTTCGACCTGGTCGTCAGCAATCCGCCGTACGTGCCGTCACCCACCCGTCTGCTGCCCCGCCGGGGTGCGGCCCAGGCGTGGGAGGGCGGGACCGGCGGCCGGGCCGTCGTCGACCGGGTCTGCGACGCGGCCCGGCGGGCGCTGCGCCCCGGCGGCACCCTGCTGATGGTCCATTCCGGGCTGTGCGGCGAGAGCGCGACCCTGGACCGGCTGAGCGGCCTCGGCATGACGGCGGCGGTCGTCGAGCGGGCAGACATCCCGTTCGGGCCCGTCCTCAGGGGACGCCACGACTGGCTGTGCGAGCAGGGACTGCTCGACACCGCGGCGACGAGCGAGGAACTGGTGGTCGTCCGTGCCGAACTCCCGTGACACCCCCCGCCGCGTCACGATCGACCCCGAGGGCCCGCTGCTCGTCGAGGGACCGGTCGAGGTGACGGACGGCGACGGCGAGGTACACGTGTCGGACCGGTTCACCGTCGCGATCTGCACCTGCCGGCGCAGCCGCACCTACCCCTGGTGCGACACGAGCCACCGGCGCCGGCGCAGGCCGCCGCGCCCGACTCCTGAGCAAGGTGAGGAGGACACGTCGTGACCGACGTCCGCCCTGAGTCCCGCCCCGAATCCCGCCTCGGACAGCCCGAACTCCCCGCTCCGCGCGGCGAGGTGTCCGAGCGCGTCGTCGCCGCACTGCGCCACCCCGCCGTCGGCGTCCCCGACGACTGCGGCCCGTGCGACCCGTACGGAGAGGACCTGCAGCTCGCCCTGTACGTGCTCTACGAGCTGCACTACCAGGGATTCGACGGCGTGGCCGACGAGCGGGAGTGGGACCCGCGGCTCATCGCCCTGCGCGGCGCGCTGGAACGCCGCTTCCTCTATGCGCTGCGCGTCGACGCCGCACCCACGGCGGACGCCGCACAGACCCTCGACGCCCTGCTCGTCGAACCCGCGGGACACGACGACGCGAGCGTGACCCACCACCTTCAACGCGACGGCGAACTCTGGCAGTTCAGGGAGTACGCCGCACTGCGCTCGCTCTACCACCTCAAGGAGGCCGACCCGCACCTGTGGGTCGTCCCCCGGCTGCACGGGAGGGCGAAGGCCGCGATGGCGGCCGTCGAGTACGACGAGTTCGGGGCGGGCCGCCAGGACCGGATCCACGCCCGGCTCTTCGCCGAGCTGATGCGCGACCTCGGCCTGGAGACGTCGTACGGCCACTACCTCGACACGGCGCCCGCGCCGGCCCTCGCCACGGTCAACGTCATGTCCCTGTTCGGCCTGCACCGCGCTCTGCGCGGCGCCCTGGTGGGCCACTTCGCGAGCGTCGAGGTCACCTCGTCGCCCGGCTCGCGCCGACTGGCCGCCGCACTGCGCAGGCTCGGCGCGGGCCCGGCCGCCCAGCACTTCTACGACGAGCACGTCGAGGCGGACGCGGTGCACGAACAGGTCGTGCGGCGCGACGTGATCGGTGGGCTGCTCGACGCCGAACCGGACCTCGACGCCGACGTCGCCTTCGGTGTCCGCGCGACCGGGTTCCTCGAGGACCGGCTCGCCGAGCGGCTGTTGACGCCGTGGCGGCAGGGCCGCAGCGCCCTGCGCGTGCCGCTGCCCGCCGAGAGCGCCGCCTGAACGCCCCGTCCACCCCACCCCGTTGGAGGAGATCCGCATGGCGCACGACCACGGACCGCAGGACCCGACCACCGCCCACCCGCGCCCCGACTTCCCGGCGCAGGACCAGGAACCCCCGGGCTGGACCGGCCCGATGGACCCGCCGCCCGACCACGGCGAGACGTCGTACGAGGGCGCCGGCCGGCTCGTGGACCGCAGGACCGTGGTGTCCGGCGGCGACTCCGGCATCGGCCGTGCGGTCGCCCTCGCCTTCGCCCGCGAGGGCGCCGACGTCCTCTTCACGCACCTGCCGGAGGAGGCGGAGGAGGCCCGCGAGACCGTTCGGCTCGTCGAGGACGCGGGCCGCACCGCCCACGCCGTCCCCTGCGACCTGCGCGAGGAGGAGCAGTGCACGGCGGTCGTCGACCGTGCGGTGCGGGAGTTCGGCAGGATCGACGTCCTGGTCAACAACGCCGCCTACCAGATGTCCCAGCCGGACGGCATCACCGCCATCACCACGGAGCAGTTCGACCGCGTCGTGCGCACGAACCTGTACGCGATGTTCTGGCTCAGCAGGGCCGCCGTGCCGCACGTCCCGGCCGGCGGGTCGATCATCAACACCACGTCGGTCCAGGCGTACAAGCCGAGCCCGCACCTGCTCGACTACGCGATGACCAAGGGCGCCATCGTCACCTTCACCCAGGGCCTGGCCCAGATGCTGGTGGAGGACGGGATCCGGGTCAACGCGGTGGCGCCGGGTCCGGTGTGGACACCGCTGATCCCCGCGACGCTCCCGGACACCACCGAGTTCGGCAAGCAGGCACCCCTGGGCCGCCCCGCCCAGCCCGCCGAGATGGCCCCGGCCTACGTCTACCTGGCATCGGACCAGGCGAGCTTCATCACCGCCGAGATCCTGAACGCGACCGGCGGCACCCCGCTGCCCTGAGCCGCCCAGAGCCGCCCCGACCGGAACGGCGCCCGGAGACCGACGTCCTGCTGCGGGCCACCCCGATCCGGTGGGGTCACCTCTCCGGCGTCTGCCGAAGGAACGCCGCTACCCGGCTTCTTCCTGACGGGCGCGCTGCGGGCCGACCGTGTACCGCGGATCCTGCGCCGACGCGATGCCCGCCGCGAAGATCCCGAACCGGGTGCAGGCGGAACCGGCGAGCAGGGCGAGCCCCGACGCCACGGACAGCGCGCGGCAGCGGCGGCCCGCGACGACGGCGCCCGCCGCTCCCGCGAGCGTGAGGACCTTCGCCGAGCGCAGCAGCACTCCCGCGCGGCCCAACCGGTATGTTTCCGCCACCATGCCCAGATCGCGTTCGGCGGCCCGGGTGACCGCCTGCTCGGCGACCGCGGCGAGGCCCGCCGCGCACACCGCGGGGGCGCGCTCGTCGGACGGGCCGACCACCAGGGCCATTCCGGAGGCCGCCGCGGTCGCCGACGCCGCGAACAGGTAGGGGAGTTGGCGGTGCGCGCCGTGCCACGCGGGCACCGCCGTGTCCGCCGCCAGGACGCCGGTGTACGTGGCGAGGGCGGGGCCCAGGAGCGCGGCGCCCGCCGTCGCGGCGGCACCGACCCGCGGCAGCCGGCCGGTGACCGCGCACAGGGCGGCGGCCCCGGCGGCGGGCCCGTACGCGCTCAGGAGCCAGGAGCCGACGCTCATCGGCGACGTGGGCTTGACGACGCGCAGCATGTTCGGGAACCGGCTCGGCACCCCGAGGTCGTGCACGAGCGCCGCCGCCGACAGCGTGACCGACGCGAGCGACGACACCTTCAGGGCCGTGGCGGTCCCCGGACGGCCGGTCGCCTGGGCGCCGGCGGCGAGGACCGAGCCCGCCCCGGCGAGCCCGCCGAGGAAGAAGTATCCGGCGATGTCCCGCGCCGCCCACGACGGTGCCTTGATGACGGGCCTGCCGTAGTACGAGCCGAACTCGGCGCGCTCCACCATGAGTTCCTCGCCGCGCCGCCTGCGTGCCGTGTCCCGGGTCATCGCCGACCTCCGCTCCGGCCGCCCCGGCCCAGCGCCGACAGTCCGAAGGAGAGGGCGACGCCCCCGGCCAGCGACAGCGCCGCCGCGCCCGCGTGCTTCCACATGGCGGGCAGATCGCGCGTGGTGACGACCGGGTCGGGCGGCAGCCCGTACACCTCCGGCTCGTCGAGCAGCAGGAAGAACGCCCCGTCGCCGCCGACCCCGTCGTCCGGGTCGTGGCCGTAGAGGCGCGCGTCGGCCACCCCCGCCTCGTGCAGCTGGTCGACACGCAGCGCCGCCCGTTCGCGCAGTTCGTCGAGTGGCCCGAACTGGATGGACTCGGTCGGGCACGCCTTGGCGCACGCCGGTTCCTGGCCGGCGCCGAGCCGGTCGTAGCAGAGGGTGCACTTGAACGCCCGCCCGTCCTCCGGGCGTTGCTCGATGACGCCGTACGGGCAGGCGGGCACGCAGTACCCGCAGCCGTTGCAGATGTCGTCCTGGACGACGACCGTGCCGAACTCGGTGCGGAACAGCGAACCCGTCGGGCACACGTCGAGGCAGGCCGCGTGCGTGCAGTGCTTGCACACGTCGGACGACATCAGCCAGCGCACGTCCGACGGTGCGCCGTCCGCCAGGGGCAGTTCGGTCCGGCCGTCGGGTGCGGGGACGGGTGCGGGGTCGGGCGCGGGGACGGTCTGCTCGATGAACGCCACGTGCCGCCACGTCGAGGCGCCGAGCCCCTGCGTGTTGTCGTAGCTCATGCCGCTGAGCGCCATCTCGCGCCCGTCCTCGGGGATCGCGTTCCACTCCTTGCACGCGACCTCGCAGGCCTTGCAGCCGATGCAGACCGACGTGTCGGTGAAGAACCCCACGCGGGGCGGAGCCTGTTCGTGGCCCGCGTCGCGGGCCGGGTCCGGCTCGGGACCGCTGAGCAGATGGCCGTTCACTGCTTCGCCTCCGTTCCGGTCGCGTCGGTGATGCCCGCCCTGCGCCGGTACGCCGCGACCAGCGCGGGCAGGTCAGGGCCGCGTGGGCGGCGGCCCGGGAGGATGTCGGCCGTGAGCGCCTTGTCCTCCTGGATGTGGGAGTTGGGGTCGAGCGCGATGGCGACCAGTTCGTTCGCCGCGTCGCCGGTGGCCAGGCCGTTCGGACCCCAGTGGAACGGCAGTCCGATCTGGTGGACCGTCCGGCCGTGCACGGTCAGGGGTTTGAGCCGTTCCGTCACCAGGACCCGCGCCTCGACGGCGCCCCGCGCGGTGACGATCGTCGCCCAGCCGCCGTGCTCCAGGCCCCGCTCGGCGGCGAGCGCCGGCGACAGCTCGCAGAAGAACTCCGGCTGCAGCTCCGACAGGTACGACGACCAGCGGCTCATCCCGCCCGCCGTGAAGTGCTCGGTCAGCCGGTGCGTCGTCACGACGTACGGGTAGACGCCGGCCCCCGGTTCGTCGCCGCTCGGGTGGTAGCGGTTGCCCTCGCGCTGGTGCAGCCGCCGGGCGGGGGACCGGGACCTGGACGGGTACAGGGCGTTGGGGAACGGCGAGTCCTGCGGCTCGTAGTGGGTGGGCAGCGGCCCGTCCTCCAGTCCCGCGGGCGCGTACAGCCAGCCCTTCCCGTCGGCCTGCATGATGAACGGGTCGTCGCCGCGCAGCGCGTCGGGTCCCGTGGCGTCGTCCGGGGGCACGTAGCCGGGCGGCCGGTCGGGCACGAAGTCCGCGACGTCGTGCCCCGTCCACCGTCCGGCGGCCTCGTCCCACCACACGTACGCCTTGCGCTCGCTCCACGGAGCGCCGTCGGGCGCGGCCGACGCCCGGTTGTAGAGGATGCGCCGGTTGGCGGGCCACGCCCACGCCCATTCCGCCGCCACCCAGTCCTGCTCGGTGTGCGGCTTGCGGCGGGCGGCCTGGTTCACCCCGTCGGCGAACACCCCGCAGTAGATCCAGCAGCCGCAGCGCGTCGACCCGTCGTCCTTCAGCTCCGTGTACGCGGACAGCGGACCGCCGTCCGGGCCGTGCCCGTTGATCTCGGCGAGGACCGCCGCGGCGACCGGCTCCCGCAGCGGGCCCTCCACCGGATAGTCCCAGGTCAGATCCTGTACGGGCCGGTCCATGGGAGCGTCGGACGCGGCCAGCCGGTCCTTGATGCGCCGCCCCAGGTGGTACATGAACCACAGATCGCTGCGCGCGTCGCCCTCGGGCTCGACGGCCGCGTGGTGCCACTGCAGCCAGCGGTTGGTGTTGGTGAACGACCCGGACTTCTCCGTGTGGGCGGCCGCCGGGAAGAAGAACACCTCCGTGCCGATGTCCTCCGTGCGCATCTCGCCCGTCTCGATCTCGGGCCCGTCCTGCCACCACGTCGCCGACTCGATCAGCGAGAAGTCACGGACCACGAGCCACTCCAGCTCGGCCATGCCCAGCCGCTGGAGGCGGGTGTTGGCGGAGCCGACGGCCGGGTTCTCCCCCATCAGGAAGTAGCCCTTGCACGTGCCGTCGAGCTGCGCGAGGACCGTCTCGTACGTGCTGTGCGACCCGGTGAGACGCGGCAGGTGGTCGAAGCAGTAGTCGTTCTCCGCGGTGGCCGCGTCCCCGTAGTACGCCTTGAGCAGGCTCACGAAGTAGGCGCGCATGTCGCCCCAGAAGCCCTTGTCCGTGCGGCTCGCCGCGATGAACGCGTCCAGGTCCTCGTGGGCGTGCGCGTGCGGCATCGGCAGATAGCCGGGCAGCAGGTTGAACAGCGTCGGGATGTCGCTGGAACCCTGGATCGAGGCGTGCCCGCGCAGCGCCTGGATCCCGCCGCCCGGCCGCCCGATGTTGCCGAGCAGCAACTGCAGCACGCTCGCCGCGCGGATGTACTGCGAGCCCACCGAGTGCTGCGTCCAGCCCACCGCGTACGCGAAGGCACTGGTGCGCTCACGGCCCGAGTTGGCCGTGAGCGCCTCGCACACCTGGAGGAACGTCTCGCGCGGCACCCCGCAGATCCGCTCGACGAGTTCGGGGGTGTAGCGGGCGTAGTGCCGCTTGAGGATCTGGTAGACGCAGCGAGGGTGCTGGAGCGTCTCGTCGCGGGCCGGTGCGGCGTGTGCCTGCGCGCCGCCGGAGCCCTGCGTCTCGGCCCCGCCGGCGGCGCTCGTGCGCACCTGGGGGTCGTCGTGCCCGACGCGGCGCTCGTACAGCTCGTCGACCTCACCGGTCGGCTGCTGGACCTCGCCGCCGTCGTACTGCCAGCTCACCGGGTCGTAGTGGCCCTGCTCCTCGTCGAGGCCGGAGAAGACGCCGTCGAGGTCCTCGGTGTCCCGGAAGTCCTCGCCGACCAGCGTCGCGGCGTTCGTGTACGCGAGGACGTACTCGCGGAAGTCCTTCTCCTCGGCCAGGACGTGGTGGATGATCCCGCCGAGGAAGGCGATGTCGCTGCCCGCACGGATCGGGACGTGCAGATCGGCGAGCGCGCTGGTGCGCGTGAAGCGCGGGTCGACGTGGATGATCCGGGCGCCGCGCGCCTTCGCCTCCATCACCCACTGGAAGCCGACGGGGTGGGCCTCGGCGAAGTTGGAGCCCTGGATCACGATGCAGTCGGCGTGCTGCAGGTCCTGCATGAAGGTCGTGGCGCCGCCACGGCCGAAGGAGGAGCCGAGCCCGGCGACCGTGGAGCTGTGGCAGACCCGGGCCTGGTTCTCCACCTGGATCACGCCGAGCCCGGTCAGCAGCTTCTTGATCAGGTAGTTCTCCTCGTTGTCGAGGGTGGCGCCGCCCAGGCTCGCGATCCCGAGCGTGCGGGCCGTGCGCAGCCCGTCGTGCTCCTGCTGCCAGGTCCTGCGCCGGGTCTCGACGACCCGGTCGGCGACCATGTCCATCGCCGTCTCCAGGTCGAGCGGCTGCCAGTCGCGCGCGTACGGCGGCCGGTACAGCACCTGGTGCCGCCGCGCGGAACCCGTGGTGAGCTGCAGCGTCGCCGACCCCTTGGGGCACAGCCGCCCCCGGCTCACCGGCGAGTCGGGATCGCCCTCGATCTGGACGACCCGGTCGTCCTTGACGTACACCTGCTGCCCGCAGCCGACCGCGCAGTAGGGGCAGACGGACTTCACCACCCGGTCGGCGCTGTCCGTGCGCGGCCGCAGATGCTCCGTGCGCGGTGACATCGCCGCCCGGCCCCGCCCCAACGGGTCCGAACCGGCGAACTGGCGGTAGGCGGGCCAGTCGCGGAGCCGTTTGCGGGTCCCCATCGCTCCTCCAACACGTGTGCCGTACACGAAACAGCCGACCGGTGATCCGCCGGGCTCGGCCGGGGTACCCGCTGGTCGCACGACCACACCTGTGGGTTCCCCGACGGGGTCCGTGACGGGCTCGCGGAGGACGGTGACCGGTGGATGAGATCATGCCGGGGATCGGCACGTGCGGCATGACGGAGGCATTCGGATGACCGGCAGCGAGACCCCAGTCCTCAGGCGCGTCGAGGGCCGGGCCGCCCACCTCGTGCTCAACCGGCCCCGCGCCCTGAACGCGATCGACCACGAGATGGTGCGCCTCGTCGACGCGGCGCTGACCGACTGGGAGCACGACGACTCCGTGGCGAGCGTCGTCATCACCGGCGCGGGGGAGCGCGGCCTGTGCGCGGGCGGCGACATCCGGGCCGTGCACGACGACGCCCGGGACGGCGACGGCAGCGCGTCGGCCGCGTTCTGGCGCGACGAGTACCACCTCAACGCCCGGATCGCCCGCTACCCCAAGCCGTACGTCGCGATCATGGACGGCATCGTGATGGGCGGCGGCGTCGGGATCTCCGCGCACGGCTCCGTGCGGGTCGTCACCGAGCGGTCGCGGATCGCCATGCCCGAGACGGCCATCGGGTTCGTCCCGGACGTCGGCGGCACCTGGCTGCTCGCCCACGCGCCCGGCGAGCTGGGCACGTACCTGGCGCTCACCGGTGCCGCGATCGGCGCGGGCGACGCCCTGCTGTGCGGTCTGGCCGACCACTACCTGCCCACGTCGGACGTCCCGGGTTTCCTCGCCGCGCTGGCCACGAGCCCGGTCCGGGACGCGCTGAGCACCCGTGAACAGGCGGCGCCGGACGGGGAGTTGGCGGCCATGCGCCCGTGGATCGACGCGTGCTTCGCCGCCGACACCGTGGAGGAGATCGTCGCCCGGCTGCTCGACCACGGCGACACCGAGGCGAAGGAGGCGGCCGAACTGCTCCTGAGCCGCTCGCCCCTCGCCCTGAAGGTCACCCTCGCCGCGATGCGTTCGGCCCGTGGACTGGGGTCGCTGGAGGAGGCGCTCGACCAGGAGTACCGGGTGTCCTGCGTGGCCATGGGCAACCCGGACCTGGTGGAAGGGGTGCGGGCGCAGATCATCGACAAGGACCGCAGGCCCCGCTGGCAGCCCGCCCACCTCGATGAGGTCACGGACGCCGACGTGCGCCGCCACTTCGTGTCCCTCGGCGAGCGGGAACTCGGCCTCGCCTGAAGCAGGTCTCGCCCGAACCCGTGGGCGCGGGGATCATGGAGGGCATGCCGGACGCCGCGCTGACCATCGAGCCGTTCTCCCCGTCGGCGGACCCCGCCGCCCTGGCCGACCTGCGGGCGCGGCTGCGCGCGACGCGCTGGCCCGACGCGCCCGAGGACGCCGGTTGGTCCCTCGGCACCGACCTGAACGAGCTCCGTGAGCTCGTCGACCATTGGGCGGACGGGTTCGACTGGCCGGCGCGGGAGGCGGAGCTGGCCCGGCTGCCCCGGTTCCGCGCCCGGCTCGGCGGACTCGGCATCCACTTCGTGCACGCCCGGGCCGCCGCGTCGGCGGGACCCGCGCTGCCACTGGTGCTGTGCCACGGCTGGCCTGACTCCTTCTGGCGGTACCAGAAGGTGGTCCCGCTGCTCACGGATCCGGCCGCGCACGGCGCCGACCCGGCCGACGCGTTCGATGTGGTCGTCCCCGACATGCCGGGCTACGGCTACTCGGACCGGCCCGCCGGCGCCCCGCTCGCCTCGCCCGCCGTGGCCGGACTCTGGGCGGAGCTGATGGCCGGGCTCGGGTATCCGCTGTTCGGCGCGGCGGGCGGCGACATCGGCAGCCACGTCAGCCGCTATCTCGCCCTCGACCACCCGGACCGGGTCGTGGCCGTGCACCGGACGGACGGCGGTCTGCCCGTGTTCACCGGCGACCGGGCCGAGCTGACGGACGAGGAGCGGGCCTGGTTCGACGAGGTCGGCGCGTGGGGTGCCGCCGAAGGCGCGTACGGCGCGATCCACCGGACGAAACCGCAGACCGCCGCGTTCGGGCTCACCGACTCGCCGGCCGGGCTCGCCGCGTGGATCGTCGAGAAGATGCGCGCGTGGAGCGACTGCGACGGCGACATCGGGCGCAGCTTCACGAAGGACGAGATTCTCACGAACGTCACCCTGTACTGGCTGACCGGCACGATCGGCTCGTCGATGCGCATGTACCACGCGAACGGCGCGCTCCCGGTGGAGCAGCTCACCCGTCGCGTCGACGTCCCGTCCGGTTTCTCGCTGTTCCACGGTGACATCCTCCGTCCGCCGCGGGCCTGGCTGGAGCGCATGACGAACGTCGTCCGCGTCACGGAGCCCCCGCGGGGCGGCCACTTCGCCCCGTTCGAGGAACCCGAGCTGTACGCGCAGGAGGTGCGGGACTTCTTCCGCCCCTACCGGAAGGCCGGGTGAGGCGGAGGGGGCGCGCCCACGCCGTCGTGGGCGCGCCCTGAGCTCCGGGGCTCAACTCAGCGGTTCCACCCGGATGTTGCGGAACCGCACCTTGTTGCCGTGGTCCTGGAGGCGGATCGCTCCGGCCGCCGGGCTCTCCGGCGCGCCCGCGCCGGTCGGCCCGTCGATCGCGACGTCGTCGTGGACCTTCGTGCCGTTCCACACCACGGTCACCCGCGCGTCGGCGGTCTTCTTGCCGTCGGCGTCGAACCGTGCCGCCCGGAACGTGATGTCGTACGTCTGCCAACTCTCCGGCGCCGTCGCCGCGTTGACGTCCGGCGCCTTCTTCAGATAGATCGCCCCCGCCTCGTTGTTGTCGAGCGTGGTGTCGCCGAACGAGTCGAGGATCTGGATCTCGTACCGCTCCTGGAGGTAGATGCCGCTGTTGCCCCGGTTCTGTCCGGTCACGTCGTCGGGCAGCTGCGGCACCCGGAACTCGACGTGCAGCTTGAAGTCCCCGTAGGCGTCCTTGGTGCGGATGTCGCCGCAGCACACCTCCATCGACTTCTCGTCGGTCAGCGGCCATTCGACCTTCCGGCCGTCGGTGTGCTGCCACTGCGCCTGGGAGGCGGCCGTGCCGTCGAAGAGGCCGACCGGGGCGCCGTGCGGGCGCACGGTGATCAGGTCGAGGTTGACGTGGCCGGTGTCGCCCGGGTCGAAGCGGTAGGCGACGGTGTTGCGGCCCGCCTTGAGGGTGACGCGTTCGGTCCGGGTCGACCAGGCGTCCCAGGTGCCCGTCGAGGCGAGGGTCGTCTGCCGGAGCTTGGCGCCGTTGGCGTACAGGGAGAGGGACTTGGTGCCCTGGAAGGGGTTCGGGCCGTTCGAGTAGCGCAGGTTCACGTCGTACTCGCCCGCCTTGGGAACCGTCACGTCGAAGGTCGTGGCGACCTTGCCCTCGGTGTTGTAGCTGTCGACGAAGCCGCTGCCGGAGTAGCCGGGATGATCGGTGTTGATGCCGGCCGTTCCGGTCAGGCGGGCCTCCTCCGCCTCGTACAGGGTGGCGGGCGGCGGCTGTTCGCCGGGCAGCGCGTTGAGCGTGTACCAGGCCTCGGTGCTGAACAGCGATTCACCGGACTGGGACGCGAAGGGGCGCGGGGAGCGGACGTGCACGACCCGGCCGGGCTTGAGGCCGTCCAGGCGCAGCCGGACCGTGCGGCCGTCACCGGCGAGCGTGGCCGAGCGGACCGCGAGCCGCTCCTCGGCGATCTTCGGGCCGCCGTAGTCGGACGTCGGGGTGTAGCGCCACTGCTCGGCCTGGTAGCGCTTGGCCAGTTCCTCGGCCGTGGCCTGCGACAGCGGCTGGGTGTACTCCAGGTCGAAGCCGCCGGGGACGGCCCGCATCTCCTTGACGTCGAAGGTGTTGCCGCCGTTCGGTGCCAGTTTCTGCAGGCCGAACTTGAGCTTCCCTTCCTGGCCCCAGTTTCCGTCGGCGCCGAGCCCGCCCGCGTAGATCGCGCCGTCGGGACCCATCGTGATCCGGTTGACCCCGGCCTCCAGGCCCTGCGTGTACCGGAACACGGCGCCCTGGTACTGGCCCTTCACCTTCTCCAGGTAGCCGCGCTGCAGTCCGCCGTAGGTGACGTCGCCGAAGAGCATCTGCCCGGCGAACCGGCCCTTGGTCAAGTACAGCGGTGTGCTGGGGGAGTTGGCGATCTCGTTCTGCGGCAACCACAGCACCGGCTGGGTGACGGGCTGGTCGTCGAACGGGCCCGACGGTTCGGTGTAGTGGTTGAAGAAGCGGTCCTGTTTGATCTGGACGAGCTTCGACGCGGGCAGCCAGCCGCCCTGGTTGTCGGTGGTGAAGATGTCGCCGCCGGGGCCCCAGCCGATCCCGTTCGGGGTGCGCAGACCGCCCGCGACCGCGTGGATCTTCCCGGTCTTGCGGTTGACCTTGTACGTGGTGCCGCGGCCCGGCGCGGGCTGCGGAGTGGTGGTGGCGCCGCCGTAGTTGATGGCGACGGACAGGTTCACGTAGAAGAAGCCGTCGCGGTAGAGCAGCCCGAAGGCGAACTCGTGGAAGTTCTTGCCGTACGGCCAGGTGGCGACGGTGCGGTACTCGTCGGTGACGGAGTCCTTGTCCGTGTCGACGAGCTGGGTGAGCTCGTGCTTCTGCGACACGTACAGCGAACCGTCGACGTACTTGATGCCCATCGGCTCGCGCAGCCCGCTCGCGACCTTCTGCACCGTGACCTTGTCCCGGCTGGTCGTGCCGGTGACGTGGTCGAGGAGGTACACCTCGCCCTTGGTGGTCTCGGAGCCGCCCCACGTGCTGATGGCGAGCCGTCCGTCGGGCAGCCAGTCCATGCCGGTGACCTGCGGGTCGAAGCCGTCCGGGCGCAGATCGGTGAGGTCGAGGTCCGGTCGGACATCGGTCAGCGGCAGCCCGTCGCCGGGGCTGTCCGCGCCCGACTCGCACTCCTTGCGTCCGGGCGCGGTCACCCGGACGACGCCGGCGTCGGTGCTCAGCGCCTCGCGCGGGACGACGGTGAAGGCGTCGGCGCCCGGCGGCTGCCAGGCCAGGGTGAGCTGCTGTCCGCCACCCCGCTCGAAGTAGTCGATGCGGAACGGGTGCGATCCGGCGGTGAGTTGGACCGCTCCGTCCTTGGGCTCGGCGCCGTGCAGGCCGTCGTGGTCGATGACCTGCTTGTCGTCGATGGTGAGCCGGGAGCCGTCGTCGCTGGTGAGGCGGAAGGCGTACGTCCCGTCGCTCGGGATCACCAGGTAACCGGACGCCTCGGCCGAGAAGTTGTCGGCGAAGCCACCGAAGTCGTCGGTCGTGGACCAGTCGACGGTCGGCATCAGCTTGTCGTGGTTGGGCGTCTGCCCGGGCTTGAGCGTGCACAGCTTGCTGAGCGGGGTCTGCGTGTCGAAGACGCGCAGGGTGACCCCGGGCTCCTGGGGCGGGATGTCGGCCTCGGCGGCGGCGGCCGGTGGCGCGATCCAGACGCCTCCGGCGAGAAATCCTCCGACGAGCAGGGTGGCGAGCCGTCTTCGGGCGCGCGGGAACAGCCGTGGATGCATCGGTCCTCCAGGACGGGACCGGAGGCCGCCGGATCGCACCCCGGTCGAGCGGAACTCCTACGGTTGCGCCGTCACGCTAGGGGACTTCTGCTCAGCACGTCCATACTTTGTCATCAATGAGTTCAAAGTCCGCTGGCGGACCGGAAGTTGATGGTCGTGTCACGCGCCCGCGGCGCGCAGCAGTGCGGCGATCTCGTCGTGGCCGCGGTCGCGCGCATGGGCGAGCGGGGTGACGCCCTCGCCGTCCGCCAGCGAGGGGTCCGCGCCGCCGTCCAGGAGCAGTTCGACGACCCGCTGGTGGTCCGGGCCGCCGTCGCCGAGGATGATCGCCTCCAACAGGGCGGTCCAGCCGAGGTCGTTGACGTGGTCGACGTCCATGTCGGTGCCGCGCAGCACCGCGCGCACGTAGTCGGCGTGGCCGTGCTCGCCCGCCGGGATCAGCGACGTACCGCCGAAGCGGTTCTCCAGCGTGTAGTCCGGGTCGGCGGGGATCAGGGCGCGCGCCATCGCGGCGCTGCCGGTCACCCCGGTCACCAGCCAGGCGCTGTCCTCCCTGTCGTCCTGCGCGTCCGGGTCGGCGCCCGCCTCGACCAGGACCTTCGCGGCCCCCACGTGGTCGCCCAGGGAGGCGAGCAGCAGCGGGGTGCGGCCGGTGTCGTCACGGGCCTCCAGGTCCGCGCCCGCCTCGACGGCCGCGCGGACCCCCTGGGTGTCTCCGCTCCCGGCGGCGCGCAGCAGATCGGCGGAGGCGCCCCGGGCGGCGGTCGACGACGTGCCCGTTCCCCGGCCGTCGTCCGTCGCGGGTGCGCCGCAGGCGGCGACGCACCCGACGAACGCCAGGCCCGTCGCGAGGGCCGCCAGCGGGCCCAGGCGCCGACGCCCTCTTCCGTGCGTGCCGTGCGTGCCGTGCGTGCTGCCGTGCGGCGTCGTCACGTCGTCCTCCTCGTGGCGGGATCTGCGGATACCCCGATCCTGGCCGCGGCGGCAGCGGCCAGGCACCACCCGTCGGAGCGCGTTCCCCGCATGATCGGCCGACCTCCGGGTCGGCCGATCGGTCGATGCGGGTGGTGCGGCGGACCGGCAGGGGCGGCGCCCGCCCACGCCCGCCCGCCCACGCCCGCCCGCCCACGCCCGCCCGCCCACGCCCGCCTGCCCGCCCACGCCCGTCCAGGGAACCCGGGAGGGCCGGTACGGCGGTCGGGAGCCCGAGGCACCCGCTGGAGCATCGGCTCAGGGACCGGCGCCAGGCCCCTGGCCGCCCCGGGCCCGGGGTGCGGACCGGCGGACGGCACGGTCCACTGGATCGAGGGACCGTGGCGCGCGGCGCCCCGGCACACGGCGGAACCGGAGAGGGAATCCCAGCCATGGAGGACTCTGCGACGCCCGCCGGGCCCGGGCAGGACGGTGTCGCCGCCGTCCGGGCACTGCTCGGCGCGCAGGCGGAGACCGCACGGCGCGCCGCCGTGGTCAGGATCGGCGAGGACGCGGCCCGCGCGGCCGCGGAGGCCGTGCCGTGCGACCGCGTGGAGACACCCGACTGGGCCGGTCCGCTGGCGGACGCGCACCCGATGCCCGCGGTCGTCTTCGCCCCGGTGCGCGACGACGCGGGCCGGATCGTCGACTTCGTGGACGTCGCGGCGAACCCGCCCGCCCGGCGCTACGCACCCCGGCAGGGCAGCCCCGTCGGGCACCTGCTCACCGTCACGCAGCCCACGTCCAGGACGTCGGGCGTCTTCGACACGCTGTGCCGGGCCGTCGAGACCGGGGAGGCGATCGCGCCCCAGGACTGGGCGGACACCCTCCTGATCGACGGACACCCGCGCCACGTCGCCGGCCGGCTGACCGCCGCGCCGCACCGCGGCCACGTCCTCGTGATCATCGACATGGACGCCGAGCGCTACCGGCGCATCAGCCGCCGGGCCGAGGAGGACGGCCTCGGCGGCTGGGCCGAATGGGACCTCCCGGCGGCCGCCACGGAGTGGTCGCCCGGCCTCCACCGCATGTTCGGCCTGCCCGAAGGGGCGCCGCCGCTCGGCCTCGACGCCCTGGCCGCGTTCGTCGTGCCCGAGGACCTGCCGGGCCTGCACACCGCCCTGGAGCTGCTGCTGCGCGAGGGGGCACCGTGCGACGTCGACGTGCGGGCCGAACTCCCCTCGGGGGAACGGGTCCTGAGGTTCGTCATGGAGGCGGTGCGGGACGAGGACGAGTCCGGCGCGGTGTGGGGCGTGCAGGGCTACATCCGCGACGTCACCCAGGTCCACCAGGTCCGCACCCGCCTCGACGCGGCCCTGCGGGACGCCGACCGCCGCCGCGAACAGGCCCGCGCCGAGGCCCGCGTGACGGCCCGGCTGCGCGAGGCCCTGCTGCCCGCGCACCCGCCCGAGCAGGCCTACAACGGCGTCGTCTCCGCACTCGCCCACCGCCCCGCCGAACTCGGGGTGCTCGGCGGCGACTGGTACAACGTGCGCCCGCTGCCCGACGGCCGCGTCCTGTACGCGCTCGGCGACGCCGCGGGCCACGGCCTCGACGCGGTCGCCCACATGACGTCGCTGCGCAGCGGACTCGAAGGGCTCGCCTTCACCGAGCATCCGGTGGAGACGCTCGCGGCCTGGCTCAACCGCCTCACCACCGAGACCCACCCCGACCGCACCGCCACCGCCGTGATCTGCCGCTACCACCCCGACCGCCGGCTGCTGCGCTGGGTCAGCGCGGGACACCCGCCACCCATCCTGATCCGGGACGGCCGGGCCCGTCTTCTCGACGTCCCCGAAGGGCTGTTGCTCGGTGTCCTGCCCGACGCGGTCTACCGGGCCGCGGAACTCGCCCTGCTGCCCGGCGACACCGTGCTGCTGTACAGCGACGGCCTCGTCGAGCGGCGCGGGTGCGACCTGTCCGACGGCTTCGACGCCCTGCTGAGCGCCGCCGAGGAGTACGCGGAACTGCCGTTGCACCTCCTGACGGAGAAGCTCGCCGACCGGCTGCTGCCGAGCGCGCCGGAGGACGACGCCAGCCTGCTGGCCCTGCGCAGGTCAGGCCCCTGACACCGCGCCGCCCGGCGTCGTGCCGGCCCGCAGCAGCGCGGCACCGAGCGGGGTCAGCGAGTGCAGCACGGACGAGGCGTGCCGGCGGCTGGTGATCAGGCCCGCGTCCCGCAGCGCCGTGGCGTGCTGACTGGCGGACGACGCGGACACCCCCGCGGCGCGGGCCAGTTCACTGGTGGTGGCACCGAGCGCGACGGCGCGCAGCACGATCGAGCGCGTCCGGCCGAGGAGCGCGGCCAGCGCCGCACCGGAGCCGAGGTCGCCGGGGAGCGTGGTCGGGTGCGGCTCGTGGTTGAGGGAGTAGATCAGCACCGGTTCCAGCGTGGTGTCGCCGAAGGTCACCGGGTTCCCCCAGCAGAAGTACGAGGGCACCAGCAGGATGCCGCGGCCGTTCAGATGCAGGTCCCGGTCCTCCGGGTACACGGTGTGCAGGACCGGCGGGCGCCACCGCAGGGTGGGCCCGAGGCCGTCGAGGACCGCGCCGGCGCCGCCGTCGAGCACGGTGCGGGCGCGGGTGGTCCGCTCGGCCTCGATCCGGGCCTGGATCCGCTCGGTGTGCGGGGCGATGACCGTGTCGTGGTAGCTGCGCAGGGCGGCCACCAACTCCTTGCGCAGCTGCGGCTCCACGAGCCGCGGCGCCCAGTCGGGGGCGCCGCTGCCGCGGTCCAGCAGGCGCACCTCGTCGAGGATGCGGCGGCGCGGGGTCGCGAGGATCGCCTCGAGTCCGGCGTCGAGCCCCTCGGACGCCTCCGGCGGGGTGAGGAAGTCGGGGAAGTAGGCCGCCCGCGGCATCAGCGGGAGCAGCATCGTGCGCACGATGCGGCCGAAGTCGTCGGAGTTCAGCCGGGACCGGGTGGCACGGAACCAGTCGGCGTACGCCCACCGGCCGTGCCGGCTCTGCAGACGGTGCAGGCTCGCGGAGATCTCCCACAACGGGTCCGGTGCCGCGGCGACGCGCGTGCGCACCAGATCGGCGTCGGTGAAGTGGATCCGGAGCATGCAATTCCCCCTGGTGGCCTGGGCATTTCAAGTATGTCCAAAAGCCCT
>NZ_JASERH010000094.1:0-95983 GCF_030766975.1 Streptomyces sp. KL116D | reverse complement strand
GGTGGGCGCGGACGGTTTCGAACCGCCGACATCCTGCTTGTAAGGCAGGCGCTCTACCCCTGAGCTACGCACCCGAGATCCCCGGCGCTGTGACCAGGACGAGCCGACAGCCTACCTTGCCGACGGCCGTGCACCGCACACCAGTGACGACCAGGTCCGATACGGGTCCCCGCCCGGCCCCTGCGGGGGTTAACCCCACCCGCGATCCGGTGGCCGACCGGATCCCGCCGGCCCCCTTCCCCCTCGTACGTTCATCAGGCCGGGCACCGTCCCGGCACCGCAGGACCAGCCGCCGCAGGGGGAGTTCACCATGTCAGTCCGCACGTCAGTCCGTATGCGGGTCCGTTCGCACCGCACCGTCCGCGTCCTGGCCGCCGCCACCGCCGTGGTCGCCGTCGCGGCGACGGCCACCGCGTGCGGCGCCGACTCGTCGGACGACACCAGCCCCGAGCACCGCTCCTTCGCCCTGCACGGCAAGACGCTCACGGTCGACTCGGACGACTCCCGGCTCGACCTCGTGCCCGGCGACGGGAAAGAGGTGAAGGTGACCCGGTGGTTCGAGGGGTCCACCGTGATCGGCTCCTCGCCCGAGGCGACCTGGTCGTGGCGGTCCGCCGAGGACCGGCTGACCCTGCGGATGCACTGCAGCGGTTTCATCGTCAACTGCTCGGCCCGGCACCGCGTCGAGGTGCCGCGCGGCGTCGCCGTGGTCGTCCGCAACGACGACGGCAGCGTCCACGCCCGCGACTTCGAGAACGGCCTGGACATCTCGACCAGCGACGGCTCCGTCCGCGTCGAGAACACCTCGGGGCCGCTGCGCCTGACCGGCGAGGACGGCTCGCTGCACGCCACGGGCATCGACGCCCGCCGCGTCACCGTCCGCACCGAGGACGGCGAGGCCCGCATCGACCTGCGCACGGTCCCCGACCGCGTCGAGGCAACCAGCCAGGACGGCTCCCTCACCCTCGGCCTGCCCGGCTCCGCCAGGTACCGGGTGACCACGGACACGGACGACGGCGCCGTCGATGTCTCGGTCCCCCGCGATCCGCGCAGCGAGCACCGGGTGTCCGCCCGCGCCCAGGACGGAAAAGTCACGGTCCGAACCGCGAACTAACCGGCCCGTGTGTTCGTCATTAACCGGTGGGAGAATGAACCGGGCAGGACGATACGACACGGGCAGCACGGGAGAGGTTAGTGACGGCGACGACGACCACCATGCAACAGCATCCGTCGTCCCCTGCCTCCGACTCCTCCGCAGGGACATCACGCCCTGAAGTCCCGCTGCACCCGACGCGCTCCACCAGGAGCCCCGAAGGGGCGCGGGGAACTGCGCGACCAGCCCCCACGAACCCCCCAGGGGCGCGGGGAACAGCGCGACCAGCCCCCACGAACCCCCCAGGGGCGCGGGGAACAGCGCGACCAGCCCCCACGAACCCCCCAGGGGCGCGGGGAACAGCGCGACCAGCCCCCACGAACCCCCCAGGGGCGCGGGGAACTGCGCGACCGGTCCCCACGAACCCGCACCCGGCGAACGGCACCCGCCAGGCAGACGCACCCCCGGCCCGGCCCCGCCCCGGCGGCCCGATCCGCGACTTCCTGACGCTGGCCCTCCTCCCGCTCCCGATCCTCGCCGCGGCAACCGTGGCCACGTTCAACGCCGGAGGCACCCGCCGGTGGTTCGGCGGCCGGGCCGAGTCGCAGCGCGCCGAGGCCCAGGCCGCCAAGGACGCCGCGGCCGCCGCCTTCTACGAGCTGGACACCGCCCAGCGGGACCTGCGCATCTCGATAGAGACGATCACCGCGGTCGACGACTCCCCCGCGGCCCGCCGCGCCGTCACCGACTTCCAGCAGCTCGGCCACCGCATCGACGAGGTCAGCCAGCAGTACATCACCGCGGTCGACGCCCACGACCTCGACCGCGACGACCTGGAAGCGAGCACGGCGACCCGCGCACGGAGCGAACTGACCGGCGCCAAGGACCAGTTGACCCGCGTCAAGGGCGACCTGGACCGGTTCGCCCAGGGCCTCGGACCGCTGCTCGGCAAGGCGGAGACCCAGCTGGCCCGCCTCGCCCCGTCCGTGGAGCGCGCCCGCCAGTCCCTGCTCGCCGCGACGACCGCGCTGGACGCCGTACGGCAGGCGGGCCTGAAGGCGGACGACCTCGCGGCCCGGCTCGCCGCCCTCGGCCCCGAACTGACCCGGCTGAACCAGGGCGCGGGACAGCACGGCGTACCGGAGACCCTGGAGCGCGCGGAGCGGGTCGCACGGGACGCCGAGGCCGTCCGGGCGGAGGCCGACCGGCTGCCGGAGAAGGCCGCCGAGATCGACCGCCGGCTCGTCTCCCTGCGCACCCGCGCCCAGGCCCTCACCACCCGCGCGGGCCAGGTCGAGCCGATCCTGAGCGAGCTGCGGCGCCGGTTCACGGCCGCCTGCTGGCAGGACCTGCAGCGCGTACCGGAGCTCGCGGGGGAGAACGTGCGGCAGGCCGAGGCCAAGCTCGCCGAGGCCCGCACCGCCCGCGAGGCCCAGCGCTGGCCGGACGCCACCGCCCTGCTGTCCACGGTCCGCGCCCTGCTGAACAGCACGGACGAGTCCGTCTCCGCCGCCTCCGACCGCCTGCAGCGGCTGAACGCGGTGGCGAAGGACCCCCAGCAGGAGATCGACCGCACCCGGTTCGCGATCCGGGACGCCCAGCGGCTGGCGATGGCGGGCCGCAGCACCCCGGACCCCCGGCACGCCCGCCCCCTCGACGACTCCGTGGGCCGCCTGGACCGTGCCGTCGAGGGCCTGGAGGGCCGCCACCCCGACTACTGGCACTTCCTCACGGAGACGGAGGCCGTGCGGCAGACGGTGGCCCGGGTCGTCGCCCAGATCCGCGAGGAGCGCGGCGGCGGCTGACGCGGTTGGCACTCGCCGGACGCCGGGCGGATCCTTGTAGTGCGTGCGTACGCGCACGTGACGCATGTGCAAGGAGGCGAGGCGATCATGGCCACGCACGTACTCCACCCCGGATCCCGGCGGCGCGTCACTCTCGACGAGCACCTGCCCGTCGACCACCGGCTCAGCAAGGTGTACCGCACCGGCGCGGGCCTGATGGGACTCGTCCTGCTCGCCTTCGGCATTCTCGGGCTCATCGACAAGGTCGGCTTCTTCGACACCGGTGGCGACCGGGTCGCCGGCCTGAACACGAACGGCGCGCTCAGCGTCCTGTCCATCTGCGTCGGCCTGCTGCTGTTCGTCGGCACGCTGATCGGCGGCAACTTCGCGTCGACGCTCAACATGGTGCTCGGCATCCTGTTCATCCTCAGCGGCTTCGTCAACCTGGCGCTGCTGGACACCGGCGCGAACTTCCTCGCCTTCCGCATCCAGAACGTCCTCTTCAGCTTCGTCGTCGGACTGCTGCTGATGTTCTTCGGGATGTACGGGCGGGTCAGCGGCACCCTGCCGCACGACAACCCGTACTGGCGGGCCCGGCACGCGGCCGACGACCGACCCGGCGCCGATTGATATTGCCCGGGGTGCCGTGCGAGCCTGCTCCGCATGACCAGCTCACCGCCGGTGCCGCGTCCCGGGCGCGACGTGCGCGGCATCGTGGTCGAGGCACTGGCGCGCGGCATCGCCGACGGCACGTACGGCGCGGGCACGTTACTCGAACCGTCCTGTCTGACCATCGAGTCGACGACCGTCGCCCGAGCCGTGTTCGCGGCGGCGGTCCGGGTGCTCGTGGCGAAGGACATGGTGGACGAGACGTGGCAGGTGCGCCCGGAGTCCGACTGGAACCTCCTCGACCGTGACGTCCTGCGCTGGACGCTGGCGGCCCACACACCTCCCGCGCCCGCGCTCACCGCCCTCTTCGGTGACCTGCACGAACTGCGCCGCTCCGTCGAACCGTCGGCGGCGGCGCTGGCCGCGCAGCACCGTTCGAACGAGGATCTGGCCGCTCTCGACGAGGCGTTGACGGCGATGGCCGTGGCGGAGCGGTCCCTGGAGGGCGATCCGGTGCGGGCCGCGGGCGCCGACGTGGCGTTCCACTCGACCCTGCTCAGGGCCTCCGGCAACCGGTTCTTCACCCAGCTGCTCCGGGTCATCGGGCCGGCGCTCGGGGCGCGGAGCCGGCTGGTGTTCGCGGGCCCGCACCACCATCCGGTGGCCAGTCACGCGGAAGTGGCGGACCGGGTGCGGGAGATGGACGCCGACGGCGCCTACACGGCGATGCTGGAACTCCTCGACCTCTCGCTGCGCGACGACCCGTAATCTGGGCGCATGCCTCGCTACGAATACCGCTGCCGCAACTGCGGCGACACGTTCGAACTGTCCCGCCCGATGGCCGAGTCCTCGGCCCCCGCGACTTGCCCGGCGGGCCACCCGGACACGGTGAAACTCCTCTCGACGGTAGGCCTGGCAGGCACCACCCCGACCCCACAGGCCCCGTCCGGCGGTGGCGGAGGCGGCGGCTGCTGCGGAGGCGGCTGCTGCAGCTAGCCCCCCGGCTCCCACCCGTCACAGTCGAGCCCACCCAGCCTTGGGCAATCTGCCGCCTGGGGCGGCAGGGTGGGCAAGGCGGCCCCCGGTGCCGCGCAACGATGCACGACGGGCGCCGGCCACGGCACGGCTCGGACGCGCCCCGCTGCCGCGCAACGATGCACGAGGGACGCCGACCACGGCACAGGTCAGCCACCCCCCAATGCCGCGCAACAGTTCACGAAGCCCGGCCACGGCACCGGTCAGACGCACCCCGGTGCAGCCCGCCAAGACCCGGAAGCGCCGACCCCGGCACAGCTCAAGCGGCGCCGCCCACCGCCCGGAGAAACCCCCGCAACACCGCCTCCCCCGCCACCACACCCCGCTCCTCCAGCACGGTCACGCCGGGCGCAGCCCACCCCACGTCCGCCAGCTCCCCGTGCCCGGGCCGCCACCCCCGGTCCACCGCCAGCAACAGATCCGCGTCCAGCAACGAATCCCCCGCCCCCAACGTCAGCTCCGCCCCCACGCGCCGCGCGACCTCCCGCACAGCCGCCCCCTTGGTCAACGGCTTCGGCACGGCATACACCTTCCGCCCCTGCAGCGACACTCCCCACCCGACCCCGTCGGCCCACGCCGCGAACTCCTTGACCCACCCCTCGGGCAGCAGCCCCCGGTCGACCACGAGATACGCGAACAGGTCCTCCGCGACCCGCTCCTTCAGCAGCCACGCCGGATCCGCGGCAGCGACCATCCGCTCCCGCACCTCCCTCAGCGGGGCACACTCCGACGCCAGCCGCTCCGTCACCCCGGCCGCCCAGTCCGGGTCCGACACCCCGTCGACCAGCAGATGTCCCCCGTTGGCACAGATCGCGTAGGCCGGCGCGGGCCCGGGCAGCCGCACCCGCCCGTACTGCTCCCGCGTCCGCGTCGTGGTGGGCACGAACACCGCACGCCGCCCGAGCTCCACCAGCATCCCGGCGGCGTCCTCGGTGACGTACGACAGGGGCTTGTGCTCGTACACCTCGACGCAGAGCAGTCGTGGTGCCTGCGCGTCGGGCATCGTCAGCCCGAGGGCGCCGGCGGAGTAGATGAGCGTACGGTCGAGATCGCTCGCGACGACGACAGGGGTCACTTCGCCGCCACCGCCCTGCCGTCCGCACCGGTCGCCCCGCGCGTGAACCGTGGATGGATCAACCCGACGCAGGTGTAGGGCAGTTCACCCACCACCTCGACCGGAACGCCGCGCTGCTCCGCCAGCAGGCGCACGTGGTCGAGATCGGCGCCGGCGTCCTCGCGGGCCAGGATCTTCCACGGCACCCGGCGCAGCAGCACCCGCGTCGTCTCGCCGACGCCCGGCTTGACGAGGTTCACGTCGTGGATGCCGTACTCCTCGCTGATCCGCTCCACGGCGGCCCAGCCCTCCCAGGTCGGCGTCCGGTCGGCCCCGAGCAGTTCCTTGACGTCGGTGTCGACCGCGTCACCGACCTCCGCGAACCGGTCCTGCACCGCGTCGAGGAACCGCTGCGACACATCCGCGTCGGCCAGCTCCCGGTAGAACTTGCCGCCGTGGAAGTCGTCGGGACCGACCAGGTCGGCCCGGAGCACGGTGCGTGAAATCAGCCCGGACACCGTGGAGTTGAGGCAGGCCGAGGGTATGAGGAAGTCCTCGCGCGTCCCATAGGTCCGCACGCACGATCCGGGGTCGGCGAGCACGGCGATCTCCGGGTCGAACCCGGCGGCACCGCCGCCCTCCTCGAACTCCCGTATCGCGGCGGCGAGTTCACGCGTGATGGCGCCCTTGCCCGTCCACCCGTCGACGAACACGACGTCCGCCGGGTCGTGGTGCGCGGCGAGCCAGCGCAGCGCGTTCGCGTCGATGCCGCGGCCGCGCACGATCGACACCGCGTAGTGCGGCAGGTCGAGGCCGTGCCGCCACTGCGCCCACCGGCGCATCAGCACGCCGACCGGGGTGCCGGCCCGCGCGAGGGACACCAGGACGGGGCGCCGCGGCGACCGCTCCGCGAGCACCGTCTCGGTGACCACGCCGACGGCACGGGCGATCCGCGCGGCCGACGTGTCGAGCGCCGCGTGGAACAGGTCCTGGTACTGCTCGCTGGGCTGGTACTCGACCGGCAGCGACTCCGCGTAGTGCGCGCCCCCGCTCTGGATGGCCTCCTCGCGCTCCTCGGTGGGCGCCTCCAGCGTCACGTCCGAGAGGTCCTGGAGCAGCCAGCCGACCTCGTCGGGCGCGTACGAGGAGAAGGCGGGGCCGCGCAGCGGCTCGGGCAGGGACATGCGGGGCCTTTCACTGACGGGTACGTACGAGGGGATCACCGCGACCACGACGCGCTCGGCGTGCGCGGCCACCCGGTCCAACAGGCCGCCGGGCGCGTGGAGTTCGGCGGTGTCGCCGGCCGAGTCGAGGACGACGAGGACCGTGTCGAAGCCGCCCCCCGCCACGTTGTAAGCGAAGCGGTCGCCCGGTCCGTCGGCGGGTGCGTCGTGCGCGGGGAAGACGAGGCGGGTGCGGATCGCGTAGCCGGGGTCGTCGACGGCGAGGACCGGGGAGCGGGTGGTGGTGGAGTACGCGACGTCGGTCCCGGTGGCTTCGAGCGCGGTGCCGAGCCGCAGCGGGGCGTACATCAACTCCTCGTTGCCCAGGACGAGTACGCGGCCCCGGACGTACGGTGCGAGGCGCTCGGCCATGGCGGGCAGCGCCGCTTCGAGGCGCTCGCGGTGCGCGGGCGTGAAGCCGTGCCGGCCGCCGTCCGGGACCCCGGCCGGCCAGCCGAGGCCGTCGACCCGCACGATCTCGCCGTGCCCGCTCCGGGGCGCGGGCACGGACGGGGCGCCCGCCTCGTGCTCGGCGACGAGCGCCTGTCCCTTCTCCAGGACCCCGTCCGGCAGGCGCACGGAGCCGCGGGCCGCCACCACGAGGTCCACCCGCGCGCCGATCTCGCGTGCGAACGCCTCCAGGCGCCCCTGGTCGTCCGGCGAGCGCATGTCGACGAGCGCGACGATGACGTAGTGGTCGCGGGCATGCAGCGCGTGCAGGGCGCGGACGGTGTTCAGGACCGTGTTCCCCGTGGAGAACTCGTCGTCGACGAGGACCAGTGGTCCGTCGCCCGCCAGCAGCTTCGGGTCCTCGGGCAGCAGCAGGTGCGAGGTGGCGTGCGAGTGGGACTCCTCGAAGCCGCCCGCGCGCGCGACGCCCTCGACGGGGCGGCGCGTGGAGTGCAGATAGGGCGCGAGGCCGATGCCGTCGGCCACCGAGTGGCCGAGCCCTGTCGCGGTCTCCGCGTACCCGAGCACGACGGCCCGCCGCGCCGCGTCGTCGCCCAGCAACTCCCTTACCCGTACGCCCAGTTCGTGTCCTGAGCGCCAGACCACCGACGGGCGCTGCGGCACGTGCTTGCCCAGCACGTTCGACACGAGCAGATGCGCTCGCTTGGGGTTGCGCCGCAGCGCGAGCCCCAGCAGCCCGGTCAGCTCCTGGTCACCGGCCAGCTCCACTCCCAGCCGCTCCGCGACCCATGCACCCGACCACACCACGTCCTGTGTATCCCTCTCGTCCATTCTCGTCGGCTCGCCCACTCGCGCCGGCCCGTCCTCACGCACCGGCCCGCCCTCACGCACCGGGCAGTCCTGCGGTCAGCAGTTCCACGAAGCCGACGTCCTCACGGGCCACCCCGAACGCCTCCGCGCGCTGCAGGGTCCGCTCGGCCCAGGCGCGGTGCGGCTTCACTTCGTTCATCTTGTTCGTGTACGCGGACCGGAGGACTCCGCCGCCGCCCCGCTCGGGCCGCAGGATGTCCTGCGCGTCGCTGTACTCCTCGTGGCTGACGACGGACAGCGCGTGCACGGGCAGCACGTGGGAGGGGTGGATGCAGGTCTTGCCGAGCAGTCCGTTGGCCCGGTCCAGCTCGATCTCGCGCAGCAGTCCGTCCATGTCGTGCTCGATGAGGGCCTGCCGCAGCTCGTCGGCCCGCCCCTCCAGGAAGGGACTGCGGCGCAGTTGCGGCTTGAACATCCGCTCCTGGTGGCGGAAGTACTCCCAGACCGGCCCGGTCACCGTGAAGCCGGTGCCGTCGGCCCGGCCCAGCCGGTTGACGACGTCGCCGATGACGGAGGCCACTATCTGCACGTCGTACGCCGTCATGTCGGGCGGCCTGCGCAGTCCGTACGCCGAGCAGAAGTCGGTGACGCCGAGGCGCAGCGCGAGGACGCGCTCGCGGTACTTGTCGACCGTGCGGGAGATGCCGGCCAGCGTCTCGGTGCGGGTCTCCAGGTGCAGCAGCTCCGGGGACTCCAGGACCGGCATGGCGAAGAGTCGACGTCCGGCAGGGGCTTCTGCGGCGGTGAGCGCCTCAAGGAACGGAACGCCCCGCTCCTCGGTGAACTTCGGCAGTACGAATCCGGACAGCAGCGCCACGCCGGGGCCGATGCGGCGGACCAGGTCGGTGATCTGCGCCGGCTCCCGGACGCGGATGAACAGCAGCGGCGGCTCGGCGCCGGCCGCGACCCGCTCCGTGAGGTCCGCGAACTGGCGCACGAGATTGTCCTCGGCGCCGGACACCTCGGCGTCGTCGATCGAGTCCTCCAGGCACAGCACCATGGAGACGACACCGCGTCCGGCCAGCTTGAGCACGTCGTCCGCGAGGCGCGGGCGGGTGGCCGGGCTGTAGAGCGTGGCTCCCAGCGCGGCCGCGAGCATGCGGGGCGAGGAGTCCGCGGTGAAGACCCGTGGCTCCCGGTGGAACAGGCGCTCCCGCACCTCAGGGGCGATGTGCCCGAAATGACGCATAAGACTCCCCCGGTGATGGCCCGTGGTGCGCGGCCGCTGCTCGGCCACCCGACGTGATGTGGCCGGTAATAGTACGTACAAAGGTGTGTCAAGGGTTCCCGTCCGCAATGAAATTCTGGTAACCCAGGCATGTCGTACGGCGTGTTCCGGCCGTACGCGTGCACGTCGATCCGGGCACCCCGCGTTGTCCCGACGGGCAGCGGGAAGGCAGGATGACCGCATGACGCACGCGATGCTCAAGGGGGCGAACCTCCCGCTCGACGCCACGGCGGTGCGCGCCGTGCTGCGCTGGTCCCAGGGGCCTGGCGTGCCCGACGTCGATGCCTCGGCGCTGCTGCTGGGGCCGGACGGACGCGTCCGGGACGACGAGGACTTCGTCTTCTACAACCAGCCCCGGCATCCCTCGGGCAAGGTCTGGCGGCTCGGCAAGAAGCGGGTCGCCGAGGGCCTGACCGACACCGTCCAGGCGGACCTCGCGGGCATCCCGCCGGAGATCGCCCGGATCCTGCTGGTGGCGTCGGCCGAGGACATCCAGTTCAAGTACGTGTCGTCGCTGCGCATGCTCGTGTACGACGCCGGCTCGGACGGCGGCGAGCCGCTCGCGCACTTCGACATCAAGCCGGAGACCGGCGCCGAGACGGCTCTGATCTGCGGCGAGCTGTACCGGCGCGGCGACGGCTGGCGGCTGCGCGCGGTCGGCGAGGGCTACTCGAACGGCCTGGAGGGCCTCGCCTCGGACTTCGGCATCTCGGTCGACGAGTCCACCGAGTCGGAAGCGGCGCACCCACCGGCCCCCGCTCCGGCCTCCCCGACGCCGGCCACGGCGCCCGCGACGGCCCGGTCCGCCTTCCCGCTGCCGCCGCAGCAGCCGCCGTCCTACGGCTACCCGCCGCAGCCCGCGACGCAGCCGGCCCCGCAGCAGCAGCCCGCGTACGGCTACCCGCAGCCGGTGGCGGCCGGGCCCATGCCCGACCCGGCCTTCCGGCTGCCGCCGCAGGGCCCGCAGTTCATCGGCCGCTGACCTTCGACTTGTAGCCCCGGCCCCACTGCAGGCCCCAGCCGTACAGCCGGTCCAGCTCGGCCTGGAACCCGTACACGAACCGCACCTCGCGCCGCACCACCAGATCGCCCTTGACGTTCTCGATGGAGACGACGGCGCAGGAGCGGGCCTGCGGCTGCCGCTCGTCGAGGCTGATCTCGATGCGCGGGCCGTTGCTCGGGTACATCGTCACGACGGCGTGCGTACGGTCGAACGCCGGCGTCTGGTCGTAGATGTAGACGAAGACCAGCAGGCGCTTGATGGAGTCGCGGTGATCGAGATTGACGTAGATGGTCTCGCCGGACGCCGATCCGAACCGGTCGTCCCCGCTCAGCTTCACGTACGGCGGCGCGTTCAGCGCGCCGAAGAAACTGCCCAGCGGCTGTACGACACCCTTCTCGCCGTCCACCAGCTCGTAGAGGCAGCCGAGGTCCAGGTCGACGTTGACCATGGACTGGGTGTGCGCCTGCACCACGTCCGGTTTGAACATCCGGAACGGATGCCGCACCAGGCTGTTCCGCTTCGGTCCGCCGATGTCCGACGTCCGCATCCGCCAGTGCAGATTGATCCGCAGATTGCCGGTGGCCGCGCCCTGTTTGGAGAGCGACACGGCCGGGTGCCGCTTGGTGAGTTCGATGGTGTTGGTCGCCGCGCTGCCCGAATCGAACTCGAACTGCGCGGAGTTCCCGCGCCATAGCTTGTCCCAGAAGGACATCCCGCCCCCAAGTTCCGCCGCGTTCCCGTGTGTTCCCGCACCCGCCGAACATGCCGACGGGGCGGCCGGTGAGGACTCGTCCTCGTACGACCGCCCCGCTCAACAGCGTTCCAGGATTGCCCCGGGGGTCAAACCCCGGATGACACCTGGGCCTTGTCCGGGCTCCCGCTTCCGCCCTCTTCGGCCGCGATCCGCCGGTTGCGCCGGACCGAGGAGAGGAACGACCAGGCGATCAGGACGACGCCGATCAGGCCGGTGATGACCTCGTTGATCTCGTACTGGATGGTGATCAGCAGCAGCACGGCGAGGGCGCCGATCGCGTAGTGCGCGCCGTGCTCCAGGTACACGTAGTCGTCCAGGGTGCCCTGGCGGACCAGGTAGACCGTGAGCGAACGGACGTACATGGCGCCGATTCCCAGGCCCAGCGCCATCATCACGATGTCGTTGGTGACCGCGAAGGCGCCGATCACGCCGTCGAAGGAGAACGACGCGTCCAGGACCTCGAGGTAGAGGAACATGAAGAACGCGGCCTTGCCCGCGAGCAGCACCGCGGACTGCGGCTTGCCCTCGCGCTTGGCCTGCTCCTCGGCCTCGTGCTCGCGCTCCTCCTCTTCTTCGAGGCGGTTCTCGAAGAAGCTGGAGAGGCCGCCGACGATGAGGTAGGTGATCAGGCCGCCGACGCCGGCGAGCAGCACCGTCGCCTGCTTGTCGACGTGCACGCCGCCGTGCTGGTGGGCGTGGACCGCGACCGTCATGGAGGCGACGAGCAGCACGATCAGGGCGATGCAGACCGACAGCATGTCGACCTTGCCGAGCTTGGCCAGCGGCCGCTCGATCCAGCGCAGCCACTGGATGTCGCGCTCCTCGAAGATGAAGTCGAGGAAGATCATCAGCAGGAACATGCCACCGAACGCGGCGATGGACGGGTGCGCGTCCGTGACCAGCTGCTGGTAGCGGTCCGGCTGGTTGAAGGCGAGGTCGACCGCTTCGACCGGGCCCATCTTGGCGCTGATCGCGACGATCACGACCGGGAAGACCAGCCGCATGCCGAACACGGCGATCAGCACGCCGACCGTGAGGAAGATCTTCTGCCAGAAGGCATTCATCTTCTTCAGGACCCCGGCGTTGACGACCGCGTTGTCGAACGACAGCGAGATCTCCAGGATGGCGAGGATCGCGACGACACCGAACGCGGCCCAACCGTCGTAGAACACCGCCGCGATCAACCCGAGCACGGTGACCGCGAACGACCAACCGAAGGTTTTCAGGACCACTGCCTACCCCATCGTGTGTACGGGTTTCCCCGTGCTGGTTGTACGGGGCTCCCCCGCTCCGTGCACGGCTTGAGAAACGCTTTAGGAAACGTTGACTCCGAAGTCTAGAGCGATGCCGCGAAGGCCGGACGCGTACCCCTGGCCGACCGCACGGAACTTCCACTCGCCGCCGTACCTGTACACCTCGCCGAAGATCATCGCCGTCTCGGTGGAGGCGTCCTCGGAGAGGTCGTAGCGGGCGAGCTCCTGGCCGTCCGCCTGGTTCACGACCCGGATGAACGCGTTGCTGACCTGGCCGAAGGTCTGGCCGCGGTTGTCCGCGTCATGGATCGACACGGGAAAAATGATCTTGTCGCAGGTCGCCGGCACCTTGGAGAGGTCGATCAGGAGCGACTCGTCGTCACCGTCACCCTCACCCGTGAGGTTGTCCCCCGTGTGCTCGACCGAGCCGTCCGGGCTCTTCAGCTGGTTGTAGAAGATGAACCACTCGTCACCCATGACCCGGCCGCCGCTGCACAGCAGCGCACTGGCGTCCAGGTCGAAGTCGGCTCCGGTGGTGGAGCGTGCGTCCCAGCCGAGCCCGACAAGGACCTGGGTGAGATTCGGTGCGGCCTTGGAGAGGGAGACATTGCCTCCCTTGGCGAGCGTGACGCCCATGATCGTGGTCCTCCCCGGGGTTGGGCACTGCTGTTCTTGAGCGCGTCCGGCGCCGCACTGCTTCGAGTGCGGCGCCGGACGGATGAGCGGGGTGCTGGGCTACGGCTCAGACGTTGACGCCGAAGTCCTGCGCGATGCCGCGCAGACCCGACGCGTAGCCCTGGCCGACGGCACGGAACTTCCACTCCGCGCCGTTGCGGTACAGCTCACCGAAGACCATGGCGGTCTCGGTGGAGGCGTCCTCGGAGAGGTCGTAGCGGGCGATCTCGGCGCCGCCCGTCTGGTTCACGACGCGGATGAACGCGTTGCGCACCTGGCCGAAGGACTGCTGGCGGTTCTCGGCGTCGTAGATCGAGACCGGGAAAACGATCTTGTCCACGTCGGCCGGGACCGTCGCGAGGTTGACCTTGACCTGCTCGTCGTCACCCTCGCCCTCACCGGTGAGGTTGTCACCGGTGTGCTCGACCGAGCCGTCGGCGCTCTTCAGGTTGTTGAAGAACACGAAGTCCTGGTCGTTGCGGACCTTGCCCTCCGCGTTCGTCAGGATGGCGCTGGCATCGAGGTCGAAGTCCGTACCGGTGGTGGTCCGGACGTCCCAACCCAGGCCCACGACGACCGCCGTGAGGCCAGGGGCCTCCTTGCTCAGCGATACGTTGCCGCCCTTGCTGAGGCTGACTCCCACGAGTCCTCCCTATGGTCTGTAGGGGCGGGGAGCCCCGTAGTGCGTTGGCATCGGATCAACGTCTGGATCCTAGTGACGGGTTCCCGCCCCCGGCGAGGCTTCTCACCGGGTGTCGAGTCACAGGGCGTCGATCGCCTTGACGTACTCGTTCAGGTCGCGGGCGTCCGGCAGGCCGTTCACGACGGTCCAGCGGACCACGCCCTCCTTGTCGATGATGAAGGTGCCGCGCACCGCGCAGCCCTTCTCCTCGTCGAAGACACCGTAGGCACGCGAGGCCTCGCCGTGCGGCCAGAAGTCGCTGAGCAGCGGGTACTCGAGGCCCTCCTGCTCGGCGAAGACGCGCAGCGTGAACGGGGAGTCGTTCGAGACGGCGAGCAGCTGCACGTCGTCGTTGACGAACCGGGGCAGCTCGTCGCGGAGCGCGCACAGCTCACCGGTGCACACCCCGGTGAAAGCGAACGGGTAGAAGAGCAGCACCACGTTCTTCTCGCCGCGGAAGTCCGAGAGCCGCACGGTCTCGCCGTGCTGGTTCTTGAGCTCGAACTCCGGAGCCTTGGTGCCGACCTCGATCGCCATGGTGGAAGCTTCCCTTCGGTGGGGCTGTTCGGGTGGCTTCAGCCTAGTTGGCGCCGGGGAACCGGCGTTCTCCAGGTGGCGGCTCACCGCGCCGTGAACGCACACGAGGCCTCCGCGCGGCGCGCAAGAGCACACCCGCGAAGGCCTCGCATGGGGATACCGGTTCCGCCGGAGAGCTACCGCTTCTTGGCGGCCCCCTTCGGCGTGATGAGCCGACTGCCGTTCCAGTCCTTGCCCGCGTTGATGCTCTTGGTCTGCGAGAGTCCGGCGGTGGTGGCGGCCTCGCCGAGCTCGCTGGGCTCGACGTAGCCGTCACGCCCGGTCTTCGGCGTCAGGAGAAGGATGGAACCGCCCTCCTCCATGTACGCGATGGCATCCACCAGAGCATCGGTCAGGTCCCCGTCGTCCTCGCGGAACCAGAGCACCACGGCATCCGCCACGTCGTCATAGTCCTCGTCGACGAGCTCGGTACCTGTGGCCTGCTCAATGGCCTCACGGAGCTCCTGATCGGCGTCGTCGTCGTAGCCGATCTCCTGGACCACCATGTCGGGCTGGAAACCGAGCCTTACGGCAAGGTTCGTCTCCGCGTGGTCCGCGGTCGCGCTCACGGATTGCCTCCTGATCATGTTTACGAAGTTGTCTGCAGCCCCGCGTACGCGCGGAGCGTTGGCCGTAGTCCACACGTGCGCGACGGATCGCGCAAGTACCCGGCCCCCGAGACCGCCGAAACGGTGACGTTCCAGGCGGTGTCACCGCAACTCCAGTCAAGGATCCCCGCAGACCAGTGATGTATGCCACAGCGATCTGCCGGGTTTGCCCGTACTGACCCGCACACCCAGCGTAACGAAGGCCGTGCGACCCCGCAGAACACCTGAGCGACATGGGCGTATCGTTGCGATTTGTTCGTAACCCTCTCATGGGTCACCCGCCGGCCGTCCCGTTTACCTCTCGGTAGAGATGACGATTCCGATTTCGAGGTACACGATGGACAACGGCGTACCCGACAGTGGAACAGTGGCATCACCGACAGTGAAGGAACAGCGTGGCTTCCGGATCCGATCGCAACCCGATCATCATTGGCGGTCTTCCCAGCCAGGTCCCTGACTTCGATCCAGAAGAGACTCAGGAATGGCTCGACTCCCTTGACGCCGCAGTCGACGAACGCGGCCGCGAGCGGGCCCGCTACCTGATGCTCCGACTGATCGAGCGGGCCCGTGAGAAGCGCGTGGCCGTGCCCGAGATGCGCAGCACGGACTACATCAACACGATCGCCACCAAGGACGAGCCCTTCTTCCCCGGCAACGAGGAGATCGAGCGCAAGGTCCTCAACGCGACGCGCTGGAACGCCGCGGTGATGGTCTCCCGCGCCCAGCGCCCCGGCATCGGCGTCGGCGGCCACATCGCCACCTTCGCCTCGTCGGCGTCGCTCTACGACGTGGGCTTCAACCACTTCTTCCGTGGCAAGGACGAGGGGGACGGCGGCGACCAGATCTTCTTCCAGGGCCACGCCTCGCCCGGCATCTATGCCCGCGCGTATCTCCTGGACCGGCTCACCGAGGACCAGCTCGACGCCTTCCGCCAGGAGAAGTCGAAGGCGCCCAACGGCCTTTCGTCGTACCCGCATCCGCGCCTGATGCCGGACTTCTGGGAGTTCCCGACCGTCTCGATGGGCCTCGGCCCGCTCGGCGCGATCTTCCAGGCCCGGATGAACCGCTACATGGAGGCGCGCGGCATCGCCGACACCTCCAAGTCGCAGGTGTGGGCCTTCCTCGGCGACGGTGAGATGGACGAGCCCGAGTCCCTCGGCCAGCTCTCCATCGCCGCCCGCGAGGGCCTCGACAACCTCACCTTCGTCGTCAACTGCAACCTGCAGCGCCTCGACGGCCCGGTGCGCGGCAACGGCAAGATCATCCAGGAGCTGGAGTCCCAGTTCCGCGGTGCCGGCTGGAACGTCATCAAGCTGGTCTGGGACCGCAGTTGGGACCCGCTGCTCGCGCAGGACCGCGACGGCGTGCTGGTCAACAGGCTGAACACGACGCCCGACGGCCAGTTCCAGACGTACGCCACCGAGCCCGGCTCGTACATCCGCCAGCACTTCTTCGGCGACGACCACCGGCTGCGCGCCATGGTCGAGGGCATGACCGACGACCAGATCCTCCACCTGGGCCGCGGCGGCCACGACCACAAGAAGATCTTCGCGGCGTTCACCGCGGCCAAGGAGCACAAGGGCCAGCCGACGGTCATCCTGGCGCAGACCGTCAAGGGCTGGACGCTGGGCCCGAACTTCGAGGGCCGCAACGCCACGCACCAGATGAAGAAGCTCACGGTCGACGACCTGAAGGGCTTCCGCGACCGGCTGCACATCCCGATCACCGACGCCCAGCTCGAGGGCGGCGCCCCGCCGTACTACCACCCGGGCCGCGACTCCGAAGAGATCCAGTACATGCACGACCGCCGCAAGGCGCTGGGCGGGTACGTCCCGACCCGGGTCGTGCGCTCCAAGGCGCTGCAGCTCCCGGACGACAAGACGTACGCGGGTGTGAAGAAGGGCTCGGGTCAGCAGTCGATCGCCACGACGATGGCGTTCGTCCGGCTCCTCAAGGACCTGATGCGGGACAAGGAGATCGGCAAGCGCTTCGTGCTGATCGCCCCCGACGAGTACCGCACCTTCGGCATGGACTCCTTCTTCCCGAGCGCGAAGATCTACAACCCGCTCGGCCAGCAGTACGAGTCCGTGGACCGTGAACTCCTGCTCGCCTACAAGGAGTCGCCGACCGGCCAGATGCTGCACGACGGCATCTCGGAGGCGGGGTGCACGGCGTCGCTGATCGCCGCGGGCTCGGCCTACGCGACGCACGGCGAGCCGCTGATCCCGGTCTACGTCTTCTACTCGATGTTCGGCTTCCAGCGCACCGGCGACCAGTTCTGGCAGATGGCCGACCAGCTGGCGCGCGGCTTCGTCCTCGGTGCCACCGCGGGCCGTACGACGCTGACCGGCGAGGGCCTCCAGCACGCCGACGGCCACTCCCAGCTGCTGGCCTCGACGAACCCGGCCTGCGTCGCCTACGACCCGGCGTACGCCTACGAGATCGCACACATCGTCAAGGACGGTCTGCGCCGGATGTACGGCCCGGACAGCGAGGACGTCTTCTACTACCTGACCGTCTACAACGAGCCGATCCAGCACCCCGCTGAGCCGGCCGACGTCGACGTCGAGGGCATCCTCAAGGGCATCCACCGCATCAGCACCGGGACGTCGGGCTCGATCCCCGCCCAGATCATGGCGTCGGGCGTCGGTGTCCCGTGGGCCCTGGAGGCCCAGCAGATCCTGGCGCAGGAGTGGAACGTGCGCGCCGACGTGTGGTCCGCGACCTCGTGGAACGAACTGCGCCGCGAGGCAGTGGAGGTGGAGCGCCACAACCTGCTGCACCCCGAGGAGGAGCAGCGCACGCCCTACGTCACGCAGAAGCTGTCCGGCGCGCAGGGCCCGTTCGTCGCGGTCTCCGACTGGATGCGGTCCGTCCCCGACCAGATCTCCCGCTGGGTGCCGGGCACGTACCAGTCGCTGGGCGCCGACGGCTTCGGCTTCGCGGACACCCGGGGCGCCGCGCGCCGCTTCTTCCACATCGACGCGCAGTCGGTCGTGGTCGCGGTCCTCACGGAGCTCGCGCGTGAGGGCAAGGTCGACCGCTCGGTCCTGAAGCAGGCCATCGACCGGTACCAGCTGCTCGACGTCACGGCCGCCGATCCCGGCGCGGCCGGCGGCGACGCCTGACGCGTCCTTCCCCGGAGGGCGGCGGGACCTGTGGTCCCGCCGCCCTCCGGCTTTTTCTACGATGCGCGCATGAAGGAGCAAACGGCACGGATCCGATGGGAGCGGCGCTCGCAGCGACCGCTGCTCGCACTCGCCCTGGTCTTCGGCGTCGCCTACGCGGTCCCCATCGTCCGGCCGGACGCCTCGCACGCCGTCAACGAGGCGTGCACCGTCGTGGAGTGGGTGGTGTGGGGCGCTTTCGCCCTCGACTACGTGGTCCGGCTCTTCCTCGCCCAGGACCGTAAGCACTTCGTGCGCTCGCACCCGCTCGACCTCCTTGCCGTGGTGCTCCCTCTGGCGCAGCCCCTGCGGCTGCTGCGTGTGGTGTCGACGCTGCTCCTGGTGGGCCGGCGGGCCCGCATGGCGGAGCAGATAAGGCTGACGACGTACGTCGCCGGTGCCGTGGTGGGCCTGTTGATGTTCGGCTCACTGGCGGTGCTCTCGGTGGAGCGGGACTCGCCGAACGGCAACATCAAGACGCTGGGCGACGCCGTCTGGTGGTCGTTCACCACGATGACGACGGTCGGCTACGGCGATCACGCGCCCACGACGGGCATGGGTCGGGTGCTGGCGGTGGGTCTGATGCTGTCCGGCATCGCGCTGCTCGGTGTGGTCACCGCCAACATCGCGGCGTGGTTCATCTCCCGGTTCGAGAAGGACGACGCGGAGGAGCGTCGCCAGACGGAGGCGATCGAGGCGCTCGCACAGGAAGTACGGGCGCTGCGGGCCCAGGTGGCGGTGTTGTCGGGGCAGCCGGGATCATCTGGGGTGGCTGGGGTGGCTGGGGTGGCTGGGGTGTCCGGGGTGTCCGGGGTGTCCGGGGTACCTGGGGTTTCCGGGGTGCCTGGCCTGGCGGGTCAGGCGGGTCAGGCGGACCGACCGGGTAGGGCGGACCGGCCGGGGACGGCGGGTCAGCCGGGGACGGCGGGCCAGCCGCGGACGGCGTGTCAGCCGGGGACGGCGGACCGGCCCAGAACGGACCGGCCGGGGACCGCTTCCTCGCTCGCGGCCTCGGGCGAGCCGGGCGTGCCGCACCCCAACCCAGGTGCGACCGCGGACAGCCCCGGGAACTGACCCGGGGCTGCCTCTGGTCGACCGCTCGGAACGGTCAACGGCTCGCGCTCAGAACAGTCCTCCCGCGGCAGAGCCGGCCGCCGTGGCCAGCCAGATGATCGCGAGCAGGGTCTCGATCGCGCCGAGCACGACCGCGACGAGGGCCGGCACCGACTTCGTACCGGTCCAACGACGGCCCATGGCCAGCCAGCCGCAGACGACGGCGACCGGTCCCAGCACGATCCCCAGGACGAAGAGCCCTGCGATCGCGCAGACGAGGCCGATGATTCCGAGCGACGCGCGGTCCGGCCCGGTCCGTGACCCGGTGCGGCCACGTGAGCGGGGGTGCTTGCGCGTGGTATGTCCGAAGCCCGCCATCATCACTCCCTGAGTTAGTCCGGACTCGGGCGATGCTTCGGGTACCCCCGCTTTCCGCGGTCTATCGCGCGGGCCGCCTCTTATTGCGCGCGGGTCTCCGTCATCTCTCCCAGACCTTGAACGCCCGCGCCCGGTACGGCGATTCGGGCTCCCAGGTACCGCTGCCGGGATAGGTCTGGAACTCCCCGGTCTCCGCGCACTCCGCGGACTGGTACGTGGTCACGGGACGGCCGGTTCGATTGGCGAGGGACGCCGCGCTGCTCCCCTCCGGCAGCGCGACGCAACTCTCGATGTCGATCCCGGACAGCTCATAGCTGTGCCGCTGCCCCTTGAACCCGGTCTTGCTCCACAGACACAACTCCCCCGCCGCGCAGTTGCCGAGCGTCGGTGGCGCCGCCGCGGTGGCGAGGCCGGGAGTGAGGGCCACCGCGGCGAGTGCGGCAGCGGCGACGGTGATGGGCATGGATGTACGCATGTGCTTCAACCCCCGTGTCGTATCGACCAGTTGCGTTCGCGACTGATCACTTGCCTGACACTCTGGCCCGGAAGATCTGGTTCCGGGAAGGGTCGCCGGGCGACGTCACCCGGATAAGCGAAAGCCCCCGGATAGTTCCCCGGGGGCTTCCCTCACAAGGGCGGTTTCAGCGCCCTGTCCACGGCTTGAAGACGTGCGTCCGGCGCCGTGGTCCCGGCGGCCCGGACGGGCGTCCGTCCGCCGTCAGATGTGCGCGGCACCCGCGCCCGCCTCGGCGTTCTCACCGCGCTTGGTGAGCAGCGCGACGAGGACGGCGACGACCGCGACACCCGCGGCGACCAGGCAGGCCAGGCTCATGCCGGAGATGAAGGTGTCGTGCGCGACGTCCGTGATCTTCCCGGCGATGGCCGCCGGAGTGTTCGGCGGGACGGGCGGGACGCCGACCTGGACGGCCTCGGACGCCTGGTCCAACTGGGCCTCCGTGAGCGGCGGGAGCTTGGCGTCCGCCCAGTTCCCGGCGAGGTCGTTGTCGACCTTCGACGCCATCACGGCACCGAGCACGGCGGTGCCGAGGCTGCCGCCGATCTGCATCGCGGCCTGCTGGAGCCCGCCGGCCACGCCGGACAGCTCCATCGGCGCGTTGCCCACGATGACCTCGGTGGCGCCGACCATCACGGGCGCGAGGCCGAGGCCCAGCAGGGCGAACCAGACGGACATGATGGCGCTGCCGGTGCCCGCCTCCAGCGTGGACATGCCGTACATCGCGACGGCCGTGCACGCCATGCCGCCCGCGAGCGGAATGCGCGGGCCGACCTTGGTGATCATCGCGCCCGCGAGCGGGGAGGCGACGATCATCATGCCGGTCAGCGGGAGCAGGTGCAGACCGCTGTCGATCGGGCTCATGCCGTGCACGTTCTGCAGGTAGAAGGTGACGAAGAACAGGCCGCCCATGAACGCGATGGCCATCAGCACCATGAGAACCACACCGGCCGACAGCGGCACGGAGCGGAAGAGGCCCAGCGGGATGAGCGGCTCGGCGACTCGCGTCTCCCACACCGCGAACAGGGCGAAGCACAGCACCGACGCGGCGATGAACGTCCACGTCATGCCGTCGCCCCAGCCCCACGCCGGCGCCTTGATGAGGGCCCACACGAGGCAGAACATCGCGCCGGACAGCAGCACGATGCCGGGTATGTCGAAGGACCTCGGCGCGTTCTCCGCCCGGTGGTCGAGGAGGATGGCGAGCCCGAGTCCGAGGGCGAGGACGCCGACGGGCACGTTGATGAAGAAGACGGACTGCCAGCTGACGTGCTCGACGAGCACACCGCCGAGGATCGGACCACCGGCGGTCGAGGCGCCGATCACCATGCCCCAGATGCCGATCGCCATGTTCAGCTTCTCGGCGGGGAACGTCGCCCGCAGCAGGCCGAGCGCGGCAGGCATGAGCAGCGCGCCGAACAGACCCTGGAACACGCGGAACGTGATCACGAACGCGATGCTGTCGGAGAGGCCGATGGCCCCCGACGCGGCGGCGAAGCCGACCACACCGATGAGGAAGGTCTGCCGGTGGCCGAACCGGTCGCCGAGCTTGCCCGCGGTGATCAGCGTGACCGCGAGGGCGAGGAAGTAGCCGTTGGTGATCCACTGGACGTCGGCGAAGCTCGCGCCGAGGTCCTTCTGAATGGCCGGGTTGGCGATGGCGACGATGGTGCCGTCGAGGGCGACCATCATGACGCCGATCGCGACGGAGAAGAGAGTCAACCAGGGGTGGCCGCGCAGCCCCTTGGCCGGTGCCGGGACAGGCTCGGGCTCCGGAACCCGGTCCGCCTTGTCGACAGTGGTCTGACTAGTCATGTGTTCGAGGCTAGTGACAGCTGCTGACAGTTGACAAAGCATTTCACAAGTCGGTAACTGTCACGTCGCTCACACCAAGGTGAGCCGCACAAACAGTGAGAAAGAGGACCATGGCGGCGCGACTCAACCTGCGTGAGCTCAAGAAGCAGCGGACGCGAAACGCCTTGCTGCGCTCGGCACTTGAGCTCTTCACGTCCCAGGGCTTCGACCGGACGACGGTCGATGAGATCACCGAGGCCTGCGAGGTCTCGCAGCGCACGTTCTTCCGGTACTTCGCGAACAAGGAAGAGGCCGCGTTCGCCGTGCAGGAGATGGTCGAGTCCCGCTTCGTCGCCGCGCTGCGCGAACGCCCCCTGGAGGAGAGCCCGTTCGAGGCCATGCGGCAGGCCGTCCTCGGTACGTGGGACGCACTGAGCCGCTCCGTGGAGGAGGTCATTCCGGTCGAACTCCACATGCGCACCTACCAGATGATCGAATCGACCCCTTCCCTCCTCGCCGCCCACCTGCGCCGCTCCATCGAACTGGAGGAGGAGACCGCGCGGGTGATCGCCGAGCGCGAGGGCCTCGACGTCGACAGCGACCCACGCCCGCGGGTGGCCGTGGCCGCGTTCAGCGGTGTGATGCGGATGACCGGACGACTGTGGGGCGCGGGAGAGGACGCGAGCGTCGAGGCGATCCGCGCGCTCACCGAGTCGTACCTCGATCACCTGAAGCCGTCGCTCGGCGAACACTGGCGCCCTGGCCGGACGTGAGCCCGACCGAGGTGAGCCGCGCGGGAGTGAGCCAGGTCGCACTCCCGCGCGCGTGGGGCGCCCGGGCCCCTCACTCACCGTGAGGGCTTGACCGCAACTACGTCCGCTTTTACCCAAATACACCGCTGAAAACGTGATGTGCCTCACCCGCTGCACGGAGTCCCACGCGCTTCTCCTAGGGTGTCCCGCAGTGACTTCCTTCGACTCGTCCCCCCAACTCAACGTCTGGCGCGCACTGCTCGCGCTGGCCGTCGTGTTCGTCATGCTGGCGACCACCGGCTGGACCGCGGTGCGTCACCACCGGGGCGTCGCATCGCCCCTGCGGACCGCTCTCACCGCCTGGGAGCACGGCCGCATCAACGGACACGCCCTGCCCGCGCCCGACGGCTCCCCCACCCGCCTCGCGCACTTCTTCGCCTCGCTCACGCCCCACCAGCGCAATGTCCTCGCCGTCCGCTATCCGCTCGCGGTCGGCAACATGAACGGTGCGCCCGTGCAGCTGCGGTACAGCGCCAACCGCACCGCGCTCGGTCAGGCCCGCAGGGTCGAGTACCAGCGCATGCACGACGACAGGCTGTCGTCCGTCGGTCACGCCGACGCGAGGCAGCGCATGAAACGCTTCGCGCTGCTCGCGCACCCCGACCGCAAGATCCTCGCCTTCGACCCCCTGGGCAACGGCAGGGTGGCCGAGGTCTTCGGCGACCTCGACAAGGCGCAGCGCGTCTCGGTCGTGGTGCCGGGGGTCGACACGAACGTGCTGACCTTCCAGCGCACGTTCCGCAAGTACTCGGCCCCCGTGGGCATGGCTCGCTCGCTGTACGCCGCCGAGCGCACCGCGAGCCCCGGCACGCGCACCGCGGTCATCGCCTGGGCCGACTACACGGCCCCCGTCGGCCTGGGTGTGGACGCCGCGACCTCGATGCGCGCCGACGACGGTGCGGTCCGGCTCAACGCCATGCTGCGCGGCCTGCCCGGCAGCTCGCCCGTGGCCCTGTACTGCCACAGCTACGGGTCCGTGGTGTGCGGCGTCGCGGCGCACCGCCTGCCCGCGCGGGTCAGCGACATCGCGGTGGCCGGCAGCCCCGGGATGCGGGCCGACAACGCCTCGGGCCTGGGCACCCACGCGCGCGTGTGGGCGACCCGTGACAAGGACGACTGGATCCAGGACGTGCCCAACATGGAGGTGGGCGGTCTCGGTCACGGCGCCGATCCCGTCTCCACGGCCTTCGGGGCCCGTGTCGTCTCGGCGGCGAACGCCAAGGGACACACCGGATACTTCGTGCCGGGCACCGAGAGCCTGAGCAACTTCGCCGAGATCGGAACTGGCTCGTACCGATCGGTGCGGTGTGCCGGCGCGAACCAGGACTGCCGGGAGGGTTTTTCCGGCGGTGCCTCGACCTGACGCGCGTAGAGAACGGCGGAACAGTGGTCCGACGCAACAGGCGACGGAGGCGCGCGTGCCGCATACGATGAGCCGCATGGGTGACGTACTGGCCGGATTTCATGCCGCCTGGGAGTTCGAGACAGACTCCGTGCTCATCCGCTTCGAACGGGGGATCCGCACGCCGAAGCTCCTTCAGGCGTTGGGCGAGCGCCGCATCCCTCTGGAAGCGATAGCGGCGGTGACCCTGACTCCGGGGAAGCGCGGGACCGTGGTGCTGCACGCCGAGCCGAGACCGGGCGCCGATCCGCTGATGGACGCGGCGGCGGGGCAGCTCAAGGAGGGCTGCGACCCGTACCGCCTGGTGCTGCCCGCCGAGCGGGAGACGCTCGCCGAGTACTACGCCGACGAACTGCGCGAGAAGCTCGTCGCCGACGAGGACACCCGGTCCGACGGCTATCTGGTGGCGCCGCCCGAGGCGCCGCTCCAGTTCAAGGCGTACGACGGCAAGGCGTCCTTCGACGGCAGGTCGGTGTCCTTCCGCTGGTTCTGGACGGGGGCGTCGTCGGCGAAGTGGAAGGCCGGGGACAAGACGTTCCCGGTCGGCGATCTGAGCGGTGTCGAGTGGCGCTCGCCCGAGCTGTTCGAGGGGCATCTGCGGCTGCTGCACCGGGACGCGGCCACGGAGCAGGCGGGGCAGGCCGACCAGGATCCGGCGGCGGTGGTCTTCGGGCTCGGTTACGGCCCGGTCCACGAGTCCCTGCCGTTCGCGGCATCGGTGCTGGCGGCCGTGCGCACGGCCGGACCGGCCGCCGGCGGGCAGCTGCGTGCGGAGACGGCGTCGGCCGGCCGTCGTGATCCGGCGGACATCGCCGAGCGCATCCGGCATCTCGGTGAGCTGCACCAGGCGGGGCTGGTCACCGACGCGGAGTTCACGACGAAGAAGGCGGAGCTGCTCGCGGAGCTGTGACGGCCGGGGCCCGCACCGCTCTGTGATACCTGGGTAGGGGGTGCGGTGAGCACCTCGGTATGACGGCACGCGCCCTGCTCATTGCCTACGCTGAACTGGCCATGAGCACTGCACCGATCTCTCCCGACCCGGCGCCGCGCCCTCCGGACGAAGACTCCGGACGAGCGGGCCGTCGGCGGCTGCCCGGCGCCCTGCGGCGCGTCGGCGACCGACTGGCCGCCGCCGGTGCGGCGCTGACGGTCGCCGTCGACGGTGACCGCTCCGAGCCCCTGCTGGCACAGGCACCGAAGCGCTGGATGCGGCTGCTGCCCTATCTCGTCGCGGTGAGCTTCACCGTGACACTGATCCCGGTCACGACGCAGGTGCTGTCGAACGACTACGGGGTGGGCGGCGGTCTCGCCGGAGCGATCGCCGTCGCCCAGTCCGCCCCGCTGATCCTGGCGGTCAGTCGCCCGCTGACCGCCTGGTACCTGATGATCGCCGCCAATGTCCTGGGCACGATCCCGCTGTTCCAGGGGGACGCGGGCCGCCCCTCGCCCTGGACGCCCATGGTCGTCGTGGCGTATCTGGTGCTGTGCATCGCCCTGGCGCTGCGCGAGAGCCGACGCACGCTGATCGGCATCTGGCTGGTCACCGTCGTCGCGAGCATCGCCGTCGGCCTCCTCCGGGACGACAGCAGTCACGACACGGGCGTGCTCCTCATCGTCCTGAGCGGCGTCGTGCTGCTCCTGGGCGCGCTGGTGCGCGAGCGCGGCGAGACCCGCCGCAAGCTCGTCGAGCAGGAGACGATCAGCGAGGCCGAGCGCACCCGCCGCACGCTCCTGGAGGAGCGGGCCAGGATCGCCCGCGAGTTGCACGACGTCGTCGCCCACCACATGTCGGTGATCACCGTGCAGGCGGACTCCGCGCCGTACCGGTTGCAGGGTCTGACCGACGAGACCCGTGAGGAGTTCGAATCCATCGCCGCGGGCGCGCGCGAGTCGCTGACGGAGATGCGGCGCCTGCTCGCGGTGCTGCGCAGCGAGGACGCCCAGGGCGACCTGGTGCCGCAGCCCGGCCTCGCACATCTGCGGCAGCTGGTCGACGCGACGATACGGGGCGGCGTGCCCGCCGACCTGTCGTTCCCGGAGCTCACGCTGGTGCGCGAACTGAGGGACGTGCCACCGGCGGTGGACCTGTCGGCGTACCGCATCGTGCAGGAGGCGCTGGCGAACGTGGTGCGGCACGCGCCCGGCGCGCGGGCGGACATCTCGATCGCGTTCGACGACGACGCCCTGCTGGTGATCGTGGTCAACGGGCCGGCGACGGAGCCACTGTCCCCGATCGAGTCAGGTGGCACGGGACATGGGCTGGTCGGGATGAGTGAGCGCGTACGGTTGGTCGGCGGCACGCTGGACGTGGGACCGCTGCCCGACGGAGGGTTCCGTGTGGCGGCCCGTCTCCCGCTGACCGTGCCCGACTCCCCCTCGGCGTAAAGGAATGCGGCACGCATGACCATCCGGGTGATCATCGTCGACGACCAGACCATGGTGCGGGCGGGATTCGCCGCGCTGTTGAACGCGCAGAGCGACATCGACGTCGTGGGTGAGGCCCCGGACGGGAAGAAGGGCGTCGAGGTCAGCCGCTCCACCCATCCCGATGTCGTTCTCATGGACGTCCGGATGCCGGAGATGGACGGACTCGCCGCGGCGCAGGAGCTGTTGGAGCCGCCGCCGGGCGTGGTGCACCGCCCCAAGGTGCTGATGCTCACCACGTTCGACATCGACGACTACGTGTACGCGGCGCTGCGCGCCGGTGCGTCCGGCTTCCTGCTGAAGGACGCGCCGCCCGCCGACCTGATCGCCGCGGTGCGGGTGGTGGCCGCGGGTGAGGCGCTGCTCGCGCCGACGGTCACCAAGCGGCTCATCGCGGACTTCGCCAGGACCCGGCCGAAGCGCAAGGACCTCTCCCCCGAGCTCAAGAGCCTGACGCCGCGGGAGCTGGAGGTTCTGGAGGAGATCGCGCGCGGTCTGTCCAACCAGGAGATCGCCGAGAAGCTGGTGCTCGCCGAGCAGACCGTGAAGACCCATGTCGGCCGGGTGCTGGCGAAGTTGGGACTGCGTGACCGGGCCCAGGCCGTGATCTTCGCGTACGAGTCGGGGCTCGTCACGCCCGGCGGCCAGTAGCCCCTGCCCGGGTAGCACTTCGTGCGCCGCGGGCCGGTTTCCCGTCCGGCCCGTGCCTTCGGTGACGTCCGCGGTATCAGTTCATCCTGCGAGGTGAGCGCCGTGCGGTCGCGCCACCCCCTACTGCGGTATCAGACACGGATACCCAGGTATCACCTGCAAGTTGGCTCCGTGGTGTGACGTCCCGCCCCAGGCCGTCTTTCTACCTTCCCCTCGTCACGCCAACAGACGGAGGGGAGACGGGCGATGGGCCTGGGCTCTTGGAAACGACGCGGCCGCCGCACGCTGGTCGCCGCGGCGCTCACGACGACCATCGTCGCCGGTACGGCGGGCTGGGCGTCGGGGCACGAGCAGCGCCCGTTGACCGGTCCGCCGCCGGGCAGCGCGTCCTGGCGCGCGGACGGTTCGCTGGGGCGCGACCTGCCCGATCCGGCGACGGCGAGCCCCGCTCAAGTCGCCGCGTTCTTCCGTGTGTTGAGCACGGCGGAGCGGCACGAGCTCGCGGTCCGGCATCCGTCGGTCGTCGGCAATCTGGACGGGGCGCCGACCGCCCTGCGATACGAGGCGAACGGGATGGCGTTGCGGGCCGAGCGGGCCCGGGCCCTGGCCGACGCGGCGGACTCCTCACGCACCCCGCAGGAGCGGGAGACCGCGCGCGTCCTCGCCGAGCGGTGCGCCGAGCTGCTCGCTCCCGGCCGCCGGATCCTCGCCTTCGATCCCCGTGGCCGCGGTCAAGTCGCCGAGGTGTACGGGGACTTGGTGAAGGCCCGGCACGTCTCCGTGATCGTGCCCGGCTCGGACATCGACCTGGGTTCGTTCGACCGGGCCAGGGACGTGTACGGGACGCCTGCCGGCATGGCGCGGTCCCTCCAGGCGGCCTCGGGCGACGGCACGGCCGTGGTGGCGTGGGTCGGATACACCACGCCGCTGGGCCTCGGCCCCGATGCCGCCACGGGCCGGCTCGCCGAGGCGGGAGCGCCCCGGCTGGCGCGCTTCGTGCAGGGCCTCACCGCGGCCGGCCTGCCGAAGCCCGCCGTCTTCTGTCACAGCTACGGGTCGGTGGTGTGCGGGCTCGCCGCGGCCCGGCTCCCCGCGTCCGACCTCGTCGTGCTCGGTTCGCCCGGACTGCGCGCCGACAGCGTGGCCGATCTGCACACCGGGGCCCGGGTGTGGGCGGCCCGGGACGACACCGACTGGATCGGCAAGGTGCCGAACGTCGAGCTGTTCGGCCTCGGCCACGGCGCCGATCCCACCGATTCCTCGTTCGGCGCCCGCCCCGTGCCCACCGAGCGCGCCGAGGGCCACACCGGCTACTTCGCACCCGGCACGGACTCGCTGCACGCCTTCGCCGACATCGCCACCGGAGCATCATCATGAGCCTGACCACCTTGCGGGCGTCCGCTTCTTCCGCGGTCGCCGCGATCGACGCGAAGACCCCGGCCGACCGGGACCGGGCGGTGGACGGGCTGCGCGCTCTGGCGCTGCTCGCCGTTCCGACCGGCCACTGGCTCCTCGGCGGCTTCTCCCTCGACGCCCAGGGCGCCTTGCACAATGCGAGCCCGCTGGCCGCCTTCGGCTTCTTCGCCCCGCTGAGCTGGGTACTGCAGATGCTGGGCGTGTTCTTCCTGGTCGGCGGGTACGCGTCGGTCCTCTCGTACCGCCGGGCCCGGGAGCGTGGTGCCTCGACGGCCGGCTGGCTGCGGGGCAGGCTCGCCCGCCTGGGCCGCCCGGTGCTGGGGGTGACCGCGGTCTGGGCCGCGATGATCCCGGTCCTGTACGCCCTCGGGGTGCCGGGGACGACCTTGCGGACGGGTTCCACGCTGGTGATACAGCCCCTGTGGTTCGTCGGGGTCTACACCGTGATCACGGCGCTCACTCCGTGGTGCGTCCGGGCCGCGAGAAGGCTCGGCGTCTGGGCGGCGGCGCCGCTCATCGGCTCGGTCGCCGTCGTGGACTTCCTCCGGTACGGTCCGCTCGCCTCGGCCATGCCCTCGTGGCTGAGCCTGCTGAACCTGCTGCCGGGCTGGATGTTCGCCTATCAACTGGGCGTCTGCTGGGGCGAGAAGAAGCTCGGCAGGCGGGGCGCCTGGGCACTGCTCGTCGGAGGTACGGCGCTGTTCGCGGCGCTCCTCCTCGCCTTCCACTACCCGGCCTCGATGGTGGGTGTGCCGGGCGAGGCCCGGACGAACTCGCATCCGCCGTCGCTGCTCGTCCTCGCTCTGGCCGCCGCGCAGAGCGGCGCGGCGATACTGCTGCGGGACCGCATCGGCCGGCTGTTGCGCCGGCCCGCGCTCTGGGCGCCCGTCGTGGTCATCAATCTGTCGGCGATGACGATCCTGTGCTGGCACCAGACGGCGATGCTCGCGGCGGCGGTCCCCGCCTCCTTCGCCGGGGCGATACCGGGCCTCACGACGGCCCCGGACACGCTGGTCTGGATAGCGGTCCGTCTCGCCTGGCTGCCGTTGTTCGCGGCGCTGCTCGCGCTGATAGGCCGCTACGCACGGGGCTTCGAGTCTCCGTGGAAGCGTGCGAGCCGGGGGCGGCGGGCGCTGGCCGGAGTGCTCGCCGCCGGGTTCGCGGTGTTCGCGCTGGGGCTGGCATGAGGGGCCCGTGCGCCGCTCGCCGCCTCGGGCGTGCTGCGGTGGCGGCGAGGGCGGGCGACCGGCCGCGGCCTCGGTGCCCGACGGCCGTGCGTCGAGTCAGCCGAGGCGCGGCTGGTCGGGACTCCCGGGGTCCGGCTACTCGCGGCCCGCCGACGTGAAGGTCATGTCGGCGTAGCGGTCGCCCGCGACCTGGGAGGCGATCGGTTCGAGCAGCGCCAACTCCTCGCCGGTGAGCACCACACGGGTCGCCGCGGTGTTCTCCTCGACCCGGCCGGGCTTGCGGGTACCGGGGATCGGGACGACGGAGAGTCCGAAGGTCTCGGCCTGGCGCTGCACCCAGGCCAGGGCTATCTGACCGAGGGTGGCGCCGTGCGCGTCGGCGACCTGGCGGACCGGTTCCAGGAGGGTCGCGTTGGCGGCGGCGTTGTCGCCGGTGAAGCGGGGCTGCTGGCGGCGGAAGTCGTCGGCGGACAACTCCTTGTCGGCGCTGACGAAGGCGCCGGTGAGGAAGCCACGGCCGAGTGGGGAGTACGGGACCAGTCCGACGCCCAGGTCGGCGGCGGCGGGCACCACCGACCGTTCGATGTCGCGGCTGAACAGCGACCACTCCGACTGGACGGCGGCGATGGGGTGGACGGCGTGCGCGGCCCGCAGTTCGTCGGCGGTGACCTCGCTGAGGCCGAGGTGCTTGACCTTGCCCGCGGCGACGAGCTCGGCCATCACGCCGACCGTCTCCTCGATCGGCACCTTCGGGTCCCGGCGGTGCATGTAGTACAGGTCGACCGAGTCGACGCCCAGACGCTCCAGGCTGGAGTCGACGCAGGTCCGGATGTAGGAGGGATCGTTGCTGATGACGCGCTTGTTCGGGTCGCTCGGGTCGAGTCCGATGGCGAACTTGGTCGCCAGGACGATCTCGTCGCGGTGCGCCTTGACGAAAGGAGCGAGGAACTTCTCGTTCTCACCGGCACCGTAGGCGTCGGCGGTGTCGTACAGGGTGACGCCGAGTTCCAGGGCCCGCTCCAGGGTGGCCCGGGCTCCGTCGGCGTCCGTCGGACCGTAGGCCCAGCTCATGCCCATGCAGCCGAGGCCCTGAGCGCCCACCACGGGCCCGTTGCTTCCCAACTCAACAGTGGATATGCGCCGCCCGCCTGCCTGCGGCGTCCGTTCCGTGCTCATGCGGTCAATCCCTTTCCGGCGCCGGACGGGTACCGGCATAGAAGTTGATCTTGTGGTCGAGCACGGCGAGGGTGTCCTGGAGTTCGGCCATGCGGTTCAGGACGTCGCGGCGGGTCGACTCGAGCAGTTCCTGGCGCTCGGCGAAGGTCTCCTCGCCCAGGCGCACCAGCTCGGCGTAGCGGACCATGTGGGCCACGGGCATCCCGGTGAGCCGGAGCTTGTTGACGAAGGCGAGCCAGTCCAGGTCGTGGTTGCTGTAGCGACGCTGGCCGGTGTGCGAGCGGTCGACGTCGGGCATCAGGCCGATCCGCTCGTACCAGCGGAGGGTGTGCGCGGTCAGCCCGGTGAAGGCGACGACCTCACTGATCGTGTAGCGGTCCTGGCCGTTCGGGCGCGGGTGTGACTCGGGCGCCGCGGCACAGACGTCGACCTTGTCCGGGGCGGGTGCGGGGGTGGTCTCCATCACCGTCATGGGCCCCACGCTAGAACCTTGGAGTGCACTCCAAGCAAGCACATCGTGGGGAAATCCGGACGACATCCCGGAGACGTCCGGTTACGGTGCGGATCATGCCCTTGGTCCGCCGTGCCGTCCCCGAGGACGCCGAAGAACTGACCCGCCTGCGCAAGATCATGCTCGATGCGATGCGGCCCAGCGACGACGTGCGGTGGCAGCCGGCCACGGTCGCCGCGCTGCGGTCCCATCTCGCCTCCGCCGACGGCGAGTTGACGGCGTTCGTCGTCGACGCCCCGGACGGCTCCGGGACGCTCGCGGCCTGCGCCACCGGAGCGATCGACCACAGCCTGGGCGGCCCCGGCAATCCGGCCGGCACCGCCGGGCACGTCTTCAATGTGTGCACCGATCCTGACCACCGGCGCCGGGGCTACTCGCGGGCCTGCATGGAGGCGCTCCTCGACTGGTTCCGGGAGCGCGATGTGCACCGGATCGATCTGCACGCGACGGCGGAGGGCGAGCCGCTGTACGCCTCCCTCGGGTTCGCCCGCACCCCCGCGCCCGCGATGAGGCTGACGCTCTAGGCTCGTACTCATGCAGAGCCTCGCGTTGATCGACAACTGGCCGGTCCCGACCGCCGCCGCAGCCGTCGTCCGTGCGGACGGCACGGTGACGGGGACACACGGCCCCACGGACCACCGCTTCCCGCTGGCCTCGGTCACCAAGCCGCTCGCGGCCTACGCGGCACTCGTCGCGTACGAGGAGGGCGCGATCGAGCTCGACGAGCCGGCCGGCCCGGCGGGCTCGACGGTCCGGCACCTGCTGGCCCACACCAGCGGACTCGCCTTCGACGAGCACCGGACGACGTCGGAGCCGGGCACCCGGCGGCTGTACTCGAACGCGGGCTTCGAGGTCCTCGGGGACCACATCGCGAAGGCGACGGACATCCCGTTCGCCGAGTATCTGCGCCAGGCGGTGCTCGTACCGCTGGGCATGACGTCGACCTCGCTGGACGGCTCACCCGCCAAGGACGGCGTGTCGACGGTGGACGACCTGGTGCGGTTCGCCGCGGAGGTGCAGGCGCCTCGGCTCCTCGACCCGCGGACCGTGGCCGAGGCGATGACCGTGCAGTACCCGGGCACGAAGGGGGTGCTCCCGGGGTACGGGCACCAGAACCCGAACGACTGGGGGCTCGGCTTCGAGATCCGGGACCACAAGTCGCCGCACTGGACGGGGAGCTCTTCGTCGCCGCGGACGTTCGGGCACTTCGGGCAGTCCGGCACGTTCCTGTGGGTGGACCCGGCTGCCGGGGCGGCATGTGTGGCGCTCACGGACCGGGCGTTCGGGCCGTGGGCGGCAGAGGTGTGGCCGCCGTTCACCGACGCGGTGCTCGCGGAGATCTGAGCCAAGGGCCCTGGGGAAGGCTCAGCCGCTCATTTCCCAGATCAGCAACTGCGCGTCCGTCGTCGCCCGCAGTTCCAGGCCGGGCTCCGCCGTGATGCGGGCGGCGTCGCCGGGGGCCAACTCCTCTTCGCCGAGGCGCACTTCACCGTGCACCACGTGGAGGTAGACGTAGGGAGCGGCGGGCAGTTCGGCCCGGTCGCCCGGGGTCAGGCGTCGGACGTGGAGCATGGCGCCGGCCGCCGGGACGTCGTAGGGGGTCGAGTCGGCGATGCCGTGGACCACCTCGTAGGCGGGTTCGCCGCCGGGGTCGGTGGGGGCCAGCCACATCTGGATGAAGGCGAGCGGTTCGATGCCGTCGTTGCGCTCCACGTGCCGGACGCCGGCGCCGGCGCTGAGGCGCTGGACGTCGCCGGGCCGGACGACGGACTCGTGGCCGGTGGAGTCGCGGTGGGTGAGTTCGCCGGTGACGACCCAGGTGACGATCTCGGTGTGGCTGTGCGGGTGTTCCGCGAAACCGGCGCCGGGGGCGAGGTGCTCCTCGTTGCAGGCCAGGATCGCGCCGAAGCGCAGGTTGTCCGGGTCGTAGTGCGGGCCGAAGGAGAACGCGTGGCGGGAGTCGATCCCGGCATCGGGTTCGCCGCCGGGGTAGCGGTCGCCGGAGCGGCGTACGTCGATCACGGGATACACGGTAGCCCCCGCTTCCGGCCTCGTGTCGGGGTCACGTCGGACCCTCCACTCCGCTGGGCCGTCCTGATAAGGCAGTCTTGTCCCCGTGCCCCAATCGGAATCAGCGCAGCCTTCAGAGAACGAATCAGCCGGCCGTCGTCCGGACGCCCTCGCGGATGCCCACCCGCACTCGGCGACCCTGAAGCGCCTGGAGAAGTCCTCCGGGGCGCTCGCCGCGCAGGCGATCACGCGCATGGACGAGACGCTGCCCTGGTACCGGGCCATGCCGCCGGAGAACCGGTCGTGGATCGGCCTGGTCGCGCAGGCGGGTATCGCGGCGTTCACCGAGTGGTTCCGGCACCCGGACGCTCCACAGGCGATCTCGACGGACGTCTTCGGTACCGCGCCGCGGGAGCTGACGCGGGCGATCACGCTGCGCCAGACCGTGGAGATGGTGCGCACCACGATCGAGGTCATGGAGTCGGCCATCGACGAGGTGGCGGCGCCCGGTGACGAGAGCGTGCTGCGGGAGGCGCTGCTCGTGTATGCGCGGGAGATCGCGTTCGCGACCGCCCAGGTGTACGCGCAGGCGGCGGAGGCGCGGGGCGCCTGGGACGCGCGGCTCGAGTCCCTCGTGGTGAACGCGGTGCTGTCCGGGGAGGCCGACGAGGGCGCGGTCAGCCGGGCCGCGGCGCTGGGGTGGAACTCGCCGGAGCACGTGTGCGTGGTGCTCGGCACCGCTCCGGACGGCGACAGCGAGCTGACCGTGGAAGCCATCCGGCGGGCCTCGCGCCACGCCAAGCTGCAGGTCCTGACCGGTGTGCTCGGTGACCGGCTCGTGGTGATCGCGGGCGGCAGCGACAATCCGCTGGCCGTGGCGAAGTCGCTGATCGGGCCGTTCGCCGCGGGGGCGGTGGTCGCCGGGCCCGTGGTGCCCGACCTGCTCGCGGCCACCCGTTCCGCGCAGGCCGCGGCCGCCGGGCTCAAGGCGTGCGGCGCGTGGCAGGACGCTCCGCGTCCCGTTCTGGCGGACGATCTGCTTCCGGAGCGCGCGATCGCGGGAGACCCGGCTGCGCGGGACCAGTTGGTGGAGGAGATCTACAGACCGCTGGAGGAAGCGGGCTCGGCTCTGCTGGAGACGCTCAGCGTCTACCTGGAGCAGGCGAGCAGCCTCGAAGGTGCGGCCCGGATGCTCTTCGTCCACCCGAACACCGTCCGCTACCGGCTCCGACGTGTGACCGACGTCACCGGGTGGTCGCCATCGGATGTGCGCTCGGCGTTCACCTTGCGCATCGCGCTGATCCTGGGGCGTCTGGCCGACGCAGATCCCCAGTCGTAGGCTTTTGTCGGGGGTCTACAATTCCCCCTTCGGTTCTTCGTCCCTGTCCCCACGGGCGGCCCGCACCGTCCACAAGAGAGAGTGTGAGAGTGCTCGTACTCGTCGCTCCCGGCCAAGGCGCTCAGACGCCCGGCTTCCTGACCCCCTGGCTCGACCTCCCCGGTGCCGCCGACCGCGTCGCCGCGTGGTCCGACGCCATCGGACTCGACCTCGCCCACTACGGCACGCAGGCCGACGCGGACGCGATCCGTGACACGGCCGTGGCCCAGCCGCTGCTCGTGGCGGCCGGGATCCTCTCCGCCTCGGCGCTCGGCGATGTCACGCCGGGTGCGGTCGCGGGGCACAGTGTCGGCGAGTTCACCGCGGCGTCCTTCGCGGGCGTGCTGGACGACACCACCGCGCTGCAGCTGGTGCGCAAGCGCGGTCTGGCCATGGCCGAGGCCGCGGCGATCACGCAGACCGGGATGGCGGCGCTGCTCGGCGGCGACCCCGAGGTCACCGTGCCGCACCTGGAGAAGCTGGGCCTGACCCCGGCGAACGTGAACGGCGCGGGCCAGATCGTGGCCGCCGGCACGCTCGAGGAGCTGGCCGCGCTGGAGGCCGACAAGCCCGAGGGCGTGCGACGCGTGGTGCCCCTGAAGGTGGCCGGCGCGTTCCACACCCGGCACATGGCTCCCGCCGTGGCGACGCTGGAGGAGGCCGCCGCCGGGCTGGCCCCGGCCGACCCCACGGTCACGTACGTGTCGAACAAGGACGGCAGGACCGTCGCGACCGGCGCCGAGATCGTCTCCCGTCTGGTGGGCCAGGTCGCGAACCCGGTCCGCTGGGACCTGTGCATGGAGACGTTCCAGGAGCTCGGCGTGACCGCGCTGATCGAGGTGTGCCCGGGCGGCACCCTCACCGGTATCGCCAAGCGTGCGCTGCCCGGCGTCAAGACCCTCGCCCTGAAGACCCCCGACGACCTCGACGCGGCCCGCGCCCTGATCGCCGAAGCCACAGAAGCAACGGCCTGAGAAGGAGATCCGAGCAGCATGTCGAAGATCAAGCCCAGCAAGGGTGCCCCGTACGCGCGCATCCTCGGTGTCGGCGGGTACCGGCCGACGCGGGTCGTGCCGAACGAGGTGATCCTCGAGAAGATCGACTCGTCCGACGAGTGGATCCGTTCGCGCTCCGGCATCTCCACCCGCCACTGGGCCAATGACGAAGAGACCGTGGCCATGATGTCCGTCGAGGCGTCCGGCAAGGCCATCGCCGACGCGGGGATCCGGTCCGAGCAGATCGGCGCCGTGGTCGTGTCGACCGTCTCGCACTTCGCGCAGACGCCGGCCATCGCGACGGAGATCGCGGACCGGCTGGGGACGCAGAAGGCCGCGGCCTTCGACATCTCCGCGGGCTGCGCCGGCTTCGGCTACGGGCTGACCCTCGCCAAGGGCATGATCGTCGAGGGCAGCGCGGAGTACGTCCTCGTCATCGGCGTGGAGCGGCTGTCGGACCTGACCGACCTGGAGGACCGTGCGACGGCCTTCCTGTTCGGTGACGGCGCCGGTGCCGTGGTCGTCGGTCCCGCCCAGGAGCCCGCGATCGGCCCCACGGTGTGGGGTTCCGAGGGCGACAAGGCCGGGACGATCAAGCAGACCGTGCCGTGGGACACGTTCCGCAGCGGCGACGTGTCGCAGCTGCCCGTGGACTCCGAGGGCAACGTCAAGTTCCCTGCGATCACGCAGGAGGGCCAGGCGGTGTTCCGCTGGGCCGTGTTCGAGATGGCGAAGGTCGCCCAGCAGGCGCTGGACGCGGCCGGAGTCAGCGCGGACGACCTGGATGTCTTCATTCCGCACCAGGCCAACGAGCGGATCATCGACTCGATGGTGAAGACTCTGAAACTGCCGGAGCACGTCACGGTCGCCCGCGACGTGCGCACCACCGGTAACACCTCGGCCGCCTCGATTCCGCTCGCGATGGAGCGGCTCCTGGCGACCGGCGAGGCCAAGAGCGGCGACACCGCGCTCGTCATCGGCTTCGGGGCGGGTCTCGTGTACGCCGCCACGGTCGTTACCCTCCCCTAGGCATCCCCGTCCGGATCACCTGGTCCGGACGGTGTCACCACCCTGCCGCTGCCGCGGTGGGCGCCACACCCTCTGGATACACACCGAAGGAGCGCCAAGATGGCCGCCACTCAGGAAGAGATCGTCGCCGGTCTCGCCGAGATCGTGAACGAGATCGCCGGGATCCCCACCGAGGACGTCCAGCTGGACAAGTCCTTCACCGATGACCTGGACGTCGACTCGCTGTCCATGGTCGAGGTCGTCGTCGCCGCCGAAGAGCGCTTCGACGTCAAGATCCCGGACGACGACGTCAAGAACCTCAAGACCGTCGGCGACGCCACGAAGTACATCCTCGACCACCAGGCCTGAGCCACCAGCTCTCGACCTTGAGGTCAGTCGCTCCGCCACCCGGCGGTGGCGCCGCTGAATCCCTCGCATCCGTTGGAGAAAGAATTCCTGTGAGCTCGACCAATCGCACCGTGGTCGTCACCGGTATCGGCGCAACCACACCGCTGGGTGGCGACGTGACATCCACCTGGGAGGGCCTGGTCGCCGGACGTTCCGGCGTCAAGCCCCTCGAGCAGGAGTGGGCCGCCGAGCAGGCGGTCCGCATCGCGGCGCCGGTCGCCGTGGATCCGAGCGAGGTCATTCCTCGCCCGCAGGCCCGCAAGCTGGACCGCTCCGCGCAGTTCGCGCTGATCGCCGCCAAGGAGGCGTGGGCGGACGCCGGTTTCACCGACAAGGCCGGTGAGGACCCGTCCGTCGACCCCGACCGGCTGGGCGCCGTCATCGCGTCCGGCATCGGCGGCGTGACCACGCTTCTCGACCAGTACGACGTGCTGAAGGAGAAGGGCGTTCGCCGCGTCTCCCCGCACACCGTGCCGATGCTGATGCCCAACGGCCCGTCGGCCAACGTGGGCCTGGCCGTGAACGCCCGCGCGGGTGTGCACACGCCGGTCTCCGCCTGCGCGTCGGGTGCCGAGGCCATCGGCTACGGCATCGAGATGATCCGCACCGGCCGCGCCGACGTCGTCGTCTGCGGTGGCACCGAGGCGGCCATCCACCCGCTGCCCATCGCCGCGTTCGGCAACATGATGGCGATGTCCAAGAACAACGACGACCCGCAGGGCGCCTCGCGCCCCTACGACGTCGCCCGTGACGGTTTCGTCCTCGGTGAGGGCGCCGGCGTGATCGTCCTGGAGTCCGCCGAGCACGCCGCCGCGCGTGGCGCCCGCGTCTACGCGGAGGCGGTCGGCCAGGGCATCTCCGCCGACAGCCACGACATCGTGCAGCCGGAGCCGGAGGGCCGCGGCATCGCGCAGGCCCTGCAGCACCTGCTGGACAACACCGACCTGGACCCGGCCGAGATCGTGCACGTGAACGCGCACGCGACGTCGACGCCGGCCGGAGACGTGGCCGAGCTGAAGGCGCTGCGCAAGGTGTTCGGCGACGACGTCGACCACTTCGCCGTGTCCGCGACGAAGTCGATGACCGGTCACCTGCTGGGTGGCGCCGGTGGCATCGAGACCGTGGCGTCGGTGCTGGCGCTGTACCACCGGCTGGCTCCGCCGACCATCAACGTGGAGAACCTGGACCCGGAGGCCGAGGCCGCCGCCGACATCGTTCGCGGTGAGGCCCGGAAGCTGCCGGTCGAGGGACGCATCGCCGCGCTCAACGACTCGTTCGGGTTCGGTGGGCACAACGTCGTCCTGGCGTTCCGGACGATCTGACGCGTTCCGGCGCGTTCTGACGCGCTCCGGTACTCCGCCGAGCATGCGAGTGGGCCCGCCCCGGGTGACCGGGGCGGGCCCACTTCGTACGCTCGGAGGGAGCTACACCACTTGGTGGAGCCAGCGGACCGGGGCGCCCTCGCCCGCGTACCGGAAAGGCTCCAGTTCGTCGTCCCAGGGCTTGCCGAGGAGCTTGGCGACCTCGGACTCCAGGTGGCTCTCGCCGCCCTTGGAGCGGGCCAGGGCGGCGCGCAGGCGGTCCTCCGGGATGAGGATGTCGCCGTGGATGCCGGTGACGGCGTGGAAGATGCCGAGTTCGGGGGTGGCGCTGTAGCGCTCGCCCTCGGCGGCGGCGCAGGGTTCCGCCGTCACCTCGAAGCGCAGCAGCTGCCAGCCGCGCAGGGCGGAGGCGAGCTTCGCGGCCGTGCCGACCTCGCCCTGCCAGGAGAATTCCGATCTCCAGGTGCCCGGCGCGGCGGGCTGCCTGATCCAGTCGAGGCTGACGCGTGCGCCGAGTACGCCCGCGACCGCCCATTCGACGTGCGGGCACAGCGCGCGCGGTGCGGAGTGCACGTACAGAACTCCACGTGTCGTCACCGGACCTCCAGTGTGGGTGTCGAGGGTCGCCTTCCCCAGCGGCCTCGCGCCCGTGCCGAACCTTCTGTCCTTCTGTCCGAACCGAAAAGGTCCAGACAAAAAGGGACACATCTGACGTGTTGTAATTTAGCGGAACCGGTACAGCGGGGTCTCACAGGGTCGACCGGGGACCCCGGGGCGAGGCTATCGCGCAGCGGTGCAAGGAGTGTGACGTACTGTCGGTCCCGGGGCCCACAAACACCGACCTTTCACCCGGCGGGGCGCAACCCCGGCCCCCCGTACGGCGTCAGCCTGGTCGGTGCACCCGGCACGGAGGCAGCAGTGAGAGACGGAGGCGACGACGGGATGCGGAAGCGAAGCCACCGGTCAACTGCCGTGCGGGCCGCCGTCGCCACCGTGACGGCGGGCGTGCTCGGTGTCACGGCCCTCACCGCCTGTGACGCCACCGGTGACAACTCCCCCGGCCCGAAGGGTTCCACGGCCGCCGCGAAGCCGTCGCCGAAACCCACCCCGACGTGGGACACGAGCCCGCGGTCGGTTGCCGCAGTGGGCGATTCGATCACCCGGGGCTTCGACGCGTGCGGGGTGCTCGCCGACTGCCCCGAGGTGTCGTGGGCGACGGGCTCGGACTCCGGGGTGAACAGCCTCGCCGTCCGGCTCCTCGGCAAGAGCCGGGCCAGGACGCACAGTTGGAACCACGCGCGGACCGGCGCGCGGATGGCCGATCTGCCGTTGCAGATGGAGCAGGCCGGGGCGCAGCGGCCGGGTCTGGTGACGGTGATGGTCGGGGCGAACGACGCGTGCCGCTCGACCGCCGGTTCGATGACGCCCGTGGCCGCGTTCCGGGCCGACTTCGAGCGTGCGCTGCGCGGGTTGCGGAGCGAGGCGCCGAAGGCACAGGTCTATGTGGCGAGCGTGCCCGATCTGAAGCGGCTCTGGTCCGAGGGCCGGGAGAATCCGCTGGGCAAGCAGGTGTGGAAGCTGGGCATCTGCTCGTCGATGCTGGCCGATCCGGACGACGTCGACACGGCGGCCACGGCGCGGCGCGACGCGGTGCAGGAGCGCGTCGTGGCGTACAACGAGGTCCTGAAGGACGTGTGCGCGAAGGACAAGCGGTGCCGGTACGACGGGGGCGCGGTCTTCGGGTACCGGTTCGGGGAGCAGCAGTTGAGTCACTGGGACTGGTTCCACCCGAGCAAGGACGGTCAGGCCAGGCTCGCGGCGCTGGCGTATCACGGAGTGACCGCCGAAGAGCCGCCGGCCTGAGCGGGCGTAGGGTCTCGATCATGACTGGCGAACTCTTCGGCACCCTTCCCACCGGCACCGCTGTCCACCGCTGGACCCTGGAGCGGGACGGGGTGCGGGTACGCGTCCTGACGTACGGGGGCATCCTGCAGTCGGTCGAGACGCCCGACCGGGACGGGGCCATGGGCCCGATCGCGCTCGGGTTCCCCGATCTGGCCGGCTATCTGACGCACCCCGCGCCCTACTTGGGCGCCCTGGTCGGCCGGTACGCGAACCGGATCGCCGGCGGCCGGTTCCCGCTGGACGAGCGGATCTACCACCTCGCGCAGAACAACGGGCCGAACGCGCTGCACGGCGGCGAGCGCGGTTTCGACAAGCGGGTGTGGGACGCGGCGCCGGCCGGGGACCACGCGGTGCGGTTGAGCCGGGTCTCGCCGCACGGCGAGGAGGGCTTCCCGGGGCGGCTCGAGGTCTCGGCGACGTACGCGCTGGAGGAGGGCGGGGCGCTGCGGATCTCGTACGAGGCGGTGACCGACGCTCCGACGATCGTGAACCTGACGAACCACACGTACTGGAACCTGGGCGGCGCCGGTGCCGGGAACGCGGCGGGCGGTCACGAGGTGCGGATCGACGCCGGGCGGGTGACCGTCGTGGACGACGAACTGATTCCGACCGGGGAGCTGCGGGACGTGGCCGGGACGCGGTTCGACTTCCGGGAGAGCCGGAAGGTCGGGTCCGGTTACGACCACAACTACGTGCTCGACAAGGGGGTCACCGACGCGGCCGTCGCGGTCGCGGAGCTGCACGACCCGGCGTCCGGGCGGACGGTGGGCGTGGCGACGACGGAGCCCGGCCTGCAGCTCTACACCGGGGACCACTTCGACGCGGCGGTGCCGTTCGCGCCCGGTGACGGGATCGCCCTGGAGACGCAGCACTTCCCGGACTCGCCGAACCGGCCCGAGTTCCCGAGCACCGTGCTGCGGCCGGGCGAGGTGTTCCGTTCGCAGACGCTGTACGGGTTCGGCGTCCGCGGCTGAGTCCGTGGGGCGGCGGGGGTCAGGACCCGCCGCCCCGGTCGGTAGGAGCGGCCGTCAGGCGACGATCGTCTCGGTGACCCGGCCGTCGGTGAGCGAGCGGCCTGCGATCAGCTCGTACGAACCCTCCTGGTACGCCCAGGAGTCGGTGCTCTCGTCCCAGATCTCGAAGGCGCGGCGCGGGAGTTCGACGACCGCCTCGACCGTCTCGCCGGGAGCCGCGCTCACGCCCGCGAAGCCGGCCAGCCAGCGGGCGGGGCGGGCCGGGTCGGGCTCGATGGGCGCCAGGTAGAGCTGGACGACCTCGCGGCCGGGGCGCGCGCCGGTGTTGCGGACGCGGACGGTGGCGGTGGTGCCGGTCACGTCGATCGACTCGTAGGCCCAGTCGGTGTAGCCGAGGCCGTGGCCGAACGGGTAGGCGGGGGTGGCGCCGGACCGGTCCCAGGCGCGGTAGCCGATGAACACGTCCTCGGTGTACGCGAGCCGGCCGTCGGCCGGGGTCGTCCCGGTGACCGGGGCGTCCGTGAGGGAGCCCCAGGTGGTGGGGAGGCGGCCGCCCGGTTCCTCGGCGCCCAGGAGCACGTCGGCGAGGGCGTCGCCGCCCTCCTGGCCGGGGAACCAGCTGAGCAGCACGGCGGCCACGTCGTCGCGCCACGGGAGCTCCACCGGGGAGCCGGAGTTGACGACCACCACGGTGTTCGGGTTGGCGGCGGCCACGGCGCGCACCAGGTCGTCCTGGCGGCCGGGGAGGCGCAGGTCGGTGCGGTCGAAGCCCTCGGACTCGACGCGCTCGGTCGTGGCGACCACGACGACGGCGGCCTCGGCGTCCCGGGCGGCCGCGACGGCCTCCGCGATCAGGGTGTCCTCGTCGCGGCGCGGGCCGAGGTGGGTGAGGCTGAAGATCACGGCGGGCAGCGGCATCGCGAGGGACTTGTCGAGGGGGTGCTGGAGCGACACCTCGACGGTCCGGCCCTCGGTGAGGTGCACCCTGCCGCGCTCCAGCGGGGCGCCGAAGAACGCCTCGAAGGGGTCGGTCTCGCTGCCCATGGCCTGGACGCCGTCGTAGAGGACGGTGCCGTCGACGGTGAGGGTGAAGGCGCCGAGGCCGCGCGTGCCGAAGGCGTGGTCGCCGCTCTCGCGCGGGGTGAAGGTGCCCTTGATCTCGATGCTGTGCAGCGTCTCGTGGGTGACGCCGGCGGGCAGGTCGGCGCCCATCCACTGGAGCTGGCCGCTGGGCAGCGAGCCCTCGCCGATGACGTTCCCGTCGGCGTCCCGGCAGACGGCGCGCAGGGTGAACCCCTTGTCGGCGGGGGCGAGTTCGTCGCTGGGGTCGGCGCCGACGGCATAGCCGAGCGCGTCCACGGCGGCGGTCAGTCCGTCGAGCGGGGAGACGATCCGGGCGGGGAAGACGGTGGCGGAGCCGCCGCCGAGGACGCGGGCGTCGCGGGCGGCGGCGCCGATGAGCGCGATCCGGGTGGTCGGCCGCAGCGGCAGGACACCGGAGTTGCGGACGAGGACGAAGGCGCGGCGGGCGATCTCGCGGGCCAGGGCCTCGCCGTCGATCTCGGCCGGGCGCCGCGCGGGAGGCACGACCGGTTCGGCGCCTTCGAGGATGCCGACGCGGGCGGCGAGCCGCAGCACGTTCCGTACGGCCTCGTCGACCTCCGGTTCCTCGACCTCGCCCGCGCGGACGGCCGCCGCGAGGGCCGGGCCGTAGACGGTCTGCGGGCCGGGCATCGCGACGTCCAGGCCGCCCTTGACGGCGCCGGTGGTGGAGCGGGCGGCGAGCCAGTCGGAGACGTTGAAGCCGTCGAAGCCCCATTCGCCGCGCAGGACCTCGTTCACGAGGTAGCGGTGCTCGGTCATCGTCGTGCCGTTGACCTGGTTGTAGGCGGTCATGATGCCCCACGGGTGGGCGTTCGCGACGATGGCCTCGAAGGGGGCCAGGTAGAGCTCGCGCAGGGCGCGGCCGGGGACGAGGTTGTCGACGGTGAAGCGGTCGGTCTCCGCGTCGTTCGCCACGAAGTGCTTGACGGTGGTGCCGACGCCGCCGGACTGCACGCCCTGGACGTAGCCGGTGCCGATGACGCCGGTCAGGTACGGGTCCTCGCTGTACGCCTCGAAGTGGCGGCCGCCGAGCGGGGAGCGGTGCAGGTTCACGGTCGGCGCGAGCAGCACGTGGACGCCCTTGCGGCGGGCCTCCTGGGCGAGCAGGGCGCCGGCCCGGCGGGCCAGGGCCTGGTCCCAGGTGGCGGCGAGGGCGGTCGGGGACGGCAGGGCGATGGAGGGGTCGTCGGCGGTCCAGCGCACGCCGCGCACGCCGATCGGGCCGTCGGACATGACCAGGGACTTCAGGCCGATCTCGGGGATCGCGGGCAGCGACCACATGTCCTGCCCGGCGAGGAGCCGGGCCTTGGTGTCGAGGTCGAGCTTGCCGAGCGCGGCCTCGATCGCCGCCTCGCGGGCCCGGTCGTCCGCGCCGCCGTCCACGCTGTCGTCCACCTGGTTCGCCATGCCGGCGCCTCCTCGTCGAGGTCTTCGGGGTCTGAGCACCTCCATCGTGCACCCGTCACCTGTAGGTCGGTAGGTTTCGTTACTTCCACGTTATAAAGAGTGCCGGGCGCCTCCCCCGCGATGTCGTACGGTGACCGCATGAGCAGCACCAGAACCGCGCGGAGCGAGGAGCGGCGGGCCGAGATCCTGCGGGCCGCGCTCGAGGTGATCGCGGAGCGCGGGTACCGGGGCGCGAGCCTGGCGGCCGTCGCCGAACGGGTGGGGCTCACCCAGCAGGGGCTGCTGCACCACTTCCCGACGAAGGAGGCGCTGCTCGTCGCCGTCCTGGAGGAGCGGGACCAGTGGGACGCGGTGCCGAGCAGCCGGTGGCGGCTCGATCTCCTCGGGTCGCTCGTCGAGTACAACGCGATGCGGCCCGGCATCGTGCAGACCTTCTCCGCGCTGCTCGGTGAGTCGGTGACCGAGGGGCATCCGGCGCGCGCGTTCTTCACCCGGCGCTACGACGGCGTACGGGGTTCCATGGCCGAGGTGCTGCGCACCGAGTACGGCGACCGGCTGCCGGGCGGGCTCACGCCGGAGCGGGCCGCGCCGCTGCTGGTCGCCGTGATGGACGGGTTGCAGTACCAGTGGCTGCTGGACCCGGAGGGCGTGGACATGCCGCAGGCGTTCCGCGACTTCCTGGGCCTGCTCGCCGGCGGCGGCGCCGGGCCGTCCGCCCCGGAGGGGGACGGGGCCTGACCCCACCCGTCCACGACGGCGGTCACTGGTCCCAGCGCACCGCGAGGGCCTTGCTCACCGCGCACACCAGGGCGAAGACGATCGCCCAGACGTAGGCGCCGGCGAGCGCCAGGGCGGCGACTCCCGCCCCGAACCAGACCACTTCGAACGCGACCCGGCCGGCGCCGCGCGTCTTGTACCGGGCCTTCGGGGAACCGAAGAGGGCCCAGGTCATGATCATCACCGCCAGACCGGCGAGGCCCAGGAGCCAGGCGACGGGGGCCGACACGTCCCGGGTGAAGCCGTAGGCGCCGACCGCGCCGAGCGCCACGAGTTCCACGACGAAGAGGACCGCCAGGTTCGGCGCCTTCATGACGTCACCCCGGGCCGGGGCGCGCCCGCCGCGTCGTCCTCACCGGCCGCGTGCGGGTGCGGCGGCGGCCCGGCCTGGCCGCCTTCCAGCTCGCGCACCATCAAGGTCGCGCCGGCCACCGCCCCCGGCATCAGGAACACCGCCACGAACGGGACCAGGAAGGCGACCGCGAGAGGTGCGCCGAAGCCCCAGGCCAGACCCTTGCGGGATCTCAACAGGGCGAGGCGGTCACGGAGTTCGACGCCGCGGCGCTGGAGGGCCACCGACGTCAGCTCCTCCGTGAGGAAGAAGCCCGTCACGAAGAAGCCGAGCACCGGGATCACGGTCTGGCCGACGAACGGGACGAAGCCGAGCGCGAAGAGGAGGACGCCCCACAGGGCCGCGCGCAGCAGGATGCGCAGGCTGTCGCGGGCCGAGATCCACAGGTCGCGCCAGAGCGGCAGGCCGGACTCCGGGACGTCGCCGCCCTCGGCCCGGTCGACCTCTTCGGAGAGCGACTCGTAGAAGGGCTGCCCGATGAGCAGGGTCACCGCCGTGAAGGTGAGGACCGCGAGGAGCAGGGCGAGGGCGAAGAGGACCACGGCGAGGAAGCCGCGGAACAGGCCGAGCCAGGGCGACGACCAGTCGTCGGCGAACGGGGTGACCCAGGAGATGAAGTCGCTGCCCCACACGGCCAGGCAGACCAGGGCCGCCGCGTACAGGACGAGGGTGATCAGGCCGGGCAGCAGGCTCCAGCCGTACTGCTTGCCGTGCTGGGCAACCCAGCGCTGCCCCTTCATCAAATAGCCGAAGCCCGCCCCGAGATCACGCATGGCGCAAACCTTACGGGACGGGCCCGACACCGGAAAAAGGGTCAGACGGAAAGCGTGACCGTGATGTTGCCGCGGGTCGCCTTGGAGTACGGGCAGACCTGGTGGGCCTTCTCGACCAGGGACTTGGCGGTGGCCGCGTCCACGTTCGGGATCGACGCCGCGATCTCGACGATCAGGCCGAAGCCCTCGTCGTTCTTGCCGATGCCGACCTTCGCGGTGACGGTCGAACCGGTGATGTCGGCGCTCTCCTGGCGGGCGACGACGGCGAGGGCGCCCTGGAAGCAGGCGCTGTAGCCGGCCGCGAAGAGCTGCTCGGGGTTGGTGCCCGCACCCGAACCACCCTGCTCCTTGGGCGGGTTGACGACGACGTCGAGCTTGCCGTCGTCGGTGGCGACGCGGCCGTCGCGACCGTTCTCGGCGGTGGCTACGGCGGTGTAGACGACGTCGGACTGCGTGATGGCCATGACCGGCTCCCTCGTTCGGTTATTTCGTTAAGTGGAAGGAGGTTACCGAATCATGGAACATCACGGTGTGGCCTGGGTCACTCGGCGAAGATCGGTGAGGTCAGAGCTTCACGACCATCTTTCCGGTGTTGTCGCCGCGCAGGACGCCGAGGAACGCCTCCAGGTTGGCCTCGATGCCCTCGACGACGGTCTCGCGGTACTTGAGCTCGCCGGACCTGATCCAGCCGCCGACCTCCTGCACGAACTGCGGCTGCAGGTCGTAGTGGTCGCCGACGAGGAAGCCCTCGATGCGGCCGCGGGTCTGGATGAGGCGGGAGAGGTTGCGCGGGCCGGGGGCGGGCTCCGTGTTGTTGTAGACGGAGATCGCGCCGCAGACGGCGATGCGGCCGTCGCGGTTCAGGCGTGCGATGGCGGCCTCCAGGTGGTCACCGCCGACGTTGTCGAAGTAGGCGTCGACGCCGTCGGGGGCGGCCTCCTTCAGGAGCGCGTGGACGTCGCCCGTCTTGTAGTTGAAGGCCGCGTCGAAGCCGTACTCGTCGATGAGGAGCTTGACCTTCTCGTCCGAGCCCGCCGAGCCGATGACCCGCGAGGCGCCCTTCAGCTTGGCGATCTGGCCGACCTGGCCGCCGACCGCGCCCGCCGCACCGGACACGAAGACGCTGTCGCCCTCCTTGAAGGCGAGGGTGCGCAGCAGGCCCGCGTACGCGGTGAGGCCCGTCATGCCGAGGACGCCGAGGTACGTGGACAGCGGCGCGGCCTCGGGGTCGACCTTCACGGCCTGCTTGGCGTCGAACGTGGCGTACTCGCGCCAGCCGAAGAAGTGCAGGACGTGGTCGCCGACCGCGACGCCCTCGTCGTTCGAGGCGATGACGACGCCGACCGCACCGCCCTGCATGGCCTTGCCCAGCTCGTACGGCGCGACGTACGACTTCGCCGCCGACATCCGGCCGCGCATGTAGGGGTCGACCGACACGTACAGGTTCTTGACCAGGACCTGGCCCGCGGCCGGCGCGGCGACCGGGGCCTCGCGCAGCTCGAAGTCCTCGGGCTTCGGCCAGCCGACGGGGCGGCTGATCAGCACCCACTCGCGGCCGGTGGCAGGGATCTGGGGGGTGTCGGCGGACATGCGCGATCCTCGTCAGCAGTAGGGAAAAGTATTTCAGTACCTGAAACAACCATGCTCCTGAATATTTCAGGATGTCAAGTAACTGGGTACCCTGGAGCCCATGACCGCCACACGTTCCCCCCGGATGGATCCGCTCACGCTGGAAGTCGTCGAGCTGATCGGCGAGGTCGTCGCGCGCTATCACCAGGAGTTCGACGAGGCCGCGGCGGAGCACGGGCTCACGGGGGCGCAGGCGCGGGTGCTCGGGCTGCTGTCGCTCGAACCGCTGCCGATGCGGCAGGTCGCGCAGCGCCTCAAGTGCGAGCCGTCGAACGTGACGGGGATCGTGGACCGCCTGGAGGCCAGGGGGCTCGTGGAGCGGCAGCCGTCACCGGGTGACCGGCGGGTCAAGGTGGCCGTGCCCACGGCGGAGGGGCGCCGGCTCGCCCGCGTCCTGCGGGAGTCGCTGGACTTCGCGCGGGAGCCGCTGGCCGGGCTCTCCCGGGAGGAGCGGGTGGCGTTCCGGGGGATGCTGCGCCGGATGCTCGGGATCGACTGACCCCCGCACCCTCGGGGCATCCCTCAGGTGCACCACCACAGGAACCGCTCGCACGTCTCCGAGGGGGACGGCTGGGCGGTGGGCTTCGTGGCCGTCGGACGCGGCGCGGCGGTGGTCGGGCGCGCCGTGGACGGCGAGTCGGGCGGTGAACTGGCCGCGGCCGACGTGGAGTTGACCGGAGTGTCCCGCTGCTCGGTGCCGGGTGACGTCGACGGCGCCTCGCTGCTCGGGCTCGGGGACGCCGACGGCGGCGCGGACTCGGCGGAGGACGAGGGCGGCGCGGTGGGCGCGGCCGGGTCCGGGTCGGCGGAGGTGGGGGACGCCTCCTCGGCGTCCGCGCCGACGTCGGACACGTCGGGGGCAGCCTGGGGCTCCGTACCCCCGGAGGACTCCGTGGCGAGCTCGGCGAGGCCGAGGCCGCCCGCCGCGAGGACCAGGCCCGCGGAGGCGAGCAGGATGCGGCCGCGGCGCCGCCGGTGCGCGGCGCGGACGCGGCGCCGGCTGCGGTTGCGGCCGCGCGGCCCGACCGGATCCTCCCGCGCCGCCGTCTCGGTCTCCTCGGCCGCCTCCTGCGCGGCGAGCGCCTCGGCGTAGGCGCGCACGGCGTCGGCGGGGGTGCCGCAGCCCGGGCAGGCGAGAGCGCCGTTGAGGTGTCTGCGGCACGGGTGGCAGTAGTCCATGACGTAGGGAGGCTAGGCGCCGGGTCGGTAACGGAAAAAGCCGGTGCTGTGAATCTTCTGTGCGGAAGAGCCCGTTCCGACCAGCACTGTTCGGTGCAGACCCATTGACACTCCCCCAGGCCCGTCCTTACTGTCACGCCAGCATTTCGAACGTGTGACGAAATATCGAACAGCACAGGGGGCAACTGCCTTGCGCATCACGGGAATCAGCACGCATGTGGTCGGGACTCCGTGGCGGAATCTGACCTACGTCCAGGTGCACACCGACGAGGGCATCACGGGCGTCGGCGAGACCCGGATGCTGGGCCACACCGACGCGCTCATCGGCTACTTGAACGAGGCCAAGGCCAACCACATTCTCGGCTCCGACCCGTTCGCCGTCGAGGACCTGGTCAAGCGAATGAAGTACGGCGACTACGGCCGGGCCGGCGAGATCGTCATGTCCGGCATCGCCGTGATCGAGATGGCCTGCTGGGACATCAAGGGCAAGGCGCTGGGCGTCCCGGTCTGGCAGCTGCTCGGCGGCAAGGTCACCGACAAGGTCAAGGCGTACGCCAACGGCTGGTACACCACGGAGCGGACGCCCGAGGCGTACCACAAGGCCGCGCGCGCGGTGATGGAGCGCGGGTACAAGGCACTGAAGATCGACCCGTTCGGCACCGGGCACTTCGAGCTGGACCACGAGCAGTCGCTGTACGCGGTGTCGCTGATCGAGGCCGTGCGCGACGCCATCGGCCCCGACGCGGAGCTGATGCTGGAGATGCACGGCCGGTTCTCCCCCGCCACGGCGATCCGGCTGGCCCGCGACCTCGCGCCGTTCAAGCCCGCGTGGCTGGAGGAGCCGGTGCCGCCGGAGAACCTCAAGGCGCTGGAGAAGGTCGCCGCGAAGGTCGACATGCCGGTCGCCACCGGTGAGCGGATCCACGACCGGATCGAGTTCCGGGAGCTCTTCGAGAGCCAGGCCGCGGACATCATCCAGCCCGACGTCGGCCACATCGGCGGCATCTGGGAGACCCGGAAGCTCGCCGCGACGGCCGAGGCGCACTACGTGCTGGTCGCCCCGCACAACGTGGGCGGGCCCGTGCTCACCGCCGCCTCGCTCCAGGTCGGCTTCACCTCGCCCAACTTCAAGATCCTCGAGCACTTCAACGACTTCGCGGACGCCGACATCAAGAAGGTCGTCAAGGGCGCGCCGCAGGTCGTGGACGGCTACTTCGAGCTGTCGCACGAGCCCGGCCTCGGCGTCGAGCTCGACGTCGACGCCGCCGCCGAGTTCCCGCAGCAGCAGGCCCGGTTCGACCTGTGGGCCGAGGGCTGGGAGAAGCGCGACCCCAAGGCGGGCAAGTGAGCTCCGCGGTCGTCGTCGACGCCCCCGGGCAGCACCGGCTCGTCGCGCACGAGCCGGCCGCGCCGGGGCCCGGCGAGGCCCGGGTGCGGGTGCACGCCGTGGGCATCTGCGGCAGCGACCGCGAGGTGTACCAGGGCAACCGGCCCGAGGGCTACGTGCGCTATCCGCTGACCCCCGGACACGAGTGGTCCGGCGTGGTGGAAGCGGTGGGCGACGGGGTCCCGGCGACGCTGACCGGCCGGAAGGTCGTCGGCGAGGGGTTCCGGAACTGCCAGGTGTGCGACCGCTGCCACGCCGGTGAGACGACGCTGTGCACCGCCGGGTACGAGGAGACGGGCTTCACGCAGCCGGGGGCGATGGCGACGACGCTGGTGCTGCCCGCGCGCCTGCTGCACGTCCTGCCGGACGACGCCGACCTGTCGGCAGCGGCGCTGCTCGAACCCGCCGCGTGCATCGCCGCCGCCGCGCTCAAGGCGGAGGCGCGGCCCGGGGACCGGGTGGCCGTCGTCGGCACCGGGACGCTCGGCATGTTCGCCGTGCAGTTCCTCGCGGCGGGCTCGCCCGCCGAGCTGCTCGTCGTCGGCTCGCGGGACGAACGGGCCGCGCTGTCGCGGCAGTTCGGGGCGACCGACTTCAAGCTGCGCGGGGACGAGCTGCCGGACGACTTCGACGTGGTCATCGAGACCGCCGGGTCCGCCTCCGCCGCGCGCACCGCGGCGTCGCTGCTGCGGCGGGGCGGGCGCCTGGTGCTCACCGGGATCCCGGCGGCCGGGGCGGACGGGCTCGACCCGACCGACCTGGTGGTGCGGCAGCTGGAGGTGCGGACCGTCTTCGGGGCCGCGCCGGACGCGTGGGCGCACGCCGTGCGGGTGTTCGGGGCGGGGCTGCTCGATCCGGCGCCGCTGGTGACGCACGAGGTGCCGCTGGAGCGGTTCGCCGAGGCCATCGAGCTGGTGGGGGCCGGGGACCCGAAGGTGGGGAAGGTGCTGTTGCGGCCTTAGTCCCGGCGGGGATTCCGCCCGCTCACGGGGTTCGCGACCGGCAGGATCCGAACTCCGTTCGACATGTCGAACCCAGTGGAACGTCACTTGAACGTAAGGACCAGCGTGACCGACTCACCCCGCCAGTCCGGCGAACCCGCCCTCTCCGCCCTCGGCCTGAGCGCCCCGGCGCCGGACCCGGCGGACGCCTCCCCGCACGCCTTCCCCGACGGCGGCACGTGGCGCGTCGAGATCCCGTCCGTGGAGGGCCCCGAGGCCGTCGGCGTCGTCCTCAAGGAGGCCTCGCGGCTCGACGTCCCGATCCACCGCATCAGCCAGGGCAGCGGCGTCTGGATGCTGCGGGACACCGAGATCGTCGAGATGGTCGAGGCGACCGCCGAGCGCGACATCGAGCTGTGCCTGTTCACCGGCCCGCGCGGCACCTGGGACACCGGCGCCTCCGTGCGCACGGACTCCCGCGGCGCCGGCCTGCGGGCCCGTGGCCACGATGCCGTCGCCGGCTGCGTCGAGGACGCCGTCCGGGCCGTGGAGCTGGGCGTGAAGTGCCTGCTCGTCGCCGACGAGGGCGTGCTGTGGGCGCTGCACCGGGCGCGTACCCAGGGCATCATCCCCGCCGACACCACGCTCAAGGTGTCCGCGCTCATCGGGCCCGTGAACCCGGCCTCGTACGCCGTGTTCGAGCAGCTGGGCGCGGACTCGCTGAACGTGCCCAGCGACCTGACGCTCGCCCATCTCACCGAGATCCGCCGGGTGTCGGCCGCCCCGATGGACATGTACGTCGAGGCTCCCGATGATCTGGGCGGCTATGTCCGGATGTACGAGATCGCCGAACTGGTGCGCCGCGGCGCCCCGCTGTACCTGAAGTTCGGACTGGCGAAGGCGCCCGCCATCTATCCGTACGGCGCCCATCTGCGGGACGTCACCCTCGACACCGCGCGCGAGCGGGTGCGCAGGGGACGGCTCGCGCTGGATCTGCTGGCACGGCACGGAGCCGGTGACGGAATGTCGCCGCTCGGCTCCCGGCTGCCCGGCGATCTCAAGCGCTTCAACACGGCCCAATAACGTTCCGGAAACACAACTTCCCAGATTCAGACAAGGCCGCGCAGAATCCGACGCACCTCCTCTCGGTCAACCCCCGCTCCTCGTCAGCGACTTCGCACCTCCCGACCGAGCTCTGCACTCTCACATCAAGGATGATGACCATGCGAAACCGCCGAGCCGCTCTCGGAGCGATAGCCGCCACCGCCTCCCTCGCGCTGACCCTGACCGCCTGCGGCCAGGACAGCGAGGGCGGCAAGGACGAGGGCAAGAAGAGCGCCGAAGGATCGACCGTCGGCATCGCGATGCCGACGAAGTCCTCCGAGCGCTGGATCGCGGACGGCAACAACGTTGTCAAGTCCCTGAAGGCGAAGGGCTACAAGACCAAGCTGGTGTTCGGTGAGGACGACCCCGACCAGCAGGTCTCCCAGATCGAGAACATGATCACGCAGGGCGTCTCCGCGCTGATCGTCGCCGCGATCGACAACAAGTCGCTCAGCTCGGTGCTCCAGCAGGCCGCCGACGCCGACATCCCGGTCATCGCGTACGACCGCCTCATCCTCGACTCGAAGAACGTCAGCTACTACGCGACGTTCGACAACGAGAAGGTCGGCGAGCTCCAGGCCGGTTCGCTGGTCACCAAGCTCGGCCTCGACCAGGGCAAGAAGGGCCCGTTCAACGTCGAGCTGTTCGCCGGCTCCAACGACGACAACAACACCAAGTACTTCTTCAACGGCGCGATGAAGACGCTCCAGCCGTACATCGACAAGAAGCAGGTCGTCGTCAAGTCCGGCCAGACCAAGCTCAACCAGGTCACCACGCTGCGCTGGGACGGCGCCACCGCCCAGAAGCGCATGGACGACATCCTGACCTCGACGTACAAGGGCAGCAACCGCGTGGACGCGGTGCTCTCCCCGTACGACGGCATCTCGATCGGCATCCTCTCCGCCCTGAAGTCGGACGGCTACGGCTCCAAGTCCAAGCCGCTGCCGGCCGTCTCCGGCCAGGACGCCGAGGTCGCCTCGGTGAAGTCGATCATCGCGGACGAGCAGTACTCGACCGTCTACAAGGACACCCGCGAGCTGGCCAAGGTCGCGGTGACCATGGTCGACGACGTGCTGCACGACAAGAAGCCCGAGGTCAACGACACCAAGACGTACGACAACGGCGCCAAGGTCGTCCCCTCGTACCTGCTCAAGCCCGTCCTGGTCACCAAGGACAACTACGCGAAGGAGCTCATCGACGGCGGCTACTACACCAAGGCCGACCTGGGCCAGTAAGTAACCCCGTCCGACCACTAGTTGAAGGGCACGACCATGGCGGGACCCGTCCTGGAAATGCGCTCGATCGTCAAGACCTTTCCCGGTGTCAAAGCGCTCTCGGACGTCACGCTGACGGTACGTCAGGGCGAGGTCCACGCCATCTGCGGTGAGAACGGCGCCGGGAAGTCCACCTTGATGAAGGTGCTCTCCGGCGTCCATCCGCACGGCACGTACGAGGGGGAGATCCTCTTCGAGGGGAACCCCTGCGAGTTCAAGGACATCAACGCGTCCGAGAAGCGCGGCATCGTGATCATCCACCAGGAGCTGGCCCTCGTGCCGTTCCTGTCGATCGCCGAGAACATGTTCCTCGGCAACGAGCACGCCACCCGCGGGATGATCGACTGGCGCGAGACCCTGCGGCACGCCACCCGGCAGCTCCGCCGGGTCGGCCTGTCCGAGAACCCCAACACCCGGATCGCCGACATCGGTGTCGGCAAGCAGCAGCTCGTGGAGATCGCCAAGGCGCTCGCCAAGGACGTGAAGCTGCTGATCCTGGACGAGCCGACCGCGTCGCTGAACGACGAGGACTCCGGCAAACTCCTGGACCTGATCCTGGAGTTGAAGGAACAGGGCATCACCTCGATCATCATCTCGCACAAGCTGAACGAGATCCGTCGCGTCGCCGACTCGGTGACGATCCTGCGCGACGGCCGCACCATCGAGACCCTCGACGTGCACGCCGAGGAGACCAGCGAGGACCGGATCATCTCCGGGATGGTCGGCCGCGACCTGGAGCACCGCTTCCCCGAGCGGACCCCGCACCACGCCGAGGAGGGCGCGGCGCCGGCCCTGGAGATCCGCAACTGGACCGTGCACCACCCCATCGACCGGGAGCGCAAGGTCGTCGACGACGTGTCGGTCCAGGTCCGCCGCGGCGAGATCGTCGGCATCGCGGGCCTGATGGGCGCCGGCCGCACCGAGCTCGCGATGAGCGTCTTCGGCCGGACCTACGGCCGGTACGCGGGCGGCACCGTCCTCAAGGACGGCACGGAGATCCGCACCAAGTCGGTCGCGGACGCCGTCGCGCACGGCATCGCCTACGCGACGGAGGACCGCAAGCACTACGGCCTCAACCTCATCGACACCATCAACCGCAACATCTCCCTGGCGGCGCTCGGCAAGGTCTCCAAGCGGGGCGTGGTCGACGAGCACGGTGAGCGGCAGGTCGCCGAGGAGTACCGCAAGTCGATGAACATCAAGGCCCCGACGGTCTTCGAACCGGCGGGCAAGCTGTCGGGCGGCAACCAGCAGAAGGTCGTCCTCAGCAAGTGGATCTTCGCGGGTCCCGACGTGCTCATCCTCGACGAGCCGACCCGCGGGATCGACGTCGGCGCCAAGTACGAGATCTACACGGTCATCGACAAGCTCGCGGCCGAGGGCAAGGCGGTGGTGTTCATCTCCTCCGAGCTGCCCGAACTGCTCGGCATGTGCGACCGCATCTACACGATGAGCGCGGGACGGCTGACCGGTGAGGTCGCCCGCGCGGAGGCGACGCAGGAGTCCCTGATGCGCCTGATGACCAAGGACAAGAACGGGACAGAAGAGGTAACACGATGAGCACGGACGTGATGGACAAGTCCCCGGCGCCCGCGCCGCCGGGCAAGGGCGGCGGCGCCGGCGCCGGGGGCGGGCTGCTGCACCTCGTGCTCGACGGGATGCGCCGCAACATGCGCCAGTACGGCATGCTGCTCGCGCTCGGCCTGCTCGTGATCGTCTTCGCGATCTGGACGAACGGCGACCTGATCCTGCCGCGCAACGTCTCCAACCTGGTGCTGCAGAACAGCTACATCCTGATCCTCGCGATCGGCATGATGCTGGTCATCATCGCCGGGCACATCGACCTGTCGGTCGGCTCGCTGACCGCCTTCGTCGGCTCGACGGCGGCCGTCCTCATGGTCAGCCACGACGTGGCCTGGCCCGTCGCGGCCGTCATCTGCCTCGCGATGGGCGCCGCCGCCGGTTCCATCCAGGGCTGGCTGATCGCGTACGGAGGCATACCCTCCTTCATCGTGACGCTGGCGGGCATGCTGGTGTGGCGCGGTCTCACCGAGATCCTGCTGAAGGGGCAGACCCTCGGCCCGTTCCCGGAGGGCCTGGGCAAGCTCGGCAACGGCTTCCTGCCCGAGGTCGGCCCGAACACCAACTACCACAACCTGACGCTGCTGCTCGGTGTCGTGCTCGCCGCCGCCGTGGTGATCCAGGAGCTGCGCGACCGGCGCCGCCAGCAGGAGTTCGCGCTCGAACTGCCGCCGTTCAACCTGTTCGTGCTGAAGCTGATCGCGATCGTCGCCGCCATCGCCGTGGTGACGATGCTGCTCGCCAGCTACAAGGGCGCCCCGATCGTCCTGCTCATCCTCGGTGTGCTGGTCGTCGGCTACGGCTACCTGATGCGCAACTCCATCTTCGGCCGGCACATCTACGCCATCGGCGGCAACCTCCCGGCGGCGAAGCTCTCCGGCGTCAAGGACAAGAAGGTCTCCTTCTACGTCTTCCTGAACATGGGCGTGCTCGCGGCCCTGGCCGGTCTGGTCGTCGCGGCCCGCCTCAACGCGGCCTCGCCGAAGGCGGGCCTCAACTTCGAACTGGAGGCCATCGCCGCGTCGTTCATCGGCGGCGCGTCCATGAGCGGCGGCGTCGGTACCGTCCTCGGCGCGATCATCGGCGGTCTCGTCCTCGGCGTGCTGAACAACGGCATGAACCTGCTGGGCGTCGGCTCCGACTGGCAGTCGGTGATCAAGGGGCTCGCGCTGCTCGCCGCGGTCGGCTTCGACGTGTGGAACAAGCGTCGCGTCGGTTCGTAACAGCTTCTCCGGAAAGTTCGCACGTCGCACGTCGCTCGTCATCAGGCTCAACTCCCTCTCTAGGAGCGTCAGATGGACACGTCCAGACGTACGGTGCTCGCGGCGGCAGCCGCGGGCGTCGCCGCCACCACCGTGATCAGCGGCACGGCACACGCCGCGTCGGGAAAGAAGCCCGTGAAGGAGCTCTTCGGCAAGCTCGCCGACGGCACGAAGATCTACCGCTGGTCCCTCCAGAACGGCGGGACCCGGCTGAAGGTCCTCTCGTACGGCGGCATCGTGCAGTCCCTGGAGCTCCCGGACCGCCACGGCCGGTACGCGAACGTCTCCCTCGGCTACGACACCATCGAGGCGTACGTCGCGGGCACCACGTTCTTCGGCGCCACCATCGGCCGGTACGGGAACCGCATCGCCAAGGGGCAGTTCACGCTCGACGGCACGAAGTACCAGCTCTCCGTGAACGACGGGGCCAACTCCCTGCACGGCGGCGCCAAGGGCTTCAACACCCGGGTGTGGGACGTGGAGGGCTTCACGTCGGGCTCCGACGTGGGCCTGAAGCTGTACTACACGTCCGTCGACGGCGAGATGGGCTACCCGGGCACGCTGCGCACGACGGTCACGTACACGCTCACGGCGCGCGGCGACTGGCGGATCGACTACGAGGCGACGACGGACAAGGCGACCGTCGTGAACCTCACCAACCACACCTACTACAACCTCGCCGGCGAGGGCAGCGGCTCCATCGAGGGCCACGAGCTGACGCTGGCCGCCTCCCGGTACACGCCCACCGACGCGGGGCTCATCCCGACCGGTGAGCTGGCGAAGGTCGCGGGCACGCCGTTCGACTTCCGGCGCGGCAAGGAGATCGGCGACGACATCCGGGCCGCGCACCCGCAGCTGATCACCGCGAAGGGCTTCGACCACAACTGGGTGCTCGACAAGGGCAGCACGTCGTCGCCGGTGCACTTCGCGACGCTGCGGGACCCGGGTTCGGGCCGCACCCTGAAGATCGCCACCGATCAGCCGGGCGTGCAGTTCTACTCGGGCAACTTCCTCGACGGTACGCTCACCGGTCCTTCCGGGCGCACCTACCGGCAGGGCGACGGCCTGTGCCTGGAGACGCAGCACTTCCCGGACTCGCCGAACCAGCCGTCGTTCCCGTCCACCGTGCTGCGGCCCGGTCAGACGTACCGCACGACGACGGTGCACTCGTTCAGCGCCTAGTGAGCGCCGTGCGAGTGCGTCATGAGCGCCCCGTGAGCACCTGCCGTTGAACACCGCCCCGCCCGTATCCGTATGACATGCCACCACGGATACGGGCGGAGGCAGTTGATGAGCGCGGGTGTCGTCTCACTGTTCCAGGGCAGCACGGCCCACTCCCCCTCCTACGGCCAGCTGCGGCGGGCCGGGGCGGGCGGCGGCGGGCACGTCACCGACTTCTGCATCCCCTGCAACCCGTACTTCCCCACGCCCCCGATGCTGGACGCGCTGCGCGGACGGCTGCACGAGATCCTGACGTACTACCCGAGCGGCGCCGACACCATCACGGCGGAGCTCTGCCAGGTCCTCGGCCTCAACCCGCAGACCGTCGCGATGGGCAACGGCTCGACCGAACTCATCACCTGGATCGACCACTTGCTGGTGCGCGACTCGCTCGCCGTGCCGGTGCCGACGTTCGGGCGGTGGACGGACCAGCCGATGGAGACGGGCAAGCGGGTCGACATGTTCCCGCTGCCGGAGCGCGACGGGTTCGCGCTCGACCCGGCGGCGTACGCGGAGTTCATCCACGCGCGCGGCTCCCGGGCCGCCGTGATCTGCAATCCGAACAACCCCGACGGCGGTCTCGTGCCGCGCCGGTCGCTGCTGGCCCTCCTCGACGAGCTGCGCCATCTGGACCTGGTCGTGATCGACGAGTCGTTCCTCGACTTCGCCGACGCCGCCGAGGGCGGCCAGGACCCGAGCCTGGTGCGGGAGGCGGTCCTGCGGCCCAACGTCATCGTGCTGCGCAGCCTCGGCAAGAACTTCGGACTGCACGGCATCCGCTTCGGCTACCTCGTCGCGAACCCGGGGCTGGCCGGACGGGTGCGGGCGGCGCTGCCGAAGTGGAACCTCAACTCCTTCGCGGAGACCGTGGTGTTCATGCTGCGCGCCCACCGCCAGGAGTACGCGGACAGCATCCGCCAGGTCTGCCGCGACCGCCAGGACATGCGCTGGCACCTGGCGCGCCTGCCCGGCCTCACCGTCTACCCGTCGCAGGGCAACTTCCTGTACGTGCGCCTGCCGGACGGCGTCGACGGGGTCGGCCTGCGCGATCAGCTCCTGGACCGGCACGGCGTGCTGGTACGGGAGTGCGGCAACAAGATCGGATCTTCCAGCAGCTTCCTGCGCCTCGTGGTGCGACCCCAGCCGGACGTCCTGCGCCTGGTGGCCGGACTGGAGTCGCTGCTCGGGGCCGGGAGGGGAGTCGCCGTGCCCGAGCTGGACGGAGGGACCACCTACAGCTCGGGCACGGCGGCGGTGGACCGGGTGGTGTGGGGCGCCGTGTCCTGAACTCCCGCACGGTGCTCAGGGGTTGCGCCAGGCCGCCGGGTCGTCGGCCAGCTCCCGCACCTGGTCGGGCAGTCGCCCGTCCGCGATGTCGGCGAGGCTGACGCCTTCCAGGACCTTGCGCACGTTGGCCCGCAGCGCCACCCACACGGGCAGCAGCGGCTCGGCGGGTCCCTGGTAGCTGAGGGCGCTGGGCCGCTCGCCGCGCACCGACACGATGGGGCCCTCGACGGCGCGGACGACGTCGGCGACGGTGATCGCGGCGGCGGGGCGGGCCAGCAGGTAGCCGCCGTTGCCGCCGCGCCGGCTGACGACGATGCCGCCGCGCCGCAGGTCGCCGAGGATGCCCTCCAGGAACTTGTGCGGGATCTCCTGCGCCGCGGAGATGGTCTCCGCCTTGACCGGTCCGCCGTCGGTGCGGGCGGCCAGTTCCAGGCCGGCCCGGACCGCGTAGTCGGCTCTGGCTGAAATCCTCATGGGGTCATTGTCGGGGACGGTTCGGGCTGCTGGGCCGGGAGTTCGGCGGCGGTCCTGCGGGTGCGCAGGGTCACCGCGAGGCCCACCGCCGCGACCGCTCCGCAGACCACCACGAGAGGGGCGCCCGACACCCCCCACATGGCGAGCCCCGACCCGGTGAGCAGGACCACCAGCGCCCAGCGCAGGGCGGGCCCCGACACCCGGGTGGAGAGCACGGCGCCGGCCAGCACACCGGGGATCGCGCCGACCAGCAGCGTGCCGGTCAGGCCCAGCGACACGTCGCCGACGAGGAAGTGCCCGAGGGCGGCGGCGCCGACCAGCGGGACGGCCTGCACCAGATCGGTGCCCACCAGGTGGTTCGCCCGGAGCCGGGGGTGGGCGAGCATCAGCATCACGATGATCAGCGAGCCGGAGCCGACCGAGGTCATCCCGACGACGAGCCCGCCGACCAGCCCGATCAGCAGCGTCGCCACCGGCCTGACCCGCACGTCGGCGTCCTCGGCGGCAGCGGCGCCCAGGCCGCGGCGCCGGTCGAGCCACATCCGGGCGAGCATCCCGGCCACGGCGAGCAGCAGGGCGCCGCCGATGACGTACTTGACCCGGTCCTGGAGCGCCTCGCCGTCACCGAGGGCCCGGAGGAGCAGCGCCCCGGCGAAGGCGGCGGGCAGGGCGGTGGGCAGCAGCCACCGGACGATGTCCCACCGGATCGTGCCCGCCCGGTGGTGCACGGCGGCGCCGAACGGCTTCATGAACAGGGAGGTCGCCAGGTCGCTGCCGATGGCGGCGGTGGGGTTGACCCCGAAGAACATGACCATGATCGGGGTCATCAGGGCGCCACCGCCCATGCCGGTGAGGCCCACCGCGAGCCCGACCAGGGCGCCGGCGACGACGATCGTCCACGAGAAGTCCATGCGGGCCACTGTGCCCACGTTCCCTATGGGGAAGGTATGAATCCCGCTCGAATTTCACATGGTGGACCGCTCTCACCGGCGCACCCGCGCGGGCCTCACGCCAGCCGGATCACGTTCCACGACAGGGGTTCCAGGGTCGCCTTGAGCGTGGCGTCGGACAGGGTCGTGCCGGTTGCCGGGTGGGGGGCCACCCGGTCCGGGTCGGTGAGGGTGTTCTTGGCGTCCGGATCCTGATCCGACAGCACCGAGTGCTCGGTCACCGTCGTCAACTCCAGGCCGTTCAGGGCGACTTCCAGGGGGAGGGCCTGGGTCTGGCTGCGGTTCACCGCGAAGACGGTGACCGTGCCGTCGTCGGCGCGGACCGCCGTCGCGTGCAGCAGGTCGGCGGTGCCGTGGCGCTGCGTGTCGTACGTCGGGGAGTCGACGCGGACGTCGAGGACCTCGCCGCGGCCGTACTTCGAGGCCTGCGAGAACGGGAAGAACGTCGTCTGGCGCCAGGCCGGACCGCCCGGCTCCGTCATGATCGGCGCGATGACGTTGACCAGCTGCGCGAGGCAGGCGACCGTGACGCGGTCCGCGTGCCGGAGCAGGGCGATCAGGAGGGAGCCGAAGACGACCGCGTCCGTGACCGAGTACACGTCCTCCAGCAGGCGCGGCGCCTCCGGCCAGTCCAGGGCCGAGACCTGGGCGTCGGTGCGCGACATGTACCAGACGTTCCACTCGTCGAAGGAGAGGTTGATCTTCTTCTTCGACTTGAGGCGGGCGCCCACGTGGTCGCAGGTCGCGACGACGTTCTCGATGAACGACTCCATGTCCACCGCCGAGGCGAGGAACGAGTCGCGGTCGCCGTCGTGCTCCTCGTAGTAGGCGTGCAGCGAGACGTAGTCGACCAGGTCGTAGGTCTCCTGGAGGACCGTCGCCTCCCATGCGGCGAACGTGTCCATGGCCTGGCCCGAGCTGCCGCACGCGACCAGCTCCACGTCCTTGTCGATCTGGCGCATGGCGCGCGCCGTCTCGGCCGCGATCCGCCCGTACTCCTCGGCCGTCTTGTGGCCGGTCTGCCAGGGGCCGTCCATCTCGTTGCCCAGGCACCACAGGCGGATCCCGAAGGGGTCCTTGTCGCCGTGCGCGATGCGGCGGTCGGACAGTTCGGTGCCCGCCGGGTGGTTCGCGTACTCCTGGAGCTCGATGGCCTCCGCGACGCCGCGCGTGCCGAGGTTGACCGCCATCATCGGTTCGGCCTGCGGGCCGACCTTCTTCAGGAACGCGATGTACTCGGAGAGGCCGAAGCGGTTCGACTCCGTGGTGCGCCAGGCGAGGTCGAGGCGGCGGGGGCGGTCCTCGACGGGGCCGACCGAGTCCTCCCACTTGTAGCCGGAGACGAAGTTGCCGCCGGGGTAGCGGATGGCGGTCGCGCCCAATTCCCGTACCAGGTCCAGGACGTCGGTGCGCAGGCCGGCCTCGTCCGCGGTGGGGTGGTCCGGTTCGAAGATGCCGGTGTAGACGCAGCGGCCGAGGTGCTCGACGAAGGAGCCGAAGAGACGGGGGTCGACCGTGCCGACCGTGAAGGCGGGGTCCAGGGTGAAGCGGGCGGTGCTCAATGCTTTCCTTTCGTTCTGCGGGAGAGGGGCGGTGCCTAGAGGGCCGGCCAGCCGTCCTTGGCCCACCGGATGTCGTTCAGGCCGAGCTTGGGCGTGCCTTCGTCGTCCGCGTCGTAGTAGTGGTAGGCGAGGACGTCACGGCCCTTGTCCTTGAAGACGGACTCGCCGCCCGTGCCGAGGAAGCGGCCGTGGCCCGCCAGGAGCAGCGAACCGCCGCCCTCCAGCAGGGACGTGCCGTCCTTGTCGGTGTACGGGCCCGTCACCGACGTGGAGCGGCCGACGCGGATCTTGTAGGTGGAGTTCACGCCGGAGCAGCACGCGTCGTACGAGGCGAGGAGGTAGTAGTGGCGGCCGTGCTGGACGATCGCCGGGCCCTCGACCGCGTACGGGGCGTCGGGACGGGTGGCGAGGTGGTGGACGGTGGCGCCGGGGATCGCCCTGCCCGTGCGGGGGTCGAGCTGGACCATGCGGATGCCGGTCCAGTAGGAGCCGAAGCTCATCCACAGCTTGCCGTCGGCGCGGACGACCGCCGGATCGATGGCGTTCCAGGTGTCCGTGGTCTCGGAGGTGAAGACCTTGCCGTGGTCCGTCCAGGTTCCGGGCAGGCCCGAGGAGGACGTGGCGACGCCGATCGCGGAGTGGTTCGTGCCCCAGGACGAGACCGCGTAGTAGAGCCAGTACCGGCCGTCGCGGTACGAGATGTCGGGGGCCCACGGGTCGCCGGTGGCGTTGTACTCGTACCACCAGCTCGGCGGCGCGGCGAAGGCGTTGCCCTCGTCCGTCCAGTGCACCCGGTCCTTCGAGAGGCGGGCGCCGATGACGCCGCCGGTGGAGTACGCGACGTAGCCCTTGCCGCCCTTCAGCGCGATGACGGTCGGGTCGTGGATGATCTGCTGGCCGGTGACGGGCTGCGGGTCGGGGTAACTCTGCGCGGCCTGAGCCGTGTTGGGCAGCAGGGCGAGGGTGACGGCGGCGGCCGCCGCGAGCACGGTTCTCACTGGCCCGCCAATCCCGTGTGGGCGACGCCCGCCACGATCTGCCGCTGGAAGAAGACGAAGACGACGATCAGGGGCAGCCCCGCCATCAGGCCGCCGGCCATCAGCTGGGCCCACTGGATGCCGTAGGAGTTCATGACGGTCGCGATGCCGTTCGGCATGGTCATCAGGTCGGGGTTGTTGGTGACCATGTACGGCCACAGGAAGTTGTTCCACGACGCGATGAAGGTGAAGATGCCGACCGCCGCGAGGGAGGGGCGGGCGAGCGGGACGACGATGGTGAAGAAGACCCGCCAGCGGCCCGCGCCGTCGATGAAGGCGGCCTCCTCCAGTTCGCGCGGGACGCCCTGGAAGAACTTGTAGAGGATGTAGACCATGGCCGCGGGGGCGCACTGGGGCAGGATCATGCCCCAGTAGGTGTCGACCATGCCCATCTGCTGGACCGTGGTGAACAGCGGCACGCCGAGGACGGCCGGGGAGATCATCAGGCCCGCCATCACCACGCCCATGAGCACGTTCTTGCCCCGGAACTCGGTGCGGGCGAAGCCGTATCCGGCGAGTGCGGCCACGGTGAGCACGACGGCCGTCACCACGACGGACACCACGAGGGAGTTGACGAACCAGGTGGAGACGTTGCCGGTCTCCCACAGGGCCTTCCACGCCTGGCCCGTCCAGACCTTCGGCAGCCAGTGCGGCGGGATCTCGGCGGCCTCGGCCTCGGACTTGAGCGAGGTGAACAGGGCGGCGGCGACCGGTGCCACGAAGACGGCGGAGACGGCGACGCCGAGCAGGGTGAGGACGATCTGGCCGGCCGTCCAGGGCTTGCGGGCCTTGACCCGTATCTGGGTGGCGGTCATCGGGCGCCCTCCTCACGGTTGCGCAGCAGCACCATCCGGCCGAGGGCGACCGCGGCGATGATCACGAAGAAGATGATGGACATCGCGGAGGCGTAGCCCACGCGGTAGCTGGTGAAGCCCTGTTCGAGGGTGTACTGGACGAAGGAGCGGGTGGCGAGCTCGGGTCCGGGGCCGAAGTCCATCATCACGACGGCCTGGTCGAAGAGCTGGAGCGAGGCCAGGACCTGGAGGGCGACGACCAGGCCGGTGATGTGGCGCAGCATGGGCAGTGTGATGTGGACCGTGCGGTGCCAGGCGTTGGCGCCGTCCAGTTTGGCGGCCTCGTAGAGGTGGCCGGGGATGCCCTGGAGCGCGGCGAGGTAGAGCAGGAAGGAGAAGCCGACCGTCCACCACAGCGTCTCGATGACGATGGCGAGCATCGCGTACGACTTGTCGGTCAGCCAGGGCGTGGTGAGGCCGAACGTCTCGTTGAAGAGGCCGATGCCCTGGGTGAACAGCCACTGCCACATGTTGGCGGCGACGGTCGACGGCAGCAGGAACGGGGCGAAGAAGCAGAGCCGCCACACCCACTTCCCGCGCTCGATGTGGTGGGCGAGCATCGCGAGGAGGAAGGCGAGGACCGTGATGCAGGGGACGACGAGGAGGGTGAAGTACGCGCTGTGGCCGAGCGCGTCCCACATCGCGGTGTCCTTCAGGGCCTCGCGGTAGTTGTCGAGGCCGACGAAGTTCGCGCCCTCGCCGGAGATGTTGGCGTCGGTGAAGCTGAGGTAGACGCCGCGCAGCAGCGGCCAGATCACGAAGAGCGCGAAGAGGACCAGGAACGGGGCGACGAACCAGCCGCCGTGCTGGAAGCCCTGCTTGCGGCGGACGGTGGCGCTCGCGGCGGCGCTCTGCGCGCGGGCCGGGGCGATGACGGTCTCAGCGCTGGTCGTCGTCATGCGACCGCACCTCCCTGCGCGGCGGTGTGTCCGTCCATCGGGTTCTTCGAGGCGAGGAGCTTGCCGAGCTCCTTCTTCATGCGCTCGGCGACGGATGCGGGCTTGGCCGAGCCCATCGTCGAGGAGACGACCATCGGGCCGAGGTCCTGGGCGAGGACGCCGGTGGAGCCCGCGAACCACACCTTCGGCTCGTTGGCCTGGTGGTCCATGGCGCTCACGTACTCGTTCTGCGGGGTGAGTTCCTTGTACGCGGCCGTGGACAGGGTCGGCGTGTACGCGGGGATGTGGCCGCCGGCCGCCCACTGGAGGGCGTGCTGGACGACGTACGCGGCGAGTTGGTGCGCGCCCTCGTTCGTGGCGCCGCCGCGGCCCGCCTGGTGCGGCAGGACGAAGGCGTGCGACTCGGCGTGGGTGGCCTGCTTGCCGAAGACGGGCGGCAGCGGCGTCGCCCCGTACTCCAGTTTCGCGCCGGAGAAGACCGGCACCGACCAGTTGCCCTCCCAGGTGAACGGGGCGCCGTTGATGAACTGTTCGCCGGTGGGCGCGCCGGGGATGACGTAGCCGTCGGTGACGTGCTGCCGGAGGAACTCCAGGACCTGGGTGGCCTTGTCGGCGTCGAAGCGGACCTCGGTGTTGTCGTCGTCGAACCAGGTGCCGCCGAGCTGGGTGTAGAAGGCGACGAAGAACCACCACTGGAAGTTCTGGTCGTTGGTCCACAGGCCGATGGTCTGCAGGCCCTTCTTCTGCACCTTCTTGGCCTTCTTGAGGACGTCGAACCACTCGCCGGTGGAGCCGACCTCGATCATCCGGCCGTCGTCGCCGAGCAGGTCGGCCTTCTTCAGCACGTCCTTGCGGTAGAAGCAGAGCTGGACGTGGACGTCGAGCGGCAGGGCGTAGAGCTTGCCGTCGATGACCCCGCGGTTCCACAGCGCCTGGTTGTAGTCCTCCTTGCGCACTCCGTACGTGGCGAGGAGGTTCTCGTCCCAGGGGTCGAGGAGGCGGCCCGGCGAGAAGCCCGCGACCCGGCCCAGGTGCATGACGCCCAGCTCGGGGGCCCGGTTGCCCGCGGCGGCCATGGCGAGCTTGGTGTAGAAGGGGTTGCCCCACTGGAGCGTGGAGTCCTTGACGGCGATGTCCGGGTGTTCCTTCCGGAAGGCGTCCAGCATCGCGATCATGTTCGCGCCGTCGCCGCCGCTGAAGAGGTTCCAGTAGCGCACGCGGGTGTCCGCGCCGGAGGCGAGTGCGTCGGCCCCCGTTCCGAGCGCCGCGAAGCCGAGGCTTCCGGCGACTGTCAACCCGCCCAGTCCGGCGAGGAGTTGCCTGCGGTTCAGGCCAGGTCGTCCCATTCCCTGCCCTTACTGTTTCGAAGGTGAGTGTTCGAGATTTCGGCTGCTGCCCGTAACTTCGAACGGGACCGTATGGTCGAAGCGCTTCGACCGTCAATGGGTCCGACACCGGAAACTTTCGGCCGGGCCGGGGACGCGGGGAACCGCCCTCGGCCACGGAAAAGCCGCGGACACATCTGCCGGTTGACGAGCAGACGCGTCCGCGGCCTTCGTCGCGGCTGGGCGCGCGGTCCCCCGCGCCCCCGAGGGGCTACCCGAAGCGGGGCTGCGACAGCCCTTGCCCCGCACCGGGGAACACCAGCAGCGAGCCCTCCAAGGGAGTCGGCCGATCCAGGCCCACCCGGGCCGACGAGACGTACAGGTCACGCAGGTCGGAGCCCCCGAACGCGCAGGCCGTCGGGCGGCGCACGGGCAGCGGGACGACCCGGTCGAGCGTGCCGGACGGCGTGTAGCGGCGCAGCGCCCCGCCGTCCCACAGGGCGACCCACACACAGCCGTCCGCGTCGACCGTGAGGCCGTCGGGGAAGCCCGCGCCCTCCTCGACGGTCGCCAACTCCCGTCGCCCGCTCACGTGCTCGCCGTCCACGTCGAAGACGTCGATGCGCCGCGTCGGGGTGTCGACGTAGTACATGCGCTTCCCGTCGGGGCTCCAGCCCGTGCCGTTCGAGACGGTGACGTCGTCGAGGACGGTGGTGGCCGTGCCGTCCGGGGCGAGGCGGATCAGGTTGCCGCCGCCCGGCGTCTCGTCGTACGCCATCGAGCCCGCCCAGAGCGATCCGTCGGGCGCGACCGCCGCGTCGTTGCCCCTGCGGCCGGGGACGGGATCGCGGTGCAGCCAGCCGAAGGTGCCGTCGGGCGCGTAACCGCCCACGCCGTCACGGAGGTTGACGACCAGGCCGCCGTCCGTGCGCGGCTTCGCGGCGCCCACGTGCTGCTCGGTGGCCAGCACCGTGCGGCGGCCGCTGCCGGGCTCGTAGGTGTGGACGCGCGAGCCGAGGATGTCGACCCAGATGAGCCGGCCGCCGACCGGGTCCCAGGTCGGGCCCTCGCCGAGCTCGGCGGACTCGCGCACCGCCTGCTCGGCCCTCACGGCGTGCCCCGGTGGCCGAGCCGCTCGGACAGGTCGGCGGCGCCCTTGGCGGCGAGCTGGGCGAGCTCGTCCTCGCGGGCGTCGCTCCAGCGGATCATCGGCACGGAGATGGAGAGCGCGGCGACGACCCGGTTGGTGCGGTCGCGCACGGGCGCGGCGACGCAGGACACGTCCGTGTTCGACTCGCGGCTCTCCACGGCGATGCCGCGCTCGCGGATGCCGGACAGATGGGTGCGCAGAGCGGCCGGGTCGGTGATCGAGTTCGCCGTCATGGCGATCAGGTCGGCGTCGTCCGGGATCCGCGCTGCCAGCTCGGTCTCGGGCAGCGACGCGAGGAGCATCTTGCCGACGGAGGTGCAGTGCGCCGGCAGCCGGCGGCCCGCGGCGGAGACCATGCGCACCGCGTGCGTGGAGTCGACCTTGGCGATGTAGATGACGTCGGTGCCCTCCAGGATCGCGACGTGCACCGTCTCGTCACAGGTCTCGGCGACGGTCCTGGCGACCTGCTGCCCCTCCGCGGCGAGGTCGAGCTGCTCCGCGTACCGGCTGCCGAGCTGGTACGGGCGCACCCCCAGGCGGTAGCGGCCGGGCTGGCCGGGGACCTGCACGATGTACGAACGGGCGGCGAGCGTGGTGACGAGCTCGTGGACCGTGGTGCGCGGGAGCTGTAGCTTGCGGACGATGTCGGGGGCGGACAGCGTGCCGTCCCCGTCCAGGAAGAGCTCCAGTATGTCCAGAGCCCGGGTCACGGCGGGTACGAGGCGTCCCACGACCGGCCCCCTCCCTATGTTCGATATTTCAACAGACGGTCGGTATCGCGAACATAGGCTACGCACAGTGGGGTTGACCGGGCAATGGGGTGGTGAAAGCCCCTGGTCCCGGCGGTCGGAGCGGTGTCCGGCCGGTCAAGGCGGCCCCAGCTCGCCGCGGAGCCGGCGGGCCCGCAGCACCAGTTCCAGCTCGAAGCGGCGGTCCGGGTCGTCCACCTCGTCGCCCCACAGCTCGCGGATCTGGCGGAGCCGGTAGCGGACGGTCTGCGGGTGGACGCCGAGCCGGGCGGCGACCTCGGGGGCGCCGCCGCGGGTCTCCAGCCAGGCCAGCAGCGTCTCGGCGAGCCGGCGGGCGTGGGTGGGGCCGCAGTGGCCGAGGGGGGCGAGGGCCCGCCGGGCGAGGTCGTCGACGAGTTCCTCGGGCTGGAGCAGGACGAGGGCCTGGGTGTGCTCGGTGCAGCGCAGCACCCCGGCGGCGGGTAAGAGGTCGCGCTCCATGAGGGTGACGGCCGCCTCGGCCCAGCGCAGCGACTTCGCGGCCTCGGCCAGGGCGACGGCCGGGCCGACGGCGCCGGTCCAGCCGGACAGGGCGCGGCGCAGCAGTTCGGGACGGCCCGCCGCGTCGGGGTCGGGGACGACGAGGCGGGGGCGCTCCGTCTCCATGTCGAGCAGCACGTCGGGGCCGACCGCGGGGGCCACCGCGTCCCGCGCGGGCCGCAGCAGCACGCCGACGGCGACCCGGTCGGGCACCGGCCAGCCGATCCGGGCGGCCCGCTCGGTGAGGGCCTTGACCGGGTCGGGCGGGGCGACGGCGGGCTGGCCCTCCAGGAGCAGGGCCATCAGTTTGCGCTGCTGGCGCAGCCGTTCCCCGGCCTGCCGGGCGGCGGCCTCCGCGTAGCCGCGGACCGACTGGTCGACGAGGCCGTCGAGGTACTCGTAGCCGGACTCGGCGAGTTCGTACATGGCGGGTGGCGGGATGCGCAGACGCTGGCCGATGTCGGCGAGGCGGCGCCAGGCGAGCTTCACGCCGAGCCGGTACATCGCCTGGAGCGCGTCGAGGCTGCGCCCGTGCAGGCTCTGGCCGCGTCCGAACTCCTGGAAGACGGACGGGGGCTGGCCCTCGGTCACGGTGCTGCCCGAGACGTCGGTGAGGCGCCGGACGAAACCCTCGATGGCGCGCCGGATGCCGACCAGGGCCATCGGCTCGCCCGACTCGTCGAGGATCAGCGGCAGTTGGGGGTACTCGCGGCGGATCTCGTCGAGGATGTCCTCGGCGAGCCGGGGCGCCTCCTCCATGGCGAGCGCGGCGAACTGCTTGACCTGGAGGCGCGGCACGTCGCACCAGGCGGATCGTGTCGTGGTGGGCACGGCTCAGCGCCCCTGCCCGGGCGTCTCGTAGGTCAGGAGTGGGGTGTTGGGCTGATCGGGCGTGGCGTCGATCAGCGCGAGCACGCCGAAGGCCGCGGCGACGGCGAGCGCCGCCCCGGTGGCCGCGCAGAGCACGGCGGCGAGCAGTCGGTTCATCGCAGGGTCAGCCTCTCGTCCATGGTGAAAGCGGAGTGCTGAGGTCGGTCCCCACCCTGTGTGTTCCGGCAAGTCCCCAGTGTTGGCAGTGGATTGACACCTCGTCAAGAGTGCGTCTACGGTTCCCGGCCCATGACCGGCAGACCACGGGCGGACCGTGGTGCCCTTCCCCCCAGGAGTGCCGGATGCGCCGGACAACCTCGCCCTTCTCCCTGCTCTGCGTGGGTCTCGGTACGTTCCTGCTGGTGCTCGCCGGGCTGCTCGCCTGGTACGTGGAGCCCCGCGCCGAACGCACCCCGATCGACACGGACACCACGACCGTCTTCACCGGAAACGGCAGCTACTTCGACACCGAAAAGATCGAGACCGTCGACGATCAGCGCATCACGATCACCCGTCAGGTCCGCGGCGACGTCGCCGAGAGCGAGCGCAGCGGCCGTGCCGTGTGGGACGTCACGACGTCGGTGGACACCACCGCGTCGCTGCCCGCGGCCGACCCGCACGACGCGCTCCAGTGGACCCTGGAGCGCTGGGTCACCGACCGGAAGACCAACAAGCCCGTGCACTGCTGCGGCGAACAGCCCGCCTTCGAGGGCGAGGCGTACCTGAAGTTCCCCTTCCACGTGGAGAAGCGCACCTACACCTGGTGGGACAACACCCTCGGCGCGACGGTCCCGCTCCGCTTCAGCGGCACGGCCCGGGTCCAGGGCTACGAGGGCTACCGCTTCACCGGCACGGTGGCGCCCGCCCGCACCGGCTCCCGGCTGGTGCCGGGCCGGCTCGTGGGCCGGCCGAAGCAGAGCCAGGTGCTCGCCGAGGAGTGGTACGCCAACCACGGCGTCGAGCTGGTCGTCGACCCGCTGACCGGCCGGGTCCTGAACGCGGCGATCGGCCCGCGCAAGACGCTGCGGGCACCGGGTTCGGCGAAGGACGCGGTGGTGCTCCTGGACAGCGAGCGGATCGCGTTCACCCCGGCCACGCAGCGCGCCCAGGTGGCGCTGGCCGAGGACGACAACGACCGGCTCACGCTGCTCGGCACGGTCCTGCCGATCGGGGCGGGAGCGCTCGGTGCGCTGCTCGTGGTGGCCGGGACGGTGTTGGTCGTCCGGGGCAGGGGTGGCCGCGGCGAGCCCGAAGGGCAGACGCGTCCGGATCCCGATACGTCCCCGACGACCCTGGAAACGTCCACGATGTGACGGTACGTCAGCTCGGGAAAGCCCGAAACTTGTCACGCGGGTGAGTAGCCGCATCGAACAGCGCGGCGAAAACTGTGCCACCCCACCCCGTGCACAGTCCGAACACAGCCCCGGCACAGTACCCACCAGTACGGCTTTCAACAGTTCCGCGCTTCCCCGACGTTCCCGCAAGTGCACCGCAGTCCCCGTAAGTGCCCCCCACGGTTCCGCACCCTGAGACGAGTTGGAGCACCGATGCCCCAGCACGTGCCCTTGTCGCTGCGCACCGCGTCGCCGGCCGGCGCGCAGCCCCCGCCGGCCGGTCCCCCACCACCGCGCCGCATCGTCTTCCTCGCCCACCGCGACCTCGGCAATCCGGCCGCGGGCGGCTCCGAACTCCTCGTCGACCGGCTCGCCGACGGGCTGACCCGCCAGGGCCACCAGGTGACCCTGCTGTGCGGCGGCCCCGCCGGGTGCGGCGCCTTCCGGGACTACCGGGTCGTGTCGGCGGGCGGGCAGACCGCCCACTTCCTGCGGGCCCGCTCGGCGTTCGCCCGCCAGGTCGGCGACTGCGACCTGCTGGTGGAGGTGTGCAACGGCATGCCGTACCTCGCCCCGCTCTGGCACCACGGCCCGACGCTCTGCCTGGTCAACCACGTCCACACGGACCTGTGGCGGATGCGGCTGCGCGGACCACTGGCGCCCGCGGCCCACCTCGGCCGAAGACTCGAGCACTGGGCCCTGTCCGGAGCCCAGCGCCGCAACCTGCTCGTCGCCGTCTCGCCGTCGACGGCGACCGCCCTGCACGCCATCGGCGTGGACCGGGACCGCATCCGGCTCGTCCCGAACGGGGTCGAGGAGCCGGGTCCGCGCGCCGACCGCTCCGCCGAGCCGCTGTTCCTCGCGATGGGCCGCCTGGTCGAGTACAAGCGGATCGATCTGCTGCTGCGGCTGTGGGAACGGGTCCGCCCGGTCACCGGCGGCCGGCTGGTGATCGTCGGCGAGGGCCCGGAGGGCGAGAGACTGCGTCAACTCGCCGGTCCCGGCGTCGAGTTCAGGGGACACGTCTCCGAGGCGGAGAAGCACCGGCTGCTCTGCGAGGCCTGGCTGCTGCTGCACCCCTCGGCCGTCGAGGGCTGGGGCCTGGTCATCACCGAGGCGGCGGCGCGCGGCACGCCCGCGGTCGGCTTCGACGTGCCCGGCGTGCGGGACTCCGTCGAGGACGGGGCGACCGGTCTGCTCGCGCACGGCGAGTCGTCGTTCGCGGCGGCCTGGTGCACGCTCGCCCTGTCCACGCACCGCCGCGAGCTGATGGGCAAGGCGGCCGAGGAACGGGCGGCCGGCTACCGATGGGCGCACACCGTGCGGCAGTTCAGAGCGGTGGCCGCGGAGGCGGTGAGGGGCTGGGCGCCATGACGCCCCCGGCCGGGTTCAAGGACCCGTCGTTCCAGCGCTCGCTCACCCTCTTCCGCGCGTTCCTGCGCGAGCAGCGCGACCCCGAGACGTGTTACGCGCTGCTCGCCCGGGACGCCGCCGACCAGGTGGAGGCGTACGGGAAGGTGGCCGGCAAGGTCGTCGTGGACGTCGGCGGCGGCAGCGGCCACTTCACCCGGGAGTTCCGGGCGCGCGGCGCCCAGGGCATCCTCTTCGAGCCGGACACCCGGGAGCTGGGCAGCAGTCCGCCGCAGGCCACGGTGGTGGCCGACGGCTATCTGCTGCCGCTGGCCGACGCGTCGGCGGACGTGACGTTCTCCTCGAACGTGCTGGAGCACGTCGCCGACCGGGACACGTTCCTGAGCGAGCTGGTGCGGGTGACGCGGCCCGGCGGTCTGATCTACGTCTCGTTCACCAACTGGTTCTCGCCGTGGGGCGGTCACGAGTGGGCGCCCTGGCACTATCTGGGCGCCGGCCGCGCGCAGTCCCGCTACCGGCGCCGCACCGGCCGGGCCCCCAAGCACACCCTGGGCGAGAACCTCTTCGCCCACCACATCGGCCCGACGCTGCGCCATGTCCGCGGCCGCGACGACGTCACCGTCGTCTCGGCGCGCTCCCGCTACTGGCCGTTCCTCACCGAGACGGTCGCGCGGCTCCCCGGGGTGCGCGAGTTCGCCACCTGGAACCTCCTCCTCATCCTCAGGCGGTGTCCCCCATGACGACCATGGTCCAGGCTCCACCCGCCGCGGCGACCAACCCGGACCCCGGGCCGGGTCCGCGCTCGCGCCGCTGGCTGTTCGCGTTCTGGGCCGTGCTGTTCGTCGCGTTCTGCGCGGTGCAACCGGGCCGCATGACGTTCGAGACGAAGCTCGGCGTCGCGCTCGACCCGTGGCAGTTCCTGCGCGACCTCGGGGAGCTGTGGCACGACCGGGCGGGCTTCGGCGGGATCGCCGACCAGTACATCGGCTACGCGTTCCCGATGCTGCCGTACTACGCCCTGGCCGACCTCCTCCAGCTGCCGGTGTGGCTGGCCGAGCGGCTGTGGCTGTCGATCGTGGTGACCGTCGCCTTCTGGGGCGCGCTGCGGCTGGCGGAGCGCCTGGACATCGGCACGCCGCGCAGCCGGCTGCTCGGTGCGGTGACGTACGCGCTGTGGCCGACGTTCACGATCGTCATCGGCTCGACGTCGGCGGCGGCGCTGCCGGGCGCCTTCCTGCCCTGGGTCCTGCTGCCGCTGACCAACCCCCGTACCAGCGCGCGCATTTCGGCGGTCCGCTCGGCGCTCCTGATTCCGTTCATGGGCGGCGTCAACGCGGCGGCGACACTCGCCTCACTCCTCCCGGTGGGTCTCTATCTGCTCTCGCGCGCGCCGTCCCCCCGCAAGCGCCAACAGATCACGTGGTGGATCCCCGCCGTCGTCCTGGCGACGGTCTGGTGGGTGATCCCGCTCCTCCTCCTCGGCATCCACGGCGAGAACTTTCTTCCGTACGTGGAGAGTTCGCAGACCACGACGGAGACGATGGCGGCGACGGAGACGCTGCGCGGCGCCGGCAACTGGGTGGCGTACCTCCACCTCGGGGAGGCCTGGCTGCCCGCGGGCTGGACGGTGGCGACCGCCGCGGTCACCATCGTCTGCTCGGCCCTGGCCGCCGCGCTGGGCCTCGCGGGCCTGGCCCGCCGCGACCTGCCGGAGCGCCGCTGGCTGGTGCTCACGGTGCTGACGGCCGCGCTCGTCACGCTCGCCGGGTACGGGGGCGCGCTCGGCGCCCCCTTCCACGAGACGGTCCAGTCGTGGCTGGACGGCGGCCTGGCCCCGTTCCGCAACATCTACAAGTTCGAGACGGGCATCGCGCTGGCCCTCGCGCTCGGTCTCACCCATCTCACCGGCCTCGCCATGGAGAGCCGGGGCACCCGCCCGCTGCGGGCCCGCCGGCACGCCCCGCTCATCGCGGCGATCCTCGTCCTCCCCGGCCTCGCCTGGCCCCACCTCAACGGCTCGATACTGCAGCCCGGCTCCTTCCAGAAGCTCCCCACCTACTGGAAGACCACGGCGGACTGGCTGCACACGTACTCGCCCGACTCCCGCGCCCTGGTCGTCCCGGCGACGGCCCACGGCATCTACACCTGGGGCTCCCCGATCGACCAGCCCCTGGACGTGCTGGCCGATTCCCGCTGGGCGCAGCGCGACTTCGTCCCGTTCGGCACGGCGGGCAACCGCCGCGCCCTGGACGAGGTCGAGCAGGCCCTCATGTCGGGCGTCCGGGTCCCGGGCCTCCAGGACTATCTGAGCCGCTCGGGACTGCACTACGTCGTCGTCCGCAACGACCTCGACCCCGACCAGTTCGGCCACGTCCCCACCGCCACCGTGAAACGCACCCTCACCGAGTCCGGCTTCCACCGGGTCACCGGCTTCGGGCCGGTCGTCACCGGCGGCCGGATCGCCGAGAACACGCCCGTGCAGATCGAGGGCCTCTACCCGCGCCAGCGCGCCGTCGAGATCTACGCGCCCCGGGCGGACACCCACCGCCCCGGCCAGGCGGGCCTCCTGCCGGTGCGGAACACGGCCGAGGTGAGCGGCGGCCCCGAGTCCCTGCTGCGGCTCTCCGCCGACCCGGCCTTCCGCGACCGCCCCGCGGTCCTGACCGGCGACAACCACCCCGGCACCGGCACCCCCGACCTGCGCACGGCCGCCGACGGACTGCGCCGCGCCGACACCCGGTTCGGCCTGGTCAACACCAACACCTCGTACCCGTACACGCCCACGGAACGCAACAGCCCGAACGCGTCCGAGAACCCGGGCGAGAAGCCGAAGCAGATCCTCCCCACCGAGGGCGTCACGCACCAGACGACGGCCCGCATCGAGGGTGCCCGCTCGGTCACCGCGTCCTCCAGCGGCAACTGGCTGCTGCACCTGCCGCAGTTCGACCCGGTGCACGCCTTCGACGGCGACCCGGACACGGCGTGGGCGGAGGGCGCGCCCGACTCGCCGAAGGGCGAATGGGTCCGCGTCGACTTCACCGGGCCGACCACGATCCCGGCCGAGCTCCGGGTGACGCCGCTCCCCCAGGACGCCGTACGGGCTGCCCCTACCCGCATCAGGATCGAGACGGACAAGGGCTCGACGACCGCCGGACTCCAGCCGAACGGGAAGCCGCAGAAGGTCAGGGCCCCCGCCGGCACCGCGAAGTGGCTGAAGGTCACGATCCTCGACACCCAGCAGACCCGCCCCGGTCTGACGGGTGCGGGGTTCTCCGGCATCGACGTCCCCGGCGTCCGGGTGGCCCGCTCCCTGCGGCTCCCGGCCGACTCCACCGAGGCCGGTCAGTTCGTCTTCCACCGCGCCTCGGGTGACGGCGCCCTCACGCTCACGGACACCGAGGCGTCCCTGAACCGCACCTTCGAGACGACGGGCTCGTCCCCGTACACGTTCAGGGCGACGGCGAGGCCGACGCCCACTCAGGCCCTCGACAAGCTCCTCTACGACGTGGCGCCCGACCAGCGGCGCAGGATCACGGCGACCGCCGACTCCACCGCCCGTCTGGGCACCGGCACCACCGCCCGCAACCTCACCGACGGCGATCTGACGACGGCCTGGATCGCGGGCGACGAGCCCACCATCCACCTGCGCTGGCCGGGCAAGAAGGAGGTGTCGGAGATCGTGCTCCCGGCGGCCGGAGGACTCTCCACCCGCCCCGAGAAGATCGACATCAGCAGCCCCGACGGCGCGGCCCAGGCGGGCGTGGACGAGAACGGCGTGGCCCACTTCGACCCGATCACCACCGACCGCCTGGACGTCACCATCACCGAGTCCGCGCCCCTCAAGGTCCACAACCCGGTGGCCGACGAGGACCTCCAGCTCCCGGTGGGACTGACGGAGGCCTACCTCCCGGCCCTCGACGAGTACCGCGTCGAACAGCCGGACCCCGAGCGGAAGTTCACCCTCCCCTGCGGCAAGGGCCCCACCGTCACCATCGACGGCACCCGCCACCGCACCTCGGCCCGCGGCACCGTGCGCGACCTCACCGAGCGCCGCCCCGTGGACATCACCCTGTGCGACCGGCTGACCCTCCCGGCGGGCACCCACACCCTCACCTCCGCCGCGGACGGTGCGCTCGCCCTCACCGACATCACCCTCACCCGGAGCACCGCCACCGCGACGAAGGCCGTCACCCCCACCACCCGCGACCTCGCCATCCACGACTGGCTCGGCGACCGCCGCGAGGTCCACGTCGGAGCGGGCGAGGCGACCTACCTGACCACGTACGAGAACGCCAACGACGGCTGGCGGGCGACGCTGAACGGCCGGGAGCTCACGGCCCTGCGCCTCGACGGCTGGCAGCAGGCGTGGCTGGTCCCGGCCGGGGCGAGCGGCACCGTCAAGCTCTCCTACGAACCGGCCCGCACCTACGAGATCGGCCTGTTCGCGGGCGGCGCGGCCGTCCTGCTGCTGATCGGCCTGGCCCTGTGGCGCCGCGAACCGCCCGAGGGCCAGCAGCCACCACCGGCGCCGCCGTCCCCCGGCTGGATCCTCGGCACCGTGGCGCTCACCCTCGTCGCCGTCGTGATCGCGGGTCCCTGGGCGGCCCTCGTCCCGGCGCTGGCCGTCCTGGCCTGGTGGCGCCACACGCTCCTCGTACCGATCGCGTTCCTGGCGATGGCGGCGGCGGGCGTCATCGCCGCGACGGCGGCGGGCCAGCCGATCCGCGACGGCCAGGGGGCCTTCGGCCGGGCGGCCCAACTCCTCGCCCTGATCGCGCTGTTCGCGGCCCTGGTGACCAGCCGCGCCCGGCACGCTCGTCCGGCGGCCGAGGAGCGGGATCCGGACCGGAGCCCCGCGGCCGACCCATCGGCACCGGGCACCCTGCCGGACCCGCCGCCCCCGCCTTCCCCACCCGTTCCACCTACCTCACCCACTCCTCCCGCCCCGCCTGCCTCACCCGCCTCACCTGCCTCACCGAAGGGGGCGCGATCGTGACGACGCTGGACCGGCCCACCCGCCCCCCGCGCGGCGAGCGCCTGCCGTTCCCCACGGTCGACGAGATCTCCCGCCACTGCCTCCAGTACGACGAGCCGGAGACGGTCCACATCGAGGTGCACCTCACGGGAACCCTCGAACCGGCCCGCCTCACCGCCGCGTTCAACGAGGCGCTGCGCCGCCACCCCCGCATCCTCATGCGGGAGGCGGACCGCCGTTGGTACAGCACGCGCTACGAGTGGGAGCTGACCGAGGACCCCGACGTCCCCCCGGTCTCCTTCCCGCCACCGACCCGCGACGCGCTCAAGGAGGCCCGCACCCGCTCCCTCACCCAGGCCCCGCCCCTCACGTCCTCCCCGCCCATCCGCCTGGAAGCGGTCGAGCACCCCGAGACCGGCACCACCGTCCTCTTCCTCACCATCAACCACACGGCGCTGGACGGCCCGGCCTGCCTGCGCATCGTCGCCACGGCGGCGGAGCTGTACGGCGGCAGGCCGCACACGCCGCCCGTCGCCCCGGCCCCGCCGCCCGCGGCGCCGCCCCCCACCGACCTGCCGTCGTCCTGGGCGCGCCCGGCGCGGGTGGCCCACGGCACCCCGGAACCGAGCCCCGGCAACGGCCTCCTGGTCTGCGAACTGGCGGTCCCGCGCCGCCCCAAGGGCGCCCCGTACACGGTCAACGACCAGCTCATGGTCGCCACGGCCCGGACGATCGCCGACTGGAACGAGGAGCACGGCGCCCACCGCCCGCGCCGCCCCCTGCGGATCACGATGCCGGTCGACGACCGTCCGCGGGACGCCACGATGCCGATCGGGAACGGTACCCGTCTGGTGGAAGTCCCCTTCACCGCGGCCGAGTTGGACCTCGCCACGCCCGCCCTGCTCCAGCGCACGGCGGCCCGCACCTCCGCCCTCAAGTCTCTGGTGCGGCCCCAACTCGGACACGGGGCCGCCCTGTTGACCACCCCGTACGCCCCGGTCGCCTGGCGCGCGGCGGCCACCCGTGCGCTGCGCACGGCCGCCGCGCCCTGGACGTCGACGACCCTGCTCAGCAACATCGGCCGGATCCCGTACCCGCTGGACTTCGGCGACGGGGGCCGCGCGAGCGCCGTGTGGTTCTCGGCGCCGGCCCGGATGCCGCGCGGCCTGACCGTGACGACGGCGTCCACCGCGGGCCGCCTGCACCTGGCCCTGCGCTGGTCGCGCACGCTCCTGAGCCACGGCGACGGAGCCCGTCTGCGCGACCTGTTCGAACACCACCTGCACGCGACGCAGGAGGAGGCGCCATGAGTTCCCCCGCACCCGCGGAACACACCCAGCACACGGAACGCACCCAGCACACCGAAGACACGGACCGCACGGTGCCCGCCGCACACGCGCCCCGCCCGGAGCCCCCGGCCCTACGGGACTTCTACGAGAACCCGGACGTCCCGGTCGCCTCCGGCACCCCCCGCACCCTGCGCCAGACCCGCGTCCTGGCCGCGGCGCTGGCCGGCACCCGTGCGGCGACGGTCCTCGACATCGGCTGCGGCGACGGCACGGCCGCGGCCACGGCGGCCCGCCTCCTCCCCGGCGGGCACCGCATCGTCGGCGTGGACTGGTCCCAGGACGCGCTGCGCCGGGCGGCGCCCCGCGTCCCCCACGTCGTCCGGGGCGAACTCACCGACCACGGGCTGCCGTTCGCGTCGGGGTCGGCCGACGCGGTGCTCTTCAGCGAGGTGATCGAACACCTCGTGGACCCCGACGCGGCCCTCGACGAGATCCGCAGGGTGCTCCGCCCGGGAGGTCATCTGATGCTCTCCACCCCGAACCTGGCGGCCTGGTACAACCGGGCGCTGCTCGTGGCCGGTGTGCAGCCGGTCTTCTCCGAGGTGAGCCTGCGGGCGGTGCACGGCCGCCCCGGCACGGAAGTGGTGGGGCACCTGCGGCTGTACACGCCGCGCGCGCTGCGCCAGTTCGTGGCGGCGTCCGGGTTCGACGTGGTCCGTCTCACCGGAGCGCCCTTCCACGGGGTGCCGCGCCCGCTGCGCCCGCTGGACCGGCTGGCCTGCGCGGCGCCGTCGCTCGCCTCGATCCTCCTGCTGCACGCCCGAAGGACGTGACGTGCCATGCCGGCCGTAGCGTGGGGAGTCGGCGCGGCGCTCCTGGCGAACACCCTCTACAGCGTCGGTTTCGTCCTGGAGAAACGTGCCCTCACCAACCTGCCCGAGGTGAGCGTGCGCCGCCCGGCGCAACTGCTGCGCCACGTCGTGACCAGCCCGCTGTGGCTGGCCGGTTCGATCGCGCTGGCGTCCGGGTTCGGCGCCCAGCTGGCCGTGTACCGCACGCTGCCGATCGCCGCGGCGCAGGGCATCTTCGTCTCCGGCCTGGTCCTGCTGCTCCTGCTCTCCTCGCGTCTGCTGGGCGAGCGCACCTCGGGCCGGGAGCGGTACGCGATCGGCGCGATCCTCGCGGCGCTGCTCATGGTGGTCCTCTCCCTGCGCGACACGGGACGGGACCCGGACGCGGTCGGCGGCGGCGCGCCCGCGCCGCTCATCCTCCTGGTGTGCGTGCCGTCGCTCGCCGCGGGCCTGTACCTGTACGCCGCCGCGGAGCGCCGGGCCAGGCACCGGCACCGGCTGCCGACCACGGGCGTCGAGTACGGCGTCGCGGTGGGCCTGCTGTACGGGGTGAGCTCGCTGGCGATCAAGGGCGTGTCCGGGGTGCTCCCCGACGTGCCGCGGCTGTTCGCCTCGCCGTACCCGTATCTGCTGCTGTGCACGGGCGCGTGCGGGCTCGTGATGTCGCAGGCGGCATTGCAGCGCTGCCGGGCCTCGCTGATCGTGCCGGTGTGCACGACGGTCACCGCGCTGTTCACGGCGGTCCTCGGCACGCTCGCGTTCGGCGAGGCGCTGCCCTCCGAACCGCTCCGGCTCGCGCTGCGCCTCGCGGGCACGGCGCTCGCCGTCGCCGTGCTGCTGCTCATGCCGAAGCACGACGCCTCCCCCACCACACCCCAACCATCGACCACTCCAAGGGAGTTGATGCCCCATGAACCCTGAAGACCCGCTCCTGGAGATCCTGGCCTGCCCCCTCGACAAGGGCCCGCTGGTGTTCCTGCCGGACGGCGAAGGACACGAGGAGGCGCTCTACAACCCGCGCCTGCAACGCCGTTACCCGATCGTCGACGGCATCCCCCAGCTGCTGCCGTCGTCCGGCGAGCAGCTCCCCGAGGACGAGCACGAGCGCGTCCTGAAACGGATCGAGCAGGCCCACCGGGTGATCCCGTGACCACGCTCGCCGCCCGCCTGGCCCCCTGGCTGCCGCCGCGTCTCACGGCGGCCGCGGCCCGCGCGCTCTACCCCCGCTTCGAGCCCGAACTGGCCCGGCTGTCCGACATGGTGCCGGGCGCGGGGGCCTGCGGCACCGCCGTCGACGTGGGCGGCTGGTACGGGCCGTGGACGCACCGGCTGGCGGCCCGCGCCCGCCGGGTGGTCACCCTGGAACCGGTGCCGCACCTGGCCCGTACGCTCGCCGCCTCCGCCCCGGCGAACGTGCGCGTGGTGCGGGCGGCGGCCAGCGACCGGCCGGGCACGGCGCCGCTGTGGCAGCCGCCGCACGACGAGCGCGGCGAGCGCGGCGTGTCGTCGCTGGTGCGCCGCGAGGGGCTGCACACGGCGACCGGGCATCCGGTGCCGTGCGTGACCCTCGACGAACTCGCCCTGGCCGACGTCGACTTCATCAAGATCGACGTGGACGGTGCGGAGCTTCAGGTGCTGCACGGCGCGCAGGCGCTCCTCGCCCGTGACCGCCCGGCCCTCTTCATCGAGCTGGAGACCCGCATCCAGCCGATCGCACCGGTCGTCGAGCACCTGCGGGCGCGGGGGTACGAGGGCTGGGTGCTGCCCGGCGCCGACTGGCTGCGGCTGCCCGGGTTCGACCTGGCGACGCACCAGCGCGGCACGTCGCACATCGCGTCGCAGGGGCTGCTGCGCCGTGCGCTGACCCCGGCGGGGCGCAGGCCGCGCTATGTGAACTCGGTGCTGTTCCTGCCGGACGGGCGGACCCCGGGCCGGGTGCGCGACCATGGAGGGCATGCCACGCCCCACGTCCCCCGGTCCCGCTGAGCCGTTCACCCCGCTGCACTTCCAGCTCGTGCTGCTGCGCCGCATGGCCGACCACAATCCGGAGCTGGTCGAGACGGCCCGCGCCGACCTCGGCGTCTCCGTGGCCGACATGCGGGAGGCGAACCGCCGCTGGCAGGCCATGGTCCGCTCGCCCCGGGCGCGCGCGGCGGTCTCCCGCTACCGCTCGGTCCTGGGCGCCCCCGAGCGGCGGCTGGTCCGCAAGGTCGGCGACCTGGAGTGCGAGGCGCTGCTGTGGCCGGTGCCGCTCTGGCCCGACCTGCGCTTCGAGGTGCTGCTGTCCCCGGCGAACGCGGTCTGGAACGAGTGGCTGATCCGCACCCCCGGCGCGCCCGCCCCGGCCCTGCGGACGCTCGCGGACCTGACGCCGTGGTCCTGCACGGTCGACGAGGCGGCCCGCGCGTTCCCTCCGGCGCGCCCGCTGGAGGGTTCCGCGCCCACGCGCTGGGGCCTGGCGTTCACGGCCCCGGACGAGGCGGGGACCCCGCGCGAGGTCCGCGCCGAGTTCACGTACGGGCTGCTGCAGCGCTGGTCGCAGACCTAGGGCCTGTCGTCAAACTCCCGTCGTCGCCCGAAGGGCGGGCAGACGGGAGTTTGACGACAGGCCCTGGGGTCGTTGTCTAGGCGCCCGCGGCCTTCGCGATGGCCTCGGCGACCACGGGGGCCGAGGCCGGGTGCGCGGCGCCGAGGAACAGATTGGGCTCGACGAGCTCCAGCTCCATCACGCACGGCCGCCCGTCCGCCCCGTCGACCAGGTCGACCCGCGCGTACAGGAGCCGGTCGGGTCCGCCCGGCACGGCGGCCAGGGCCTGCTCGGCGACGGCGAGTTCGGCCGCGGTCGGCTGCCACGGCTCCAGGGACGGGTGGGCGACCTTCCGCTCGTCGTAGGCGACCCCGGCCGTGAGCACCGCGCCCTTGCGGATGGCGTGCAGGAACCGTCCGCCGTAGAAGAGCACGGCCCGCTCCCCGCTCTCGTCGATCCCCTCGACGTACGGCTGGACCATCGCGGTCAGCCCTTCGGCGTGCATCCGGGCCACCTGCCGCAGGGCGACGTCGCGTTCGTCCTGGGTGTAGCGGGCGGCGTAGCGGGCGCCCGCGCCGGAGGTCGGCTTGATCACGAAGGGGCCGTCCGCGGGCAGCTCCGGTACGTCGCCGAGCGCGACGTACGACGTCGGGACGGTCGGCACCCCGTGCCGGGCGAGCTCGCCGAGGTAGCGCTTGTCGGTGCTCCAGCGGAGCACGTCGACCGGGTTGGCGAGCCGGGTGACGTCGGCGCACCGGGCGGCCCACTCCAGGAACTCGTCGCGCCGCCAGCTGTAGTCCCACGTCGAGCGGACGACGACCAGGTCGAACGCGGCCCAGTCGGTGTCCGGATCGTCCCAGGCGAGCACGTCGGCGTCCGCCCCGGTCCGCCGCAACTCCTCGGCGAGCAGCGGCAGATCGCGGTCCACGGGCATGTCGGGTCCGGGCCGGTAGGTGACCAGGGCGATGCGGGGCATACGGGGGCTGCTCCTCGGTGCGGGTGTGGTGGACGGCGCACCACGAGGCTAACGCGACGGTCAGGGCCAGTACCGGGCGAGGACCCCCTCCTTGAAGGGGTCGGGGGACACCGCGAGCGAGCCGGAGAAGGGGTGGTCGAGGGTGAGGCAGAGCAGCAGGCTGACGCCGATCAGGACGGCGACGGACGTCACGAACATCATCTGCGCGGTGCGGCTCTTGATGCCGTAGAGCCAGGTCAGCGGCAGCATGACGAGGGCACCGCCGTACACGAGGACGCTGAGCAGGATGGGCAGGGACTGCTGGGAGTCCTCCAGGCGGGTGCGGCGGGCGCCGGCCACCTCGCCGAGCGTGGTCACCGCCTGGGCGTAGTACGTCTTCTCGGCCTCGGTGACCGGTTCGTAGTCCTGGAGCACCTGGTAGAGCCGGACGGTCGCGGGGTTGGTGAGGTTGGGGTCGGGGTCGCCGTCCCGCATCAGCGGCCACTGCTCGTCGACCACGGCGTGCACGTACGCGCCCATGGCGGCGCTGATCCGTCGCTGCTCGGCGGGCGGGAACGCGGCGGAGTCCCGCAGCACCTCGGCGCTCTGCGTCGCCTCCGCCGCCACGTTCGCCTCGGCGGCGTCGAGCCCCTCCCACTCGGCGACGATCACGAAGGCCAGGATGATGCCGTAGATGGCGGCGTACATGCCGAGCACGACGCCGGCCATCTCGTTGTACTCCCCGTCCCTGAGGCGGGGCACGTACCGCCGCACCAGCAGGCACCCCGCGACCCCCAGGAAGACGGCCCCGCCCACGAGGAGCCCGGCCAGCGCGACGGTGCTGAAGTGATTGAGCAGCCAGATGTCCACGCCCCCGTAAACGGGCCCCCTCAGCGGGAGTTACGTGCCGGTGGAGCTCGAATCGGGGTCCCATTCCAGCAGCCGGACCTTGGCCACGGAGCGGACGTGGCGGCGCATCGCCGCCGCAGCGCCGCGCCCGTCACCGGCCTCGATCGCGGTCAGGATGGCCCGGTGCTGGGCCAGGGAGCGGCCCGGCCTGCGGGGCTGGCGCAGCGACTCCGTGCGGGACTCGGCGATCGGCTCGTCGATCTCCCGCATGAACGCGGCGAGCAGCGCGCTGTGCGCGGCCGCGGTCACGGCGGCGTGGAAGAGCCGGTCGCCCTCGATGCCGAGGCCGCCCGCCCCGATGTCGTCGGCCATCCGGTCGAGCGCGGTGCGCAGCGCCGTCAGGTCCTGGTCCGTGCGCCGCTCGGCGGCCAGTTCGGCCAGCTTCGTCTCCAGGGCCTCGCGGGCCTCCAGGACGTCCGGCAGCCGCTTCTTGCGCTCGACGAGCCGCTCCACGGGCTCGGCCACGTCCAGGCCGTCCCGCACCAGGTACGTGCCGCCGCCGTGCCGCACCTCGACCAGGCCCTGCACCTCCAGGACGACGATGGCCTGCTTCACGGAGGCCCGGCTCACCCCGAGCCGCGCCGCGAGGTCCCGCTCGGTCGGCAGCCGGTCGCCCGCGCGCAGGCCGCCCTCGGCGACGTACGCGCGCAGCCGGTCGAGCACCTGCTCGTACAGGCGCGGGCGTGCCGCCATCGGCCGCAGTGCGTCGTTCATCCCTGGCTCTCTCCCGGCGTGATCCTGGGCGGCAGCGTACGTCCTTGACGCGGACGCCTGCCAGACGGCACGCTCGGATTGGCTCAGCCACTCAGCCAATCCGGATTACGGTCCTTCCGCCTGCCAGGAGCTTCCCTTGACCCGACTCCTTCCCGCCCTGACCGACACCCCCGACCGCCCGGCGCTGCGCTTCGGCGACCGCGCGCTCACCTACGGCGAACTGGCCGGGGCCGCCTCGCCACTGGCGGGCCGGATCGCCGGTGCGGGCCGGGTCGCCGTGTGGGCGACGCCGACCCTGGAGACCGCGGTCGGCGTGGTCGCGGCGCTGCTCGCGGGGGCGGCCGCCGTCCCGGTCAACCCGAAGTCGGGCGACCGCGAGCTCGGCCACATCGTGCGGGACAGCGCGCCCGACGCGGTGCTCGCGGCACCGGACGCCGAACTCCCGCCCGCGCTGGCCGGGTTGCCGCGCATCGACATCGACGTGCCGGCGTCCGCGGGACCCGTCGACGCGGCCTCACTGCCCGTCGAGCCCACCGACCCCGAGGCCCCCGCCTTCGTCGTCTACACCTCGGGCACGACGGGCCCGCCCAAGGGTGCGGTGCTGCCGCGCCGCGCGGTCTCCTCGACCCTGGACGCGCTCCAGGACGCGTGGCGGTGGACGGCCGACGACACGCTGGTCCACGGCCTTCCGCTGTTCCACGTCCACGGTCTGATCCTGGGCGTCATCGGCCCGCTGCGCCGCGGCGGCGAGGTCCGCCACCTCGGCCGCTTCAGCACGGAAGGCGTGACCCGCGAACTCTCCACGGGCGCCACCATGCTGTTCGGCGTCCCCACCATGTACCACCGCATCGCGGAGGCCCTGCCCACCGACCCCGAGCTGGCGAAGGCGCTCTCCTCCGCGCGTCTCCTGGTGTCCGGTTCCGCGGCGCTCCCGGTCCACGACCACGAGCGCATCAGCTCGGCGACGGGGCAGCGGGTCGTCGAGCGGTACGGCATGACGGAGACGCTGATGAACACGAGCGTGCGCGCGGACGGGGAGCCGCGCCCCGGCACGGTGGGGGTGCCGCTGCCCGGCGTGGAGCTGCGCCTCGCGGAGGACGACGGCGTGACCGAGGTGACCGGCGCGGGACCCGAGGCGGTCGGCGAGATCCAGGTCCGCGGCCCGAACCTCTTCCTGCACTACCTGAACCGCCCCGACGCGACGGAGGCGGCGTTCGCGCCGGGCGGCTGGTTCCGCACGGGCGACGTGGCCGTCCGCGACGCCGACGGCTACGTCCGCATCATCGGCCGCAAGGCGACCGACCTCATCAAGAGCGGCGGCTACAAGATCGGCGCGGGCGAGATCGAGAACGCGCTCCTGGAGCACCCGGCGGTCAAGGAGGCCGCGGTCACCGGCGCCCCCGACCCGGACCTGGGCGAACAGGTGGTGGCGTGGATCGTCCCGGCGGACGCCGCACACCCGCCGACGCAGGAGGACCTGGCGAACCACGTGGCCGCCCGCCTCTCCCCCCACAAGCGCCCCCGCACGGTCCACTACCTGGAGGCGCTCCCCCGCAACGACATGGGCAAGATCCTCAAGCGGTCACTGACACCGAACGGCTGACCCGGATACGGGTGGCCCAGGGGCGCGGGGAACTGCGCGACCGGCCACGACGAAGCCCGCACTCAGGAGACGGCCCCACATGGCAGACGCAGCCCGCACCACCCTGCACACCCTGACCGCCACCTTCCACGAACACCCGCCCCCACCCCCGCCCGACGACCCGAACCCCCTCGACTGGCCCGACTACGCCCCGGCCAAGGCCCGCGCAGCGACCCGCACCGGGGAGCACGAGTCCGTCCTCACCGGCACCGCCGAGATCGACGGCACCCGCACCGTGGTCATCGCCTTCGAGTTCGGCTACCTGGGCGGCTCCCTCGGCCGGCAGACGGGCGACCGGATCGAGGCGGCCCACGCCCACGCCCGCCGCGACCGCCTCCCGGTGGTGTCGCTGGTCGCCACGGGCGGCAGCCGCATGCAGGAAGGCATGCTCGCGCTGACCCAACTCCAGCGCGCCGCCCGGCAGTCCGCGCTGACCCGGGCCGCGGGCCTGCCGCAGATCGCGGTGGCGTGCGACCCGACGACGGGCGGCGGCTGGGCCACCCTGGGCGCGGGCGCCGACGTGACGCTCGCCCTCCCGGGGGCGCAGATCGGGTTCGCCGGGTCCCGGGTCCGCCCGCCGGACGCGGACCCGGCCGCGTACACGGCGGAGGGTCAGTTCGCGGCGGGCGCGGTCGACGCGGTCGTGGCGCCGGACGACCTGCGCGGCACGCTCGGCGACTGGCTGCGGCTGCTGACCCGCCCGGCCGCGGCGCCCGCCCCCGTCCCCCGCCCGCTGGGCCGCACCGATCTGCCGCCCACGGGCTGGGCGGCGGTCCGCCGCGCCCGGTCACCCGAACGCCCGCGTGCGCAGGCCTACTTGGCCGACTACTTCACCGACCGGCGGGAGCTGCGCGGCGACCGAGCGGGCGGCACCGACGACGGCATGCTGTGCGGCTTCGGCAGCCACGAGGGCCGCACCGTCGCCTACGCGGCCCAGTGCGGCACGGCCACCACCCCGGCCGGCTACCGCACCGCGACGCGGCTGATCGGCCTCGCGGGCCGGCTCGGCATCCCCGTCCTCACGCTCGTCGACACCCCGGGCGCCGCCAACGACGCGGCGGCGGAGCGGGCGGGCGCGGGCGCGGCGATCGCGGACCTGTTCCTGGCGGTCGCCGGAGCGCCGGTCCCGGTCACCACGCTGGTCGTCGGCGAGGGCGGCTCGGGTGGTGCGCTGGCGCTCGCGGCGCCGGGGAACACCTGGGTGACGCCGGACGCGTACTTCTCGGTCATCGCCCCCGAACTGGCCGCGGCGATCCTCAAGCGGCCGCCGGACCAGGCGGAACGCACCGCGGACCAACTCCGGATCAGGCCGCAGGACTTGGTGGACCTTGGGGTCGTGCGCGGCATCGCGCGGCAGGCTCCATAAACGAACAAGGGAGCAGTTGTTCCCTGGAACAGGTGATCGTCGCTCCAGAGTTTGCGTGCGGCCCTCGGGACCAACGATGCTTACGGTGCGCAAGCAACGGGCTGCAGACCGTAGCGACCGCATCGCGATGCACGTGCAAGTCCCAACACATGCACCACAGTTCTAGGAGAACGCAACACCATGAACCTCATCACCGACATCCTCGCCGGCCTCGCCCACTTCGTCGGCTGGCTGGTGTAACACCGTCGGACGCCGACGCGGCGCCGTCTCCCCCGGTCCCACGGGGAGGCGGCGCCTTCGCGCGTCCGGCGCCCGGCGGCGGAGCCGCTGTCGGACCCGGCCCCGCACCCCGTACAGGGACGTCGCGGTCATGTGGACGCACCGGCCAGCCGGCGCAGCCGTGGGGCGACCTCCTCGCCCACCCGGAACGCCTCCTCCAGGTGGGGCCAGCCGGAGAGGATGAACTCGTCGACGCCGACCCGGCGGTACTCGTCCAGGCGCTCGGCGACCTCGTCGTGGGAGCCGACCAGGGCCGTGCCCGCGCCCTCCCGGACCAGGCCGACGCCCGCCCACAGGTTGGGGGCGATGGTCAGGCCGTCGGTGGTGCCGCCGTGCAGCGCGGTCATCGCGGCCTGTGCGCTGGAGTCCATCCGGGCGTACCGCTCCTGGCTGGCGCGGATCGCCTCGGGGTCCATCCGGTCCAGGATGCGAGCCGCTTCCGCCCACGCCTCGGACGCGTCGTCGCGCGAGATGACGTGGATGCGCAGGCCGAACCTGAGGCGCGGATTGCGGTCCCGCATCCGGGCGATGCGCGCGGCGACGGCCGGTACCGGTTCGCCCCACAGGAGTTGCACGTCGGCGCGGCGGGTGGCGACGTCCTCGGCGGCCGGGGACGCGCCGCCGAAGTAGAGCGGGACGGGGTGCTCGACGGCCGGGTCGGTGAGCTGGGCGCCCTCGACCTGGACGTGCTGGCCCTGGAAGTCGATGCGCTTGCCGTTCAGCAGGTCGCGCAGGACGGCCATGACCTCGTCGGTGCGACCGTAGCGCTGGTCGTGGGCGAGCCGGTCGCCGTAGGAGCGCTGCTCGACGGGGTCACCGCCGGTGACGACGTTCAGCCGCAGCCGTCCGCCGGTGAACTTCCGGAAGGCGTCGGCCTGTTGGGCCAGCAGGGTGGGGCTCGCGAAGCCGGCGCGGAAGGCGACGAGGAAGCCGATGCGTTCGGTGTGCTGGGAGAGCGCGGAGGTGAGGATCCACGGGTCGACACAGCCGAGCCCGACCGGGGTCAGCAACGAGGTGAACCCCGCCTGCTCGGCCGCGCTCGCGACCTGCGCCAGATAGCCGATGCCGGCCGGCCGCCGGGTCGCGGCACCGCTCCTGGCCTGCACGGAAGTGACTCCGCCGGGGTCGCGGCCGTCACCTCCGGTGGGCAGGAACCAGTGCAGCAACGGGTGGTTTTCGGGCATGGGGGCACCTCGGAATCGGGGCCGCCGCACGGGCAGGCCCTGCCAGGGAAAGGTCAGCGCGCGGAGATCAGCGCGAAGGGGGTGCCGCTACGGTGTGCCGGTTCAGCAACCGGCCGTACGGCAGCGCGTGTCGGCCCGACAGAGCATCGTGGAGACACGCAGCAGATCCACGTGACGACGCGAGACGAGTACGGGGGCCATGCCCGCATCCTGTCCGTGCGCACACCGCACCCACAAGGCCGTTCCGGATGCCGGACAGATCTGTTCCGGCATGCGAAACAGCCGGGGCCCGGCGCGGAGTGTTCCCGCGCCGGACCCCGGCCCGTGCATGCCCTGCTCAGAGGGCTACTTGGGCTACTTGACGGCCACCGCCCGGATGATCTCCTGGCTGACGGAACCGCCCTTGTCGTCCTTCGCGCCCGCCTTCAGCGAGACCGACGTCGCGTCGCGCGGGATGCTCAGGGAGCCCGTCCACGAGGCGCCGGAACCCTTCAGGGACACGGACTTCCAGGTCTTGCCGTCGTCGTAGGACACCTGGAGGGTGCCGCCGCCGAGCCGGCCGGTGTCGATCGCGCCCTTCACGTACTCGGCGGACAGGCCGACGGGGAGCTTCGAGCCCGCGCGCACCGTGCCCGCGAGACTGGTGTCGAGGTCGTAGTTGAGGTTGATCAGCGGCAGGAACGCGGACGCGTCCTCACTGGTGTGCGCGGACCTGAAGTTCCACTCGCTGTGGCCGGTGGTGCCGGTGCCCCACACCGCGGGGTCGAGCGCCGTGTCCGTGACGAGCTTGTAGGGCTTCTCGGCCGGGTCGGCCGTCCACACGTACGCCGCGGAGCCGGTCCTGCGGCCCTGGCTGACGCCGTCCGCGAAGACCTCGGTGGTCTGCGTCATGCCGCTGTCGTCGGCGTACGGGTCGCCGAAGCCGGTGTGGTCGGGACCGGAGTCGCCCCAGCCGGGCGTGTTGAACTGCATCTGGTCACCGCGCCGCTGCTGTCCCCAGCCGAGGCCGCTGCCCAGGTACGGGTGCCAGACCGGCTTGAACCAGTTCAGCGCGGTGCGCTTGCCCGCCTTGTACGAGACCAGGCCGCTGCGCTCCTCCAACGGGCCGCGGTTGACGGACTCGTGCCAGCTCTGGCCGGACTCGACGGAGACGTAGTCGGTGCGGTGGCCCGGGAAGTCGTAGCGCTCCTGGAAGCCGCCCGCGACCGCGAAGGACGGGTCGACGGAGTAGCGGTACTCGCTGCCCTCGGTCTTCTTGTCGCCGTAGAAGGTGGTGTCGACGGTCGCGAGGTCGCCGGCGCCCGGCGCGAAGACCAGGTTCTTGTCGGGGATCGCGCCCTTGTAGCCCTTGGACAGGTCGTAGGAGTACGAGGAGTTCTCGATGCCCGTCATCGAGATGCGCTCACCGCGCCGCTGCTTGGCGAGCAGCCGGTCGAAGTCGGCGTTGGTGACGCTCGCGATCTGCAGCGGGCGGTCCGTGCCGTCCTCGTTGTAGAAGAGGGTGTTGAGGCGGCCGCGGCTGTCGTCGGTGAGGAACAGCGCCGTGGCGCCCGCGTCCTGGGCGGCCTGGGCGATCTGCGCCTCGGTGAGGCTGCCGTCGACGTGCACGAGGGCGGCCTTGCCCTTGACGTTCTTGCCCGCGTAGTCGGCGGGGGCGCCGGCCCCGGCGTTCACCAGGGCGAGCCTGCTGTCGCCCGTGAGGAGCGTGGAGCCGGGCTGGCCCCACACCTCGTCGAGGCCGTCGACGGTGATGTGCGGCTGGGCCTCGCGCCACGTGGTGCGGTACGCGTAACTGCCGTCGGTCACCGGCTCGGTGGGCAGCGCGAACAGCGAGTCGTACTTGATCGGCAGCAGCGCCATGCCGAAGAGGTCGGCGCCGCCCGCCTTGCGGTCGTACTGCACGAGGGTCTGGTGCGGGTCGGTGTCCTTGGAGACCCGCGTGCCGACCTCGCGCAGCTTCGTGCCGTCGAGGGTGATCTCGCGGTCGCCGTCGAGCTTGACCTCGGGGTCGGACAGGTAGCCGATGCCGAGCGCGTCCTTGCCGCGGGCGCCGCGCACGTCGAGGAACGTGTCCAGGTAGTAGGTCCCGGGCTTCAGACGCAGCTTGACGGTGCCGGAGTCGCCGACGGTCGCGGGCACCGGGTCCACGTTCGGGAGGAGCTGCTGGTACATGAGGTCGGCGGCGGTCGGCTTGCCGTCCCGGTCCTTGACGTGGACGGTGAGCGTGTAGCGCTCCTCCTCCTTGACCAGGCCGAAGGCGGTGTGCGCGACGGCGGTCCCACCCGAACTGGCCACGATCTGACCGGAGTTCGTGCCGACGGCGGCCTGGGCGCCGTCGGCGGTGACGGTGGTGGAGGCGGTGCCGTGCGCGGGCACGGTCAGGGTGGAGTCGGCGAGCGTGGCGAGCCCGGCGGCGCCGCCCTGCACGGCCAGGTCCAACTCCACGGCGCTGTCGGAGGAGTTGGAGTACGTGACGGTCTTGGTGACCGGCTCGTTGTCCTCGTACGGCCAGGTGTACTGACCGAGGTCGACACTGCCGGTCGCGGTGACCTTCGCGGCGATCGCGTCGGGCACGGAGACCCGGCCCGAACCGATCGCGTACGCGGAAGCGTCCAGCTGCTTCGAGGACGACATCAGCGCGTCCTTGAGCTGGGCGCCCGTCCAGTCGGGGTGGGCCTGCGCGAGGAGGGCGGCGACCCCGGCGACGTGCGGCGTCGCCATCGACGTACCGCTCATGGTGGTGTACGAGCCGGAGCCCTCCACCAGTGAGGAGCGGGCCGCGAGGATGTCCACGCCCGGTGCCGAGACGTCCGGCTTGAGGCCGTTGTCGCCGAGCCGCGGGCCCTGGCTGGAGAAGTCGGCGCGCTCGTCGTTCGCGTCGACCGCGCCGACGGTGAGGGCGGAGTCGGCGGCGCCGGGCGAGCCGATGGTGCCGGGGCCGTAGGAGTTGCCGCCCGCGATGACGAACAGCGCGCCGGTCTCCTTGGAGAGGGTGTTGACGGCGGCGGCCATCGGGTCGGTGCCGTCGCTGCCCTCCTGCGAGCCCAGGCTCATGGAGATGACCTTGGCCTTGACGTCCTTGGCGGCCCACTCCATGCCGGCGATGATCTGCGACTCGTCGCCGTAGCCCTCGTCGGAGAGCACCTTGCCGACGGCGAGCGTGGCGTCGGGGGCGACGCCCTTCTCCTTGCCGTCGGACGCGGCGCCCGATCCGCCGACGGTGGAGGTGACGTGCGTGCCGTGGCCGGCCCGGTCGGCGACCTCCTGGCCCGCGATGAACGACTTCGACTCGGTCACCCGCGACGCCAGGTCCGGGTGCGTGGTGTCGTAGCCGGTGTCGAGGACGGCGACCTTGACGCCCTTGCCGGTGAGCCCGGCCTCCCACGCCTTCGGGGTGCCGATCTGCGCGTTGGACTCCGCCATGTCGGCCTTGACGCGGCCGTCGAGCCACACCTTGCCGATGCCGTCGGAGTAGCCGGCCTTCGTGGTCAGGTCGTTCCAGAACGTGCGGCCCTTGTCGGCGTCGAGCGCCGCGCCGCCGATGACGTCCAGCCTGCGGGTGCGCTCGGCGCCCTCGGGCGCGGCGGCCGCGGTGCGGGCCGCCTTGGCGCCGTAGGTGACGATCAGCGGGGTCGCGTCGGCCTCGGTGTCGGCCAGGCCCTGCTCCAGCAGCCCGGTGACGTCGAAGAGCCGCTGGTCGAGCTTGCCGGCGGCCAGGTAGGGGCGGGCCTCGTCGGGTATGACGCTGATCCGTCCACCGGTCACCTGGGTGCGGACGAGCCCGTCGGCGCCCTTGGGGCGCTTGACGTCGACGGTGCGTCTGCCGCCGCCGACGTCCGTCACGGTCACTCTGTCACCGGTCACCAGCGTCACCGTGTGGGCGGCGCGGGCGGCCTTCGTGGTCTGGACGGGGACGACGTCCTGCCCGGACGGCGCCGCGTTCGCACCGGCCGTGGGCAGCAGTGCGAACGCCAGACCGGCCGACAGCAGGGCCGCGCCGCGTCGCGCGGAACCTCTTGTCATCGTTGCCCTCTCCTCGTAGAGGCGTCGGGTGCGGGGGTGTCACCCGAGTGCTCCGACGAGTCTGAAGGGCCTTGTGTTACATGGCTGTTGACGCGCGCTGGCGGGAAGCTGCCCTGGCATTTTCCCGCCAGCGCGCTCCCCCGGGACGCGGCGGGGCGACCGGCGCGAAACCTGGAGTTCCGCCTCGGTCACGCGTCACAATGGCCCCAGGCACGACAGCACGGCTACGGGGGGCTCAACGCATGGACGGACTGGTCGAGTTCACGGTCGAGGACGGCGCCGCCGGGCCCGTCCTGTTCGAGGCGGACCCGGCCGACGACGAGTCGGGCGCCCGGCTCGTCTCCCGCAGCCGCGAGACCGGCGCCGTCCGGGCCACGACGACCTTCGAGACGGCGCTGGACTCGGTGCGCTCGGCGGCCCAGTCGGCCCTGCGCGTCCTGCGCGACGGCCCGCTGTCACCGGACGGCGTGGAGATCGAGTTCGGCGTGAAGCTGTCGGCCGAGGCGGGCGCGGTCATCACCAAGGGCTCCGCCGAGGGCCACCTCGTGGTGCGGTTGAGCTGGGCGCCGCAGGAGCGCGGCGCCGCGCAGGACGCCGGCCCCGGCGCGGAGCGCGATCGGCCACGGCCGGCCGGCGCCCAGGGGCCGGACAGCGACCCGGCGGCAGCCGCGCCCCGCCCATGAACGGCGCGAAGTGGCAGGCCCGCGTGGTGAGCGGCACCGAGGTCGGCGCCGGCTTCCTGGTGACCCCGCGCATGGTGCTGACCTGCGCCCACGTCATCACCGACGAGGCGCCCGTCACCGTCACCTTCCCCCAGCTGCCCGGCGAGGACCCCGTGCGGGCCCGGCTGCACCTGCACGGCGGCTGGCGGGGCGGCGCCGCGCCCGGCGACCTGGCCGTGCTCGAACTCGACCGGGACATGGACATCCCGCCCGCCGAATTCGCCCTGCCCGGGGCGGCGTTCGGCGATCCGCCGCCGCGGCTGCTCGCGTACGGCTTCCCCCGCCACTACGACGAGGGCACCCTCGCCGAGTACCGCGCCAAGGCCGATCTGCTGGTCGGCGACGAGTGGGTGGAGCTGGTGGCCCTGGACGGGCACGGCCAGCCCATGGAGGGCGGCTTCAGCGGCGCCGCGGTCACCCTCGCGGGCTCGCACCGGGTCGTCGGCATGGTGACGCAGACGACCGGCGGCCGCGGCGTCCTGGCCAGCCGGATGCTGCCGCTCGACGTGATGGCCCGCTACTGGCCCGACCTCGCCGACCGCATCCCCTGCCCGGCCCCGGCCGCCGGCCGCCCGGACACCGGCCGGCTGCACACCCTCATCGAGAAGGCGACCCGCACCCACCTCGACTGCGACCCGGAGCGCCTCTACCGGTACGCGGTCGGCGAGTTCGGGCCCGACGTGCCGCCCGGCGGCTTCGCGTCGCTGTGGGCGGCGGCCGTGTACGTGCTGTCCGAGGTCGACGAGCCGGACGCGGTCGCCCGGTTCACCGAGCGCCTCGACGCGCTCCTCGACGCCCCGGCGCCGCCCGCCGCCGCGCCCCGCTGGACGCCGGTCCTGGTCGACGTGCAGCGCAGCGGCGCGGGCGACGACCAGGCCCTCGTCGAGGTGTCCGCCTACAGCGCGGGCCGCCGCCATCCGGTCGGCTCGCGCACGCTCGCCGAGTCGGAGGTGGCCGCGTACGTGCGGGACGTCATCGACGACGCGCTGGCCCATCTGCCGCCGGGCACCGACGAGTTGGTGGCGTTCACACTGCCCCCGAAGTGGCTGAACTGGCCGGTGGACCGCTGGCCCGCCGGCCCCGACGACCCGACCCCGCTCGGCTGCGCCTACCCCGTCGTGGTCACCCACCCCACGCGCCGCCAGGTCGGCCCGCTGCGCCGGCTGACGCGCCGCTGGCAGGACTCCGCCGGGCGGCCGGTGCGCGCCGTGCACCGGGTGGGGTGCGACGGTGCCGGGGCCGCGAGCCAGCGGGAGCTGCGGGTGGCCGACGTGGCGGGGTTCGCGCGGCCGCCGGGCGCCGTCCCCGATCCGCGGTTCGACGCGGCGCTGACCAAGCCGGTCCCGGCGCTGCTGTGGCCACGGACCGGGTGCGCGAAGGACCACGAGCCCGGCGCCGGCTGCCCGGGCGGCACGTTCCTGGACGAGCTCGGCCGGTACGTCACCGGTGCGCGCCTGGCCGAACTGCCGTACAGGATCATGGAGTTGCGGGAGGCGGCGGATGCCAGGGACGACCACTGGGCCGGTGACGTACAGCTGCTGTGGGACGCCCCGCACTGCTTCCCCGACCCGCGCGAGACCGGGGCGCCGCACCGGTCGCCCGTAGCCTGAGCCCGCCGACGGAGAGTACGGAGAGCAGTGACCATGCCCGAGTGGCCCGTGTACACCGGCGCGAACGAGCCGCACGACGGCATCGACCGGCTGCCCGCACCCCCGCCCTGGCGCGCCTTCGACGGCGGACCCACGCTGCCGACACCGGACGACGCCGACGACGAGGCCGCCGTCTCGCCCGACCGGGTGCACCGCGCGCACACCTACCGGGCGACCCCGGAGAGCATCCAACTGGTCAACGCCGCGCTGTACTTGAGGCGCCCGCTGCTCGTGACCGGCCCGCCCGGCACCGGCAAGTCGTCGCTCGCGTACGCCGTCGCCCGCGAGCTGCGGCTCGGCCCCGTACTGCGCTGGAACATCACCAGCCGCGCCACCCTCGCCGACGGCCTGTACCAGTACGACCCGCTGTCCCGCCTCTACGCGGCGCGCGAGGCGGGCGACGTCGACGTGGCGGACCACCTGCGCCTCGGCCCGCTCGGCACGGCGCTGCTGCCGCACGAGCGGCCGCGCGCCCTGCTCGTCGACGAGATCGACAAGAGCGACCTCGACCTGCCGAACGACCTCCTCAACATCCTGGAGGAGGGCCAGTACGAGATCCCCGAACTGGTCCGGGCGGGCGGCGCCGCGCAGGTGCGGGCCGACGGCACGGACCGGCGGGTCCCCGTCGCGCGCGGCCGGGTGCGCTGCCGCGCGTTCCCGTTCGTCGTCCTGACCAGCAACGGCGAGCGCGAGTTCCCGCCCGCCTTCCTGCGCCGCTGCGTGACGCTGCGGCTGCACCGGCCCGACGAGGCGCAGCTGGCCGAGATCGTCCGCGCGCACCTGGGTGAACCGGACGACCGGGCCCGGCAGTTGATCTCCCGCTTCCTGTCCCGGGCGACCTCGGGCGAGCTCGCCACGGACCAGCTGCTGAACGCCATCTACCTGACCGGGGCGGCGGGCCTGGACGCCGCGGACCGCGACGAGCTGGCCCGGCGCCTCATGCCCGCGCTGGACGGCACCCCGGACCCCGATGCGCGCTGAACTCGGCCGGCTCGCGGCGACGCTGACCGCGGCGACGGACGACGGCACCGCGCCGACCCCGGTCGAGCTGGCCGAAGTGCTGTGGCTGGCCGCGCGGTTGGCGGGGCAGGACGACGGCGAGGAGGAACCCGCGCCGCCCCCGCCCCCGGACGCGCCGCCCGAACCGGCGCCACCGGCGTCCGCGCACGACGACCTCCCGGCG